>CAYGBA010000031.1:0-17473 GCA_964347995.1 uncultured Candidatus Bathyarchaeia archaeon | reverse complement strand
TTTCCGCTTCCATTTTGGGAGAAACGCTCGAGGTGCTACAGGTAGTGGGCATAGCCCTCGCGTTGACAGGAGTTGCGCTGCTCTTCCGAAAAAGAGTGTGAGTGTTCAAAGAAGGAACGCGCAGGCAATAATACTATTCATGTATCTTTAGAGGTAGGTGTAGTAAATACAATAACTACAGAAGGTTTATGTGATTTTTAGAACAATCTTCTATTTGCGCGTGTGTCTCGAAGATTTGTGTTCTAAACGCATATGAAGCTGCGTTTGAACAATGTTGACGCGTGTGGGAATCGGGGTAAAATACGACGAGAAGGAATAAAGGAAGGGGAATCGTTGTCCGGGCACATCGGTTTATCATTGAGTATATGCACCGGCATGCATACAAGGAACCGATAACGTCCAAGGTCAAGAGGTTTCTTAGATTAGCGCCTCTGTTAATGTACGATGTTGTTTGTGGTGCGGTGTTGCGCTTCTTCAAAAGCGTAAACCGAAAGGGCGGGAAAAAAATCTCCTTATGGGCCATGAAATTGGAAACTTTTCAGCATCTTCATCTATTGACTAGAATTCTTGAATGGATTGTTTTGCCCGCAAGCGTGGTTTACATTTGCTTGGACTTGTATCTCTTTGGACAAAATGCACTTGATTCTATGTTTTTAGGGCTGTTGATTTTCGTTTATAGCAGCTTCATTCCAGACCTGCCTTCAATCTATAGAAGAAGGAAGATTTATGGTGATACAAGAGCTATGACTGAAGATCTGTCATGGTATAAGAAGTATGCTCTTCTTCTGTTTGCTCCACTCTTCGTCGGAGCGTTTCTTCTGGGGATACGCCTAAAATGGAAGACAACCGAGACCTTTCACAACTTCAAATCGTTAATTGTGTATGGTGCTTTTCTTCTCACAATAGGGTTCTTTGCATTCGGAGACTTGTCAATGTCAATCGGGGAGATGACTGAAGTAATTTCTGTTCCAATCTATGGTCTGGTAGGGTATTTGATTCATCTCAAGGTTGACCTCATCTTTTAGATGAACTATTCGATTCTGCCAAGCCGTCTTTTTCCAAGGTAGAGGAACACAGTCCCCACTAGCCAGCTTAACGGGACAGTGACAAAGAAGATTACATGATACAATCCGAGATTAAATACCCGTCCAAAAACGACTAGAGGGACTAGGAACAAACCGAACGGTAACGCTTGCATAGTTATTATCAGATTCAACACATAGTTTCCCGATTTGTCAGAGAACGCGGGATTAAGGAGGGCGATGCCGAGAACAAAAGCCACGTTCGCTGCAATGGTTAGTATCGCAAGTCCGGTGTTAGTCAACAAAGAAACAAAAGTAGTTTGTGGGCTCAGGACTGCTATAGCTACTGAGATCACCGCCGTGAACGGAACAACCACCAGCCAACCATGTAGCAGCCTCGCCTTAACAAGCCTTGCCACACCAGACGGTGTTTTCTTATAGATGAATAGGGCTTCTTTCCCTCGAAGCGTCACTTCGCCGACCACAAACGCCGCAAGCAAGGGCAGTATGAATTGGGGCAATAGCAAGGCAACTTCGGGATCCTCAGGACCACCGAAGAATATGGTCACCAAAACGAGTATCCCCACCATATAGAAAATCTTCGACAGGTTTTCAAGTCTCCTACTATAGTCTTTGAAGACGGATACCAGAAGCGTACCGGACGGTCCGCCACCTCCCAGATATTTGACGGTTTTATAAAAGGCGCCGTCGGGCTTAGCCCTCGAAGCTACAAACGTAATAGTTTCCAAGCTGTAGGCGCGATTGGCCGCTCTTGCGCCTAGCCACAGCACCCCAATGAAAAAGACAATAAGACCACCGAATCGAATCAGCGTCTCAAAACCAACAGCGCTGATGTTGCCTGGGTTGGATGCGAAGCCAACGATGAGTTCCGCTCCCCAAGAACTGGGCAACACGCCGAGAACGGCTCTGACCATCCCGCTCGTCGCAGGATTGGAAAGGGCGTTGATCAGACCACCTCCCATAATCGCGTACATCACTGCGATCATGGGCAGAGCGATGATCAGTGCAAGGGCTCTTCCAATATCTTTTCCACGCGCTGTCTTTCCAAGCCTTGTTCTTAGGATAGCGGCGACCACGGTGCCAATCCAGAGGGCAGAAAGGAATGTGACAACGAAGGTTATGATGATTATTGCTATCTGAGCCAAATCCAGCCCGAGAGGGTTCAGAACCGCGGTGAAAAAGCCCGCGATCACCGTGACTGCGATGGCATATAGAGGCATTACGCCCAGAAACTCACCTAGCAGAACGTCGCCCGGTTTTATGGGCGCTGCAAGAAAGATCTCCAGCTGTCCAGTTTGGACTTCCTTTAAGGTATAGGTGATTGGAAGTATGATGAAGTAGAAGAAGATCATGAATAGCATGATCTGCATCACGGCTACGATCATCACTAAAGCAGCTTGGGGCGGGAATAAAGAGAAGAAGTCTCCGATGAATAGGCTGACGAAGCTTGGCGCGACGAACGCCACATAGATTGCAAGTAGTCCTATAGCGAGATAGGGAAAGTAGGGTCTAATCTTTCGTATCCTGCTGAGGTGAATCCGATATTCGTTTCTAGCAACCACGAGCCATTTAGGCACTGGCACTTTTCTGCTCCCTCCATGCCAAAAGCTCCTTCTCCTCGATACCGCCAGTTATGGCGATGAACGCGTCTTCCAAGGTCTTCGTTCCAGTCTGAGCGATGATTTCATCGATTGTGCCTAGGGCGATGAGCTTGCCTTGGTTGATGATGCCAATGCGATCACACAGTTCCTCCACGACTGGAAGAATGTGGCTGCAAATAAAGATGGTCTTCCCAGCGGTGTCGGCTAGCTTCTTGATCAAATCCTTAACCATGAGGGCTGCGCGTGGATCTAACATTGATGTGGGTTCGTCAAGGAACAAAATGGGCGGATCATGAATCAGGGCGGCTGCGATCAGGATTTTCTGTTTCATGCCTCGGCTATAGCCTTCAAGCAGATAATCACGCCTATCATGAAGCCCAAACAGCTTCAGTAAGTCATCTATCCTTTCAGGTAGAATATCCTCTGGGACGTCGTAGAGGGCTCCCATGAACTCGAGAAACTCCTGGGCGCTGAGCTTCCCATACAATCCAGGCGACTCCGCCAGCAAGCCAGTGACCCGTTTCACTTCCGTATCCTTCTTGAGAATATCATAACCATTTACGGTCGCTGTACCCTTGGTAGACTTTATGATGCAGTTCAAAAGGCGAACCGTCGTCGTCTTACCCGCACCGTTTGGACCGAGCAGACCAAACGTTTCTCCCTCATAAACTTCAAGATCAAGCTCGTCCACCGCTTTGATTTCGCCGCCCTTGCCATAATACTTAGACAACTTATCTGTGCGGATCACAACGTTCATCAATCATCCCTCATGATCTCAATTTTTCGAGGCTAACTCGTGTTGTGTAGCGTATATAACGGTTCCTTTTTTGCGACCTGATGCCTGAAAGTCAGCATATTCTGGGAACAGGGTCTCCTATCGGAGGGGCGAGGATTCTCTTCCCACCTACGACTGTTTCAAGAGCAACCTCATCGAACCGCTTCGTTGCTTTCCCTATCAACTGTGCATCCTTGCCCTCTTTGGTCTCCCTCAACAGAGCCAAGACTTCCTCAGCTTTCTGAGGCACAATTCCAATCAGAACCTTTCCTTCGTTGCCAACATCCAGCGGGTCGATGCCAAGCATCTCGCAGGCCGCCTTGACATCCCCACGTATGGGTATCTTCGCCTCCTCCACCAGAATCCCAACCCCTGACTTCTCGCTGAACTCGTTTAACGCGTTGGATAAGCCGCCCCTTGTTGGGTCCTTCATAGCTACGATTCCACCCACGTCCAATAGGCGCATAATCAACCTGTTCAGTGGAGTCACGTCGGACACCACTTGGCTTCCAAAATCGTAGCCTTCCTGAGCTGACAACACGGCTAATCCATGGTCTCCCACCGTGCCTGAAATGATGACTCTGTCTCCATCCCTCAAGTTGGAATCAAGAATCCACCGCGCGTCAAAGGAGCGATGCCTCTTCACCTCCTTGATATTCTTCTCCAGAGCATCACTTCGCCTTCCTATTCCAGAGGTGTTTATGAGGCAGCCGCCCAAAGTCCCTCTCTCAACGACTTTTGTGTCTCCTGTGATTATGTGCACTCCAGCCTCTTCACAAGCCTTGGCAATGCTTTTCAAGATTCTATTCAAGTCAGCCATCGGAAGGCCCTCCTCCAATATGAAAGCAGACGAAAGCGCAACTGGCTCAGCACCCATCACGGCTATATCGTTGACGGTGCCCGCAACAGCCAGCTTCCCAATGTCGCCTCCGGGAAAGAAGATGGGCTTCACTGCGTGAGAATCAGAATGCAAAACTATGCCGTCGATCACGGCCGAGTCGTCTAGAGCTTCCAGCGGAACCTCGGCATGGCTCCCGCTGAGATTCTTCAACACGTAGCTCTCAACAAGCTCCTTCATGACGGTTCCGCCAGCACCATGGGCCATGGTGATTTTTTCCAATGAGCAAACGCCTCCTCCTAGACAAACATAGTTAGAACTGCCTTAAGTCTTGCTCGAGCAAAAAAGAAAATTTCGTTTTTTCAATAAGAATTACAAGAGGGCTAATAGTTCCGACGCGTTTACTCTAAGCTCCTTCAGGGCTAACTCATCGGGACCTATGCCCATAGCCAACCCTAGAAGCTGAGGATAGTGAAGCACGGGGATGCCAAATTTTTCATTGAAGGCTCTCTCTATTCGCGGTTGGTGAAGGTCATACATCATGTGGCAGAAGGGACATATGGTTATCAAGGCTTGTGCGCCCACGGTGCTGATGTTGTTCAATTTGTGTCTGGCTAGCTGAAGCGGAATTTGACTGTTTACACCGATTATCGGGTTGCCGCAACACTCATTCTCGTCCATATAGTTCAAGCATTCCGCTCCAGTCAGTTTGACTAGGTTTTTGAGAAGAGTGGGGTTTTCTGGGTCGTCTGAGCCCACATATTTGGATGGTCGCATCACGTGACATCCTGTGTGTACAGCCACCTTGAGAGGATCAAGCGGTTTCTTGATGGTCTCGCTCATTTTCTCGAATCCAACGTCTTCTGCTAGAACGTGGACGAGGTGCTTGACCGTAGTGGTTCCCTTGAATTCCATGCCGATTTCCTTCAAGTATTCGTTGGCTTTCTCTCTGAGTTTTTTGTCTTCCTTGAGTTCCTTGTTTACGTGGTTTAGGACGCCGAAGCATCCGTTGCAGAGGGCCATGATGGGCAGGTTCTGCTGTTCCGCCAAGCTTAAGTTTCGCGCAGCTAGGGTCAACATCATTTCATGGTTGACGGGATCAAGCGGAAGCCCACAGCAAGTGAAATCAGGCATCTCCACCAATTCTACGCCAAGTTTGTCCAGAACCTTTCTGGTGGAAATCTCATAGCTGGATACGCGATAAGGGATGACGCAGCCCAGAAAGAGCAAATACTTCAGCTCTTGCTCCGCCATCCTATTCCTTCTCCCTTTCCAACGTTTCCGAAAAGCCAGTGGCCTTGAACAGTTTGCGGATGCTCTCTACATCGCCTTTTGGCAGTGGAGGTAATCCTAGCTCTTCTCTTTTTCTGAGGCGTAGTTGAGGAATCTCGTATGCGTAGCCTGTTTTCAGAATAGTGGAAGAAAGCTCCTCATAGACACGGGGCATGGGCCGTTCTTTGACAGCCAGATTTCGGAGGGCTCTAACAACCTCAGCTGTTCCCACATCCTGCGGACAATGATCCACACAGGTGAAGCAGCTTGTACAAAGCCAGATTGAGTCATTTGAAAGGACCTTGTCTCTCAAGCCCAGCTGTACCATCCGAACAATCTTTCTTGGCCTATAGGAATCGGTAAAACGTGCGATGGGGCAGTCAGCGGTACATGTTCCACATTGGAAACATAGCATAATCTTTTCGGAGCCCGGAGTCCTACTGATCTCATATTTGAACTTAGGATCCATATCGGTTATTCTGAGCACCGTTCTCTCTTCCCTCTCTTTTTCTGATTTCTTTTCAGTCTCAGATACCACTTTTACCGCCTGCCTTCAGAGGACTCGGGCCGAGTTTCTTTAATTCGTTCGTCATGTCCCTAATAATCATTGCGAAGCGATCTCCCTCAGAAGCAGAAACCCACTCCAGTTTTAGGCGCTCAGGTTCAAGACCGAACTCTTCCAAAACTCTTTGCAACAAGAGAACTCTTCTTTCCGCTTTGTGATTTCCCGAGAGATAGTGGCAGTCGCCTGGATGACAGCCAGCGACCAGAACTCCGTCGGCCCCGCTTCTGAAGGCTTCGAGGATGAAAATTGGGTCAATTCTTCCGCTACACATAACCCTTACGACTCTGAGGGTTGGAGGATATTGTATTCGGCTAACGCCGGCCAGATCGGCCCCGGCGTACGAGCACCAGTTGCAAAGAAACCCCATAATTTTGGGTTCAGATTCAGACTCAGTCATATTCTGTTTCCTCCTCTAGTGCAGCCCTAACTTGAGCAAGAATCTGGTCATCTGTAAAGTGAAGCATTGATATGGCTCCCATCGGACAAGTGGCGCCACAAACACCGCAACCTTTACACAGAGCTTCGATAACGTGCGCCCTCGGCTTTCCGTTCAATTCTTTCATTTCGATGGCGCTGTACTCGCAGACAGCTTCGCAGAATTTACATCCGCTACAGAAGTCTTCGTTAACGAGTGCTATGGCGCCCTCTACTTCCAATGTTTCCTTTGATAATATTGTGATTGCCCGAGCCGCGGCCGCACACGCCTGTGAAATGCTCTCTTCGACAGATTTGGGCCAGTGGGCCAGCCCACAAAGGAATATACCGTCTGTTGCGAAGTCCACTGGACGTAGCTTCATGTGAGCCTCCAAGAAGAAACCATCTTTGCTCAGAGGAACCTTCAACATTTGTGCAATACGCTCGTTGTCTGGATTCGATATAGTAGCGACACTCAAAGCCAAAAGATCTGGCTCCATTCGAATCCAGCTTTTTATGATGGGTTCCCACATTAAGACTTTGAGTTTTCCGCCCCCTTTGGTGACCTTTGGCTTGTGTTGTTCGTCGTAGCGTAAGAACAAAACTCCCTTGCTTGCTGCCTCACGATAGTAATCCTCCAGAAATCCATAAGTTCTCATGTCCTTGTAGAGAACATATACCTCTGTCTCAGGGCTGAGTTCCTTAATCTTTGAAGCGTTCTTTACGGCTTGAGAGCAGCATATTCGCGAGCAGTAGGGATGTTCTCCATTTCTGGACCCCACACACTGGATCATCATCACTGTTTTCGCGTTGAAGCTCCCTCCATTAAGCTTCTTCTCTAATTCATGCTGAGTTAATACACGCCGGTCAATGCCATAGAGATACTCGGTTGACTTGTATTCTATGGCTCCGGTGGCCACGATCACGATGCCATGATTTATTTCCTTCTTATCTCCATTGCAGTTAAGGCTCGTCTTGAAGTTTCCAACGTATCCCTCAACATTGGAAATTTCGGAACCTGTGTAGAGATGAATGTTCTCATTTTGGGTGACCTCTCTGATGATTGATCTCAGCCGCTGTTGGGGGTCCTCAGAACCTAGAAGATAACGGATGTGGCGCAGATGTCCCCCCAGTTCGTCCCCTTTTTCGACCAAATGAACTTCGAAGCCTTGCTTTGCCAATTCTAAGGCAGCAGTCATTCCAGAAAGGCCTCCTCCGATGACTAATCCCCCGGGAGTAACGCCTATCACCGGCTTCGGCAGCGGCACCAACAAGCGGGCTTTTGCGACTGCTGCCCTCACCAGATCCTTGGCCTTCTCAGTCGCTTCTTCATGTTCATGCATGTGAACCCATGAGCACTGGTCTCGGATGTTTGCCATCTCGAAGAGATAGATGTTGAGTCCAGCCTCTCGGATGGTTTCTCTGAAGAGCGGTTCATGTGTCCTCGGAGTGCACGAAGCCACAACTACACGGTTTAGGTTGTGTTCCTCAATCTTCTCTCGTATCCTCTCCTGCGTGTCCTGCGAGCAAGTGTACAGGTTGTCCTCTGCATAGACAACGTTCGGCAAGGTTTTGGCGTACTCAACGACTTCTGGGACATCTACCACGCCGCCTATGTTGATGCCACAATGACAGACGAAAACCCCGATGCGAGGCTCTTCACCAGAAACGTCCATTTCTTGTGGGAGCTCCTTCACAACCGTGAGCTTGCCCCTCTCTGGGGCGATGATGCTGGCCGCTTTGGCTGCGGCTCCGCTGGCCTGAGCAACGCTCTCCGGTATGTCCTTTGGGGAGGAGAACGCTCCGCACACGTAGATTCCTGGTCTAGAGGTTTCTAACGGTGAGAAGGTTTCGTTGGAGCAGAAGTTGTACTTGTTGAGTCGGATGTCTAGTGTTTCGGCCAATTCCTCAACATGTTTAGGAGGTCTCATCCCAACCGAGAGAACCACAAGATCGAATTCCTCGTCTTTGGGCTCGCCATTCATAACGTGTCTTACTATGAGGCTTTCAGATTCTGGAACTTCCTCTACATGTGAAACTCTTGATCGAACAAACTCCACGCCGTACTCTTCCTCAGCCCGGGTGTAGTAGGCGTCAAACTCTTTTCCGAAGGCTCGTACGTCCATGAAGAAGATAGTGCATTGGAGGTCTGGGTTATGCTCCTTGGCTATGATTGCTTCTTTAATGGCGTACATGCAGCAAGCTGACGAGCAGTAATTGTTTCCGAGCTTAGCGTCGCGTGACCCAACACACTGAATGAATGCTATTCTTCGCGGAACCTCGCCATCGGAGGGACGTATAACAATTCCACCGTAAGGTCCAGAGGCGCTTAGAACTCTTTCAAACTCAATGCTCGATACCACATTCGGATATCTGCCATAACCATACTCGCTTTTGAGCCTTGGGTCAAGCTCTTCAAATCCTGGTGCCAGTATAATTGACCCAACGCTGATTGTAACGTCTTCATCCTTATCGTTGTACTCAATCGCGCCGGCCTTACATACTTCCTGACACGTTTTGCATCCAATGCACTTTTCTCTGTCGATTATGTACGTTAGCGGAACCGCCTGGAGATATGGGACGAATATTCCACTTCTTTCCCCTAGACCTTGGTTGAACTCGTCTAAGGCTTCAACAGGGCATTTCTGAGCGCAGACGCCGCATCCGGTGCACTTCTCCTCATTCACGTATCTGGCTTTTCTCGTTATGGTTATCTTGAAGTTTCCTGCCTCGCCCTCCACTTCCTTTACTGCAGAATTTGTTATGAGAAAGATGTTGGGGTGTCTTCCTGCCCCTACAAGCTTAGGAGCTAGGATGCACATGGCGCAGTCGTTGGTCGGGAAGGTCTTGTCTAGCTGAGTCATTGTGCCCCCTATGCTGGGCGACTCGTCCAACAGGTACACTCTAAAACCCGAGTCTGCTAGATCCAGAGATGCTTGTATTCCTGCTATCCCCCCTCCAACGACGAGAACAGCTCCGACCTTCGCCTTCATCGTCCCACCTCCAGAGCAGTATATAGGGGTGAAGTTCCCTTCACTCTCTCAACCGTGATCCAGCCTCTTTGTTTCATAACTACTACATGACGTAAAACGGTTTGAGAGTCCACGTTCAAATGCTTGGAAAGGTCTTTTACGGAAAGAGGTTCTTTCTTCACCATGAGGTAGATTTTGTTGCGCACATATTCTGTACTAATGGCGTCGTCCATGATTTCGTCGAACTCTTCTTGAGAAATCTCCTCTCCATACGCGTTCTGTTCTTCGGTGAGCTCCTTTTCTCTGCCAACCAAAACTCTGAGTCTAAAATCTTCTGTTGCAGCTTTGGCAGCTTCTATTCTGAGAGGAATGTTAGTGTTCAGTCCTTCTGCAGACAAAAGAGACGGTCCCAGCGCCATCACCTCATTCCTGAAATCGTCAATCATCTTTCTGAAGCGCTCAATTTCGTAGGCATGAGCCCATTCCAAACAAAGGCGTTCTGGTTCGAGACCAGCTCGTAAAAAAAGTTTCTTCAGCATCTCAATTTTCCGTTCCGCTTGAAGGTTTCCATGGATGTAGTGGCAATCGTGTGGATGGCAGCCGATTACCAGAACGCCGTCTGCGCCTTTAGCAAAGGTATCTAAGACCATAGCGGGATCAATTCTTCCGACACACATCACTTGAACTATGCGTATCTTGGGGTAACCACCTATTGTGCCACGACTTGTGAGGTCTATATCCATGGGAAGACCCCAGTTGCAAATAAAACCGATGATTTTGGGTCTGAACATCATGCGGGCCCTCCTGTTAGGGCAGTTAGAACACTTGTCATAATCCGAGTGTTCGAAAATTTCCGCATTGCAATCGCTTTTTCAGGGCAACTTGCACTACAGATCCCACATCCTTTACATAGGTCTTCATCGACCTGTGAAACACCCATTTCATTCTTCTTTATTGCACCTGATGGACAAACTACAGCGCAAACATTGCAGCCGACACATAGAGTTTCGTCGACCAAAGCTTTGTCAGCCTCGCATAACCCTACACTTTCAAGACAATCGCTGCACGGTCCGCATTCGAGACACCTCCGCGCTTCGAACATCGCAGTTTCTTTGAATTTGGCTAGAAGTCCTTCAGCTTGCTCAAAGCTTACCTTCTGTCTCCCTATGTCTATGTGTGGGGCCGTGTACCTTTCAGGCTTTATCGATATCTTTTCCCAGTCTTTAACCCAAGTTGTCTCCTCAACTTCTTCTTCTCTTCCACTCCTCAAATCTTGCCCGTTCAAGTGGCGGTCGATCGACGCCGCGGCTCGTTTGCCTGCACCTACTGCCTCTATGACACTTGCGGGCCCGGTGACCATGTCGCCTCCCGCAAAGACACCGGGGATGCTGGTTTCCAGCGTCAATGGATCAGCCGAAATTGCACGTGCACGCTCGTCCAAAAGAATGGGCGGTAGACATGAAGTCTCCGACAGTTGGCCGATTGCCGCAATTACCATATCCAACTCATACGTATGCTCAGTTCCTTGAATGCGTACAGGGCGCCTTCTGCCGCTTGCGTCGGGCGCTCTCAGTTCCATCCTCAAACATTCTATAGCCGTGACCTTTCCATCTTTGCCAATAATCTGTTTAGGCGAAACAAGAAAATGGAACTTTATTCCTTCTTCTTGGGCAGCGTCTATTTCATGGGGAAGCGCTGGCATTTCCTTCTGCGAGCGACGGTAGAGAACGGTGACTTCTTTTGCCCCGAGCCTTAGCGATGTGCGAGCGGCATCGATGGCGCTGTTGCCTCCTCCGATGACTGCAACTTTTTCGCCTACGTCAACGGGTTCTCCTAGAGAGACATGCCTCAAAAACTCAACCGCGTGAAAAACACCCTCCAAATCCTCGCCGGGTATTTCTAGTTTTCGGCTCAGTTGCGCTCCTATCGCTATGAATACCGCCTTGTAGCCCTCGTTTCGTAGAGTGTCAAGTTGTATGTCTTTGCCGAATTCTACGCCTCTCCTGATTTCTACACCTAGATCTTGGATGTAAGCTATTTCATTGGCCACAACATATTTCTGCAGTCGATAGTCGGGGATGCCGTATCGCATCATGCCGCCAGGTTCAGGCATGTGTTCAAAAACTGTAACTGGATAGCCGAGTTTTGCGAGTTCGTATGCTGCTGTAAGTCCTGCGGGTCCCGCGCCAACTATCGCCACTTTTTCGCTGTGCGTTTGGGGTATGGGCTCCGGTTTGATTCTTCCCTGTTCTCGTTCAATATCTGCTGCAAGCTGTTTCAAATAACGGATCCCCACGGGTTGGTCGATGTTTTTTCTTGAACATGCATCTTGACAAGGACTGAAGCAGACTCTGCCGCAGATTGCTGGAAATGGCATGCTCTTTCTTATAAGTTCCACCGCTTCCTTGAACTTGCTCTGTTGAAGTAGAGCGACATATCCCTGAACATTCACGTCAGCGGAACATGCGGCACGACATGGGGGTAGCCTGCGTTTGTTCTTTGAAGCGCAACTGACGACAGTCATTCTTTAGGAGGTCTCCCCATTGTCGTTCGCTTACGATGTTGGAAAAAAGAGTGTTAATTAGATGCCTAGGATCCGTGGTCGACCTATCTTGTTCGCCCACATTTTATATTGATGGGGTCTCATCAAATCCCTTAACTCTTCTTCCACTGTGATTAAGTTGTTGGGTTTGATTTCAGCTATCCATCCTATTTCATAAGGATTCTTGTTGATCATGGAAGGCTCGTTTTGGAGAACTTTGTTGAGTTTGATAATTTTGCCACTGACAGGAGAGTACAGGTCAAACATAAACATCCATGTTTCAATGACCCCAAAAGGCGCCTCTCTCATAACTTCAGATCCGACAGGGTCGGTCTGGATACCAACGATTCCCTTTAGGCGCTCCTGGGCGTATTCGGATAAACCTATTCTTGTGCATCCCTCGGGGGTTATCATTGCCCACACGTGATTAGTGGTGTAGAGCAGTCGTTCGTGGATTACCGGATATTCAATCTGCTTCTCAGTAATTGTTTCAAGGCCTTCCTTCAATTCATCAAGGCGCAGTCGAATTGCTTCAGAAACAAATTCAGAGAGGCTCCTGTAGCGGCTCTTCTCGAGAGTTCTTTCCGCGGCTGTCACGAGTTCTTGTTTGATGCGTATGGTTTTCCATTCTGACATGTACCTTTCTCCTGGCCTTGGCGTGTGACCTTCAAGCTTTGGTGACTTCTCTGTACTCTACCAAACTTAACAGTCCGTTTGTCCATGACTCGACTTCCTTGTGTTCAGGCTGAACTTCCACAATCCACTGATACGGGTCCGCGTTCAGTATGAACGGATCTTCTGTGACCGCCTTGTTAACTGAGACTATCTTTCCATTTAGTGGCGAATACAAGTCATGGGTAAACCACCAAGTTTCCACTACACCCAAAGGTTCATCTTTCGAAACCTCTTCACCAGACTTGTCAGTTCTTATATTGACTATCTCTTTGAGTTGTCCTTGGAAATAATCGGTTATTCCAATTCTTACGTTTCCTTGAGGAGTTGTCTGAACCCAGATGTGTTTTGGTGTGAAGAATAGTTGTACTTGTAGCTGACGCATCCTGCTATACCTGTCGCGCTCCAGATATTCCGTTCCTCTTTCTTTGATTAGTTTTCGCATGCGCAGTCGAATTGCTTCAGAAACAAATTCAGAGAGGCTTCTATACTGGCCTTTCTCCACCTCTTTCTTGGCTTCTTCTAGGAGTTCTTGCCGAATCCTTACAGCTCTCATTTTTGCCATATTTACTTCCCTCCTATTCTTCTACGTTGATATTTAGAATGTAGGAAAATAAATACGTAATGCTTATATTGAAGGAATTAGTAATTACTATAAGTACGGAGGCTGCATCATATGGAAACTAGAAAGGTGCAAAAAGTCGGCTACTCAAGTCTATCCGTCTCCCTGCCCAGCGACTGGGTGAAGGAAACAGGTTTGAAACGGGGAGACACCGTGTTTTGGAATGAAGAACGAGATGGTTCACTTAAGTTGCTCCCAAGCAAACTTGTAAAATCTAGAGAAGAAGTAAGGGAGTATATCTGCAACTGTGATCTATGTGACGAGCCGAAAATGTTGGAACGAATAATCGTGGGTAGCTACATTCTCGGTCGCGACATCTTTTCAATAATATCTTCCGAAAGGATACCTTCTGAACACATCGAGGAAATCAGAGGGATTATGCGCAAATTGGTAGGATTAGGAATCGTAGAGGAGACAACAGATCGCATTACCCTCCAATGTTCTGTTGACCCAAGAAAGTTCCAACTAGACATGCTGTTGCGTAGGCTTTCCGTGATTTCGTTGACAATTGTGAAAGAAGCAGTACAAGCACTCGTAGATTCCGATGAGTCCTTAGCAAAAAGTGCTATGAAACGAGAAGATGAGGCTGATATGATGTATTTGCTTGCGATGAGGTTGTTAATTTCTGCGCAAAGGAAAAAAGGAGTTGCTGAAGAAATAGGATTGAAAGACCCGTTACATATTCTATACTATGGGCTGATGTTGAGATATCTAGAGTTGATCGCTGATTACGCTCAGGATATAGCACGCAGGGTTATTGTACTGCTGCGAAGATACAAAGATCAACTACCCAATTGGGCCGTGGAAAGAATAGGCAATCTAAATGACCTAGCTCATGACTTGGTTCTGAAAGCTGTGGATTGCTTCTTTATTGGTGACATCAAGATTGCAAACAGCGTTTTAGAGATGATGTCGTTCATTGAGCTCGAAAGGGACAGATTGATACGGGAACTTCCTGAAATACCCACCATAAGGTGCATTCTTTGGGACATTGCCAGAATAGCAGACAATGGCGCAGGCATTGCTCTGAAAGCCATAAACAATGCTCTTGAAAAAAAGACCAAAATATGTTCACCCGGCTGGTCAACAAGCTTCAAATAGAAAGAGTGCACGCGCAGAAAGCGATTATCAGATGAGAGAATGCAACATGGACAAGACAGACAAAAGCCAAAAGAGACGGAAGAGGATTGAAGCAACAGCCGTGGAAGAATACCTGAAACAACTGCCCTCCCCTCCTGAAGAGCACGCTTACGAGTTGAAGATGGAGAAACATCTCAAACGCATGCTTGAGGAGCAAGAAAAGAAGACCAAAAAGAACACTCCTTGAAGCTTTTTAATGATTTTTCCAAAGTCGTAGGTCACTTTGTAGACTTCTTTTCGATGAGGATTTTTCCATCTTTCATCGCGATCCATCTCAAGATATCGCCATCTTCAAGCTTCAACAGGTTGAATATTTTGGCCGGAACAGTCGTTCTGTGCCTATACTTTCTGACCGTGAGCTTCGTTTCTTCTACATAAAGGACATCTTCTAACATTTTAATCCCTAAATCAATTGCGAAACTACCATAAGTGTTTTGGTGCGGTACTGGAGTGGTATTTACATTACTTACTACTCAACAGGGGTAAACCTTATATACTCGAGAAAACATTTTGGTATACTACCAAAACTAACCGAAGCGGATGCAGGGTGTGGAAATTGATAGGGGGAGAGTTCTTAGTCCTTGTGATTTCTGGGCTTGTATGCGGATTTGTTGATTCTAGTTTAGGAATGGGGTATGGAGTTACTGCTGCTAGTGTTCTTGTGTCGTTTGGAATTGCTCCAGCAGTTGCAAGCGCCTCAGTTCATACAGCAGAAGCCATCGTAGATTCAGTATCTGCAGGTTCTCATCTCAAGTTCGGCAACGTCAGAAAGGACCTTCTTGTGCCGTTGCTTGTCTGCGGAACAATAGGTGCAGTTCTAGGAGCAGCCGGACTAGCCCTTCTCACGCTTGAAGCAGCAAAACCGATCGTCGCTTCAGTTCTGTTGTGTATGGGATTGGTGATTTTGATTAAATTCCTTCTCCGATGGAAAAAAAGTGAGGTGGAGTCGTCCTCATCGTCAATAGAGAAAAGCTATTCGCGGAGAAAAATCGCTGTACTTGGCTTTGTGGCTGGGTTTGTGGATGCCTCGGGTGGTGGTGGATGGGGTCCAATCCTCACGCCCGCTTTCATAGCAACAGGGTCGGATCCCAGAAAAGCCGTGGGAACGGTAGAGTTCACTGAGCCGATAGTCTCTGTAGCTACGTTTGTAACATTTGGCCTCATCATAGGATTTGAGAGTTTTCTGTGGAATATTGTCCTTCCCATAGTCATAGGGGGGATTATCTTAACTCCAATCGCTGCTTATATAACATCAAAAACGCCGCGTAGATTATTAGGAATACTCGTTGGATTGTGGGTCGCAGCTCTAAACATTCGAACGTTGATAATGGTACTCTTATAAAAGAGATATGCTGCGATTGCTAGGCAACCTATTCCTTAAAAATAGGGCCCAACAAATCCCCATCGCATAAGGCTAAATTTAAATCTGAGAAGGCATACCTTTTTTGTTCTCACTTAGTAAATAGAGCGTGCGCATGGGTGGTAATATGGAAAAGCTGAAGTTTGCCTTCTATTGGGCTGCTAGCTGCGGTGGATGCGAAATAGCGGTGCTGGACATAAACGAGAAGATCTTGGACGTTGTTGCAAAAGCAGACATCGTCTTTTGGCCAGTGGCCATGGACGTCAAATACAAAGACGTAGAGGCAATGCCGGATAAGTACATAGATGTCTGCTTCTTCAACGGCGCCATAAGAACAGAAGAACAGGAACACCTAGCTAAGCTTCTGAGGAAAAAGTCCAAAGTCTTGGTAGCCTTTGGCTCCTGTGCCTGTGACGGATGCGTTGTAGGCCTTGCAAATCTCTGGGACAAGGAAACCGTCTTTGAACGAGCATACTTCGAAACTCCTTCCACAAGAAATCCTAGATCGGTAACCCCGAAAACTTCCCTTAAGGTTAAGGAAGGAGAGCTGGAACTACCAGAATTCTACGACACTGTGAAGACTCTGGCCCAAACCGTAGACGTAGACTACTTTCTATCAGGGTGCCCTCCGCCAGTTTCCCTCATAATCCAAGCAGTTGGAGCTATATTCAATAATGAACTACCTCCAAAAGGTTCTGTTTTGATGCCAAACAAATCCGTCTGTGATGAATGCCCAAGGGAGAAAAAGGACCGAAAACTCTCCGAAATAAAGAGGATTTACGAAATCGACGACGACTTCAAAACGTGCTTTTGGGATCAGAAAGTGGTATGCATGGGTCCGGCCACCCGAGCAGGCTGCGAAGCCCAGTGTCCAAACGCAAATATACCTTGCACTGGTTGCAATGGTCCAGGCCCACGCGTAACAGACCAAGGCGCTGCCGCCGTCAGCGCACTTGCGTCTATCGCCACTAGTCCAGAAGTAATCAACCAAGCTATAGATCCCATCGGAACATTCTACAAATATTCTCTTGCTCGTTCCATTCTTAGAAGGAGGGTGATGAAATGAAACAGATAGTCATAGACCCGATCACAAGGTTGGAAGGCCATGGAAAAATAACCATATTTCTAAACACACAGGGAAACGTGGAAAACGCCTACTTCCAAGTCCCAGAACTGAGAGGATTTGAGCGTTTCTGCGAAGGGAGGAGAGCCGAAGATCTACCTATAATAACTACCAGAATCTGCGGCGTCTGCCCAGTTGCACACCATATGGCTGGCGCAAAGGCTTGCGACGCGGCGTTCAATGTGGAACCTACGGAAACGGCCAAGAATTTGAGAGAGCTGGAGTATTGCGGCTATTATATCTACGATCATATACTGAACTTCTACTTTTTGGCGGCTCCAGACTTCGTTGTAGGCCCGGATGCATCACCAGCGAAAAGAAACATTCTTGGAGTAATAGAGAAGGTCGGCTTGGATATTGCCAAAGAGGTGATCAAACATAGAGCCTTTGGGCAGAAAATAACGGCTATTCTTGGAGGTAGGGCAACCCATCCTGTGAGCGCTTTACCTGGCGGCATGGCAAAGGCTTTGTCTGAGGAAGAGAGGCAAGAAATCGAAAAAATGGTTAGAAGCTGCGTCGAGTTCGCAAAGTTCT
>CAYGBA010000030.1:0-17729 GCA_964347995.1 uncultured Candidatus Bathyarchaeia archaeon | reverse complement strand
TGTCTAAGGCCTCTGAGAGTTCAGTTCTCAGAGTGTTGGATGAATGGAAGACTCTCGCTATAAGAGGATGGCTTGAGGCAAAGCAGCCCTGGTTCTACTTCGCCGAAGAACTCGGGGCTAAATGTGCGAAACTTGTTGGCGCTGAACCCGAAGAAGTTATAGCCACTGGAACGACTACGGTCAATATTCATTCCCTCATTAATACATTCTATGTGCCAAAATCCAAGAGAACGAAGATCCTTGCAGACGAACTTACTTTTCCGACTGATATCTATGCGTTGAGAAGCATTGCCAAGCTTAGGCAGCCTAACGCTGGAGACACCTTGGTTCTTGCCAGAAGTAGTGACGGACGCTTTCTAGATGAGGATGAGATTATTGCTTTAATGGAGGAGAGTGTCTGTTTAGCTCTTCTTCCATCAGTACTTTATCGATCGGGGCAGCTTCTTGATATGAGATACCTTGCGCAAGAAGCGCACAAAAGAGGCGTAACGATAGGTTTCGATTGCTCCCATTCTGTGGGTGTCGTGCCACATCACTTTGACAAGTGGGATGTTGATTTCGCAGTTTGGTGCAGCTACAAATACTTAAACGGTGGACCAGGTAGCACTGCCTTCTTGTACCTAAACAAAGAACATTTCGACCGCGAGCCAGCCCTAGCAGGCTGGTTTGGCTACGTGAAAGACAAACAGTTCGATTTGAACGTGAAGTTTGAGCATGCTCGAAACGCTGGCGGATGGCAAATATCATCTCCTGCAATCCTGAGTTCAGCGACACTCGAAGGCGCTCTAGAAATAACACTAGAAGCTGGGATAGAAAGCATTAGGCAGAAATCGTTACAACTGACTTCATATCTGATGTACTTAATTGACGAATTGCTTTCTAAGCGGCCATACAATTTCAGCATTGGCACTCCGAGAGAAGATGAACGAAGAGGAGGACATGTGGCAGTTGAACACGAAGAAGCCATGAGGATAAGTGAGGCTCTCCATGCCAAAGGAGTGATCTCAGACTTCCGCCCACCAAACGTTATACGCATTGCACCCATACCGTTATACAACCGTTACCACGAAGTGTGGCGGATAGTTCAGCACCTCAGAGAGATAATCGATAGGAAAGAATACGAAAGGATACCCAAGCAGAGAAAGAAAATATCTTAACGAGGGTCACGCATGCACATATACCACGCCTAAAGCATGTGTGGGCACAACACAGACAAGTCATGTTAGAATGGTGTTCATAGTCAAAACACATACAGGGTTTAGCATGGAGCGGACAGGAATATATCACTCTTATAGACGATGTGCTCCAATAGCTGACAGCTTGCCTCTTTAAGACGAAATTCGGAGTGATAAGAAATTGGCTCGAGTGAAGTCCTGCGGCGCCGTGGTCTACAGAGAAAATGCGCAAGTGGAATACCTTCTTTTGCACTATGGAGGCGGCCACTGGGACTTCGTGAAAGGAGAAGTAGAGGAAGATGAAAACGAAGAAGATACCGCAAGAAGAGAGCTTGAGGAGGAAACAGGCCTCACCGACGCCCAATTCATCGGAGACTTCAGAGAAGAGATAAACTACTTCTTCAGGAGAGCCGGCCAAACCATCTACAAGCAAGTCATATACTTTCTGGTTCACGTCACGAGCGGCAGAGTGAAGCTGTCTTACGAGCATGCCGAATATGTCTGGCTCAGCTACGAAGAAGCTTTGGAGAAACTGACCTTTAAAAATGCTAGAAACGTGCTAGAAAAAGCTCACGAATTTCTACAAAAAACCGCATAAGATCAACGAGTAATTGTCGTACCCGCCCTTTCATTCAACGCCGCAAACGCCGTCCCCAAAGAAGACACCACAGCTTTCTCTCCACCAGACTCCAAAAATCTGACTGCCGCCTTTATCTTTGGACCCATGGATCCGGGAGGAAACTCGCCCGCCCTCAGATAACGCCTGGCCTCCTCCAACGTCAGCCTATTCAAAAATCGCTGATCAGATTTGCCATAGTTGACGGCGACTCCCTCCACATTCGTGAGGAAAAGCATGATCTCGGCCTTGATTTCTCGCGCAAGAATCTCGGCAGCCAGGTCCTTATCGATCACGGCTTCCACCCCCGCTAATCTTCTGTCCTCTCGTTCAACCACGGGAACTCCTCCTCCACCTGAGGCGATGACTACGACACCAGCGTCCACCAACTTCTGGATGGCACCTATTTCAACGATGCCTTTCGGCTCGGGAGACGGTACGACTCGTCGGTATCTCCCCTCCTCGATTCTTCTGATAATATATCCCTTTTCTCTTCGCAGTTTCTCTGCCTGCCTTTCAGTGTAGAAGGGACCAACCGGCTTCGTGGGCTTCTCAAAAGCTGGGTCCTCGGGGTCCACCTTAGCCTGAGTTATGATTGTCGCAACGTCTTTGCTGATTCCGATTTTTTCAAGTTTGTTGCGCAGTGTTTGCTGTATCATATACCCTACGAAAGCTTGGCTTTCAGCCCCACAAACATCTAACGGCATTTGAGGAACCTTCTCTCGGGCTTCTTCGTTTTGTATCAGAAGGGCGCCCACTTGAGGGCCGTTTCCATGAGTTATGACAATTTTATGGCCTTGCTTGATCATCTTCACCAGTTCGTCGCAAGTCCGAGACACAGCATGCAATTGTTCCTCGATGGTCCCTTTGTCCTCAGGGCTTTTTATCGCGTTTCCGCCCAAAGCCACTATTATCTTCTTGCTCAAAAAAAACACCCTGTCAAATCTTTACACACTTATACAATTAACAAATACTAGGAAAACAGAATTAGTCGATCACCAGATTCAAGATCGCTTTCGCTCCATGGAGCTTGTTCTCCGCTTGTCTCCATACGATGCTTCTGCTGCCTTCTAGTACATCTTCGGTTATCTCCATGCCTCTGTGCGCCGGGAGACAGTGCATCACAATGGCATCCTTCCTTGCAACTTTGAGCAGGTCCTTGTTTATCTGGTACCCGCGAAAGGCTTTCATCCGTTTTTCGGCTTCTTCCTCTTGCCCCATGCTCGTCCAGACATCTGTATACAGTATGTCCGCATGTTTCGCAGCCTCTTTGGGATCGCTCACCGCTTCTAGCTTGGAACCAGACTTATCGGCAAGCTCCTTCGCTCTTTTCAGGACATCCCTGTTAGGCGCATATCTCTTGGGAGTAGCCACGCTGATGTTTATTCCCATTATGCTAGCTCCTAGAAGCCATGAGTTGCAGACGTTGTTTCCGTCACCGATCCAAGCGAAATTTAAGCCCTCAAGCTGATCTCTTGCCTCTAAAATCGTATATAGGTCACAGAGAAATTGGGTTGGATGCTCATGATCGCTCAAGCCGTTTATCACGGGAATGTCACAGTATCTGGCAAATTCCTCCGCGGTCTCATGTCTATAGGTTCTCAGAACCAAAGCGTCAAGATACTCCGTCAGGACCCGCGCCGTGTCCCTGATCGGCTCTCCACGCCCCAGCTGCAGCTCGTCTGTGCGCATGTACATCACTTCCCCTCCAAGTTGCCCCATGGCCGCCTCAAAGCTCGCTCTGGTCCTAGTGGATGCCTTCTCGAAGAGGAGCCCCAGTATCCTTCCCGAAAATGTGCCTTTCTTGTTTTTGACAGTTGCTTTCAGCTTTTTGGTCTTCTCGAGAAAGAAGAAGATTTCATCTCGCGATAGATCTGAGACGGACAGTATGTCTCTACCCTTTAAATCGATCATATTCTTCTCGTTAGGGCTTAGACATACGTTGGATTATAAAATTTATGTTGAGAAAGATTTTTTCGCCTAGGCTACCACCCTATCCTTTTATGTAAAAAGAATCAATAGAATAGGATTTCACCAATTTGAAGGTGAACAATCAATGAATACGGAAGAGATCATGGAGTTGGCTCTCAAACTTGCAGGATTAGAAGAGGTTCCAGAAGACAGCGCCATATACGTTAGCGGCGACAACATCAGAGAAATCCTCTTCGGCATAGACGCTGGTGTTCCAGAACTTTTACTTGCGAAACAGACAGGTTACGACGCTGTAATCGCTCATCACCCACAAGGCGGAACGGCAACCACAGAATTCCAGCAAGTCTTCAAGAGGCACATCCAACAGATGGTTACAGCTGGAGTTCCGATCGAAGAGGCGAGAAAGGCAGTTAAGAAGAGGCTCAAAGAGCTAGAGGTTGAGGCACACACACGAAACTACGGTCACGCAATCGATGTTGCGAGGCTGCTGAAGATGCCCTACATGAACATCCACACACCGTTGGATGAGGTTGGAAGAAGAATAATGAGCGAAAAAGTGGACAGCAAAATCAGAAAAGACTCCAAAGTGCGCGATGTAGTCTCCGCTTTGAGAGAGCTTCCTGAATTCAAAAACGCGATTACTGAAATCAAAATTCGACTGGGAAAGGCTGAAAACCCCGCTGGAAAAGTTGTGGTTTCGCACGGTGCCGGAACGAACGGCGGCTACGAGATCGCAACGACCTATTTCAAGTATCGCGTCGGAACGGTTGTATACATTCACATAAGACCGGGAGATCTGGAAAAACTCAAAGCTGAAAATAAGGGAAATCTCGTAGTCACTGGGCACATTGCAAGCGATTCCGTGGGCATAAATCCCTTAATTCACAGTCTGCGCAGAGAAGGTATTTCAGTGACACCCATCGGAATTGTCCCAAGTTAGAAGAAGAATCGTCTGTAGGCTGCGAAAAGGGATGCTTAGGTCGTTTCGCTTAGACTTCTAGGTTCAGCCCTTTGGCCAATCCTTTCTTACGATTCCTGAGCGTGACCTCAGTAATGCTGGCCGCATCCGCTATATCTTTCTGTCTCACCTTCTCCCCTTTAAGCTTGCAGGCAATGTATAAAGCGGCTGCCGCAATCCCTTTCGGATCTTTCCCAGCCGTTAAGCGTTCGCGCTGAGCCTTCCGAACTATTCTGACGGCTTGTCCCTGAATCTCACCTGATAGCTTAGCCTTTTCAGCGATCTTTGAAACATAGTCTAGCGGATCATGAATCGGCGTTTCCAGTTTCAGCTTGCGAACAATCAAGCGGTAGGACCTCGCCACCTCTTTCTCATCTCGAATGCTAGCAGCCCCAAACTCCTTCAGGCTCTTCGGAATCTTGGCAAGCCTGCAAGCAGCATACAATGCTCCCGCAACGATAGCGGCTATAGACCGACCGCGGACTAACCCTTCGTCGAGAGCTTTGCGGTATATAACGGCTGCTCTGGCTCGAATTGATGATGGTATATGCAGTTTGTCGGAGAGTCTTTCAAGTTCGTTCATGGCAAACATGAGATTTCGGCTTTCGGAGGCATGCATCTGTGATCGGATGTGCCACTTTCGGAGGCGCCACATCTGACGCCTAACATCAGGAGAAAGCGGTCGACCGAACGCATCTCTATCTACTCTTATCGTGGTTGGTAGGCCCTTGTCATAGCGAGCATAATCGGTAGGAGCCCCTGCCCTCGTTTTCGCACGCTTTTCTTCAGGAGTGAAGGCCCTCCATTCCGGCCTCCGAGAAAGCATATCTTCTGCTATAACAAACCCGCATTCGCCACAGACAAATTCACCCCGGTCTTTGTCCCAGATCGTATGCGAGCTTCCACATTCCGGACACCGGATTTGTTCAACTAGTTGCTCTGTCATTTCTGCAAACGAACCCTTTCAATACAGCATTGCAGCTAGAAGGGTTGTGAGCTAGGATTAGCTCTTCTATATAAATATTATCATTACTCTTATATAAACATTAGAAATAACCCATACATCTTCAGTAATTTTTGAACATGCTGGCGCTATTATCTAGTCCAAGGACCGATCATCATCGCCTGTAGCGGCGGTAGAGGCGGGTTGCGTACTGTGCGTATGCCAAAGCAACAATAGCCGCGACCCATGCCGCGATGTTCTGACAGATGACATATCTCCACATCAGGTCCAGCCCGACCAACGGCCCAACTATAGAAACGGCGAAGCCGTCCAGAGCACTCCTGAAGCTGGGAGCAGCTGCGATCAGGGCATTGTTGATAGCTGAAGCCAACCATCCTATCGGAGATAAGGCCGCCCCTATTGACCCGGCAGCCTCTATCGTCCCTATCACAAACCCGTGGAACGATGGGTTACCTCGATAGAATCCGACAACTATATCATAAATAAGACTAGGATAACCCATGAGGTACACTGCTAGAAAAGACACAAGAAAAATCAAGACTATTGCTACGGCGCTTTTTGTTGCGGCTCTTGCGAAAGAGATCCGCTGCATCATAGGCGAGACACCACGGATCCTGAGAACGCCTACACTTATTCGGCGGTATGAGGTCTTCAAAACTCGAGTAGCCTTTCGCAACTTTCTGTTTACTTTTGTACAAAAACTTCTTATCGACTTGAAGCGTTTCTTCCTTGTCTTTTTGAGTGGTTTCCTAGCTGATGGCTTTTTCATGGACGCTCCTCTGCGGGGCACCTTTGCTATGTACTGTGTGAGATATGTCCAGCTGAAGACGAGGACAATGATCACTCCAAGAGGTACGAGATGGAACAGTGGACTGATAGTTACGGTGAGTACAGTTGACGGTAGCTGAAAGGTTTGCGTGTCTGCCAAACCATAGGACCGGAAAAGGTAGACTACGAGGTATTCGATGACGATTGCTAGCGCGAAAAATAGCGCGATCGTAGCAGCACCCTGAGGTGCGCTCCATCTGAAGATTAAACGCTTCCAGCTTTTCTCTGACGACAGGAACATCACCACATAGCAATCGTAATCTGTTCGAAGATTCTTGTCACATTTACTACCTTCGATCTCTTTATTAACGTTCACTGATTTTCACTCTCTGATTAATTCTTTATGCATCCATTGTAGAATCCTATAAATCCATTTAGCGAAGTGATTGCCGGCGCGTCAAATTGCACCCTCTTTTAAACTTAAAAAGTCCAAATGTTGAAGTGTATTTAACAGCCAAGTTGAGTGACCCCTATGAACTTTGTTACTAGACATACGGTGATATACAGCTTCAGCCCTCAACACAAGCCTGTTGAACATGTCGAGCCTGGGGAACTCGTCTTGTTTGAGACAGAAGATGCTCTGGGAGGACAAATCAACACGGAAGAGACCTCCCTAGATGAGCTTGACTGGTCTAGGGTCGATGGGGCAACAGGTCCGGTGTTTGTTGAGGGTATTAAGTCAGGGGATACGCTTGTCGTGGAAATACTGGATATAAAAGTCGAGGAGAAGGGTGTGATAGTCACTGTTCCCAAATATGGAATCCTGGGAGGAAAGCGGTTTAACCCTTCAACAAAGATAGCTAGGATAAGCAAGGGATACGTTCACTTCGATGAGAATGTCCGTGTCAAGGCAAACCCCATGATAGGCACGATTGGGGTGGCTCCAGAATCAGGGGACATTCCTTCAGCTTCTCTCGGCAAGCATGGTGGAAACATGGATGTCAAGGAGCTAACGGCAGGCACCAAGCTCTACTTACCAGTGTCTACTGAGGGAGCGTTGTTCGCAACTGGCGACCTACACGCAGTACAGGCCGACGGCGAACTCTGCGTCTCTTCCATTGAGGTGGCTGGTGAAGTCCTCTTAAGATTCAGCCTCATTAAGGATAAAAAGCCTGAATGGCCACTACTTGAAACCCACAACTGGTATGCTTTTCTGGCCTGCGGCGACACCTTGGACGAGGCCGCTGCTCTTGCAACTGAGGCCGCGGTAGAGGCTTTCATGCGAGAATACAACTGGTCCTTTGAGAAGGCTTACATGTTTGGAAGTCTCGCCATCGATTTAGAAATCAATCAGGTAGTGGATCCGAAAAAGGGGGTTAGGGCTGTTATGTCAAAGGATGTTATATCCTTGGACAGCTTGCTCACTTGAAAGCATTATTGAAGTCTAATGTAAAATTGCGTGGGGGAACGAATAGAATCTCCGTTGGACGTAATAAGTAGTCTTGCAGCCTGCTAAAGGAAGATGTCAGCCGTTAGAGAAGTAAAATCTAATCTGAAAGTTAAGGTGAGCAGGTTCATGAGTTATCTACTGAGGCATAACCCTAGGAACTTGCAGATGGATGAGCGAGGCTTTGTGAGGTTGAACACCCTTTTGAGACGGGTTAGGGAAAGATACGACGTTGATGAGGCTTTCATCAGAGACATAGCATATTCTGGTGACAAGACCAGATTTCAGATCGTAGGTGGAAAGATAAGAGCGTTGTACGGGCATACGATAGATGTGGAGATAGGACTGCCAGAGGATGAGAGTGTCGAGGTTCTCTATCATGGAACCACTGCAGAGTCTGCCTCCAAGATTCTAGAGAAGGGCCTAAGATCTATGAGACGCAGATGGGTTCATCTCTCCACCACAAAGGAGATAGCTAAAGAAGTTGGCGGAAGGAGAACTCCGAATCCGGTTATCTTGGTTATAGACGCTGAGAAGGCTCGGAGAGAAGGTGTAAGATTCTACAAGGCAACAGACAGAGTCTACCTCTCTAAGCAAATTCCCTCAAAATACATGAAGAAACTGGAATAGACTAGAAACCTCACTTGAATAATTGATCTATCTTCGCATTAGAACAGCGTCAACGATCTAAGGCATAGACATACAGACTCTTCAGAGATGAGAGATTTGATGAAAAAGAAGAGACGGTTCAGTTGTGTTGATGAGACGCCTGAACCCACCCTTCAAGGATTTCTACGCGATACCCGAGGCTTCGTAGAGTATGGGGAGACTGTGGAGGAAGCCGCCATAAGAGAGGCGAAAGAAGAAGCCTGACTGGATGTCAAAATACAGAGGTTGGTGGTTGTCTACTCTGACACGGATCGCGATCCCAGGGGACATGTTATAACTGTTGCCTATCTAGCCAAAGAGATCGGTGGAAGACTTAAGCCCAGCAGTGATGCGAGCAAGGTCAGAGCCTTCAAGAAGATTCCATCCAAGCTGGCTTTCGATCATAGGAAGATTCTGCTGGATGCCCTAGAATTAGTGAGCAGTGAATAACATCAGAATGGAAAGTTAATAAGTAGAAAGATGCGTTTTTCTGAGGCTAATGAGCAGTATACGTTAAGCCATCATGGAGAAAATAGAGTGTATAGCATCCAAACCATAGATCTTACGAAGGTATTCAAGAAGAAGAGGTATAGGGGCATATTCGGTTTCCTGAAAAGAAAAGCCGAAAAGGAGAAGACCAAAGGAAAAAATGATGTCACTGTTGCTTTGGATCATGTCAACGTGAAAATACGATCCGGGGAGCTTTTTGGGCTCCTGGGTCCAAACGGGGCTGGAAAGACAACTTTCGTGAAGTGTCTCTCGACCATACTGATACCGGACGAGGGAACGGCGATAATAAACGGCTTCGACATTCTGGAGCAAACCCAGATGGTAAGGGCAAGCCTAGGTTTGGTGATCGGTGGTGAGCGTACGCTCTACTGGAAGCTGACGGCGAAAGACAACCTGATGTACTTTGCTTCCCTGTACAAGATACGGCGAAGGGAAGCAAAAGAGCGGGTGAATGAGCTGCTGAGACTGATGGATTTGTCCGATCGTGCAGACGAGAGACTGGAAGACTACAGCACCGGTATGAGACAGAAAATTGCAATTGCCCGGGCTCTTCTTCACAATCCCCCAATCTTACTCTTGGATGAGCCCACTCTAGGCTTAGACCCCACCTTCTCTCGACAAATCCGTAATCAGATTAAGGAACTCTGCCAAGAGGAGGGAAAGACTGTTCTTTTGGCCACCCACTATATGAAAGAGGCAGATGACTTGTGCGACAGAGTGGCCATTATAAATGATGGGAAAGTCGTTGCAGTAGATTCTCCTAACCGCCTGAAGGCCATAATCCGAGAAACAGAAGTGGTAGAAGTGGGCTGCTACGGGCCACCTCCAAACATTGAGACCCATCTCAAAAGCATCTGCCGCAATGCAGAGATTGTAACGCTTATTCAAGAAGAAGAAGCAAAGGGAGTTCCCTCTAGGATAAAGATAATCGGAGGAAACGCTGAAGAAAACGCGGAGTTGGCGATAGATGCTCTTAGAGGGAAAAATGTCCAGATCACAAGTGTCAATGTCAGCATGCCCACATTGGAGGACGCTTTCATAAAGCTGACGGGGGCAAAACTTGTGGAGGAGAAAGGATGAACTGGAATCTTTCACAGAACTTGACCTCAAATTCTTACATCATGTGGAGTGAACTTGTCAAGAACATGAAGTTTCTTATGGCGTATCCAGCAGTCTTTGTTTTTTGGACGATATTCCCAATCTTCTGGTTCATCCCATTCATATTACAAGGACAAGCCTTTGTAGGAGGGCTACAGAGTCCGGAATTTGCAAAATTGGCGGGCACTCCCAATTTTGTTGCTTTTGTTATTCTAGGAGGAATATTGAACAGCTATGTGTTGACTTCGCTTTACGGCGTTGGGGAGAGCATAAGGAGGGAAGCGTACAGGGGAACGTTGGACTATTTGCTTTCATCCCCATGCAACAAGGCTTTCATACTCATTGGAAAGGCTCTAGGCGAGAGCGTCAGCAGCACCATGTATGCCATAACCCAGCTTGTCGTCTGTATCTTTTTCTTTGGAATCGAAATAACCTTGGGAGTGATCATGCCAATACTGCTCATCATAATCCTCCTGATACTTGGACTATACGGAATCGCTTTGATGCTGGCTGCCATCTCCCTTCGATATAAGCAGGCCCATGACCTTGCACACACATTGGAGAACATCTTCTACGTCTTCAGTCCCGTGAGATATCCTGTGCAAAGCCTTCCGTCTTGGGCTCAGATGGTGAGTACTATTCTTCCTCTGACTTACGCACTGATCGCTGTTCGAAGTCTCATGCTTCTAAAATACAATGTCACAGCAGTATACTACGAAATCTTGGTTTTGTTCATAATCGACGTGGTGGCGATCTTTCTTGGCTTTTATTTGTTTAATTGGATGGAGGAAAGAACCAAGAAATCGGGTACAATAAGCCACTACTGAGAAGAAGGAAATAGTGATGACGAAAAAGGACGAGAGGATGCAAGGTTTCAAAAAAGTTTCGTGCCCGGTGGGTTTCTCTTGGGCCAACTTGAAAGCGGAACTGAGAGCAATGTGGGAGAGCAATGTCAAAGTGTGGAAGATAGAGTTGGCTTATCCCTTAAGTTTCCTAAGGCAGTGCGTTCAGCCCCTTGTCATGTTGCTACCCTTCCTCCTTTACGGGCTGGTTCTTATAGGTGGAAGATACAGTGAGGCTTTACAAGGATTGCTGGGGACTCTGATTCCGGTGGATGTGGTCACCTACATCTTCACGGGATACATGGTTATGGGTTTCATTGGAACAGCGATTTGGGCTATGGGTTTCAGTATTCGAAGAGAGCAGTGGTTTGGGACGTTAGAGTCCATCTATGTGACTCCCACAAGCCGGCTGAGTCTTGTTTTGGGGATGGCGCTTCACAGCACGATGCACCAGAGCATAAGTGTAACCATAGAGTTCCTTGTGATATATGCGGTGTTTGGCTTAGCCCTAAATGTTCAAGGTATATTGCCAGCATTAACCATTTTTGCCCTGATGATGTTCGCGCTCTACGGCTTTGGTATACTAATATCTTCCTTAGCGTTGTTCCTGAAGGAGGGATGGATAATCGCGGAGGGACTTCATAGCATACTGATGATCCTCTCTCCCGTGGCTTATCCTCTGGCTGTTCTGCCGAACGTGGCTCGTCAAGCCAGCGAGGTGTTTCCAACCGGCGCGGCACTGACCGGAATGCGTAGTTTCCTCATGGAAGGGTATCCACCTCAAGGAGTAGGAACCATATTTTTGCACCTGCTAGCCTTGGATGCGGCGTGGATACTGTTCGGCATACTGGTGTTTTATTTAGTAGACAGGTATATACGAAGCAGGGGTTCCTTGGGAAAGTACTGAAACCTTCCAATGTAAGCGTGTGCCGTTCAAGGTTTTGAACAGACCGTTCAAATGTGTTGTATTATATCTCACGATGCAAGTAATATACTGGATGAAAAAATGTTCACCACAAATTCGACCATCCATAAAATGCTTCGGTCAAGGATTCCAGAGAGAACATGCCAAAAGTGTCAGGGGAAGATACACGGCATGAACTTTTACTGTGCAAAATGCGAAGAATGGTACTGCCTTACCTGCGGAACCGACTTGGGCAAATGTCCAACGTGTGGAAGCAAACTAGAATGAGAAGAAGGTGATAAGATGGCTTATGAGAAGAAGAATACAGTCATAGGCGCAGTAGCGGGCGTATTAATAGCAGCTCTTATCATAAGTGGTGTTCTATGGGCAGGCATGATACCTTCACTGCCAACGGAGGAAAAAGGGTTCCTCCTAATCAAAGTCAAAGATGAGCCAGTAGCTCTGCAAGAATTGTGGTTGCAGATAGACGCAGTGAAAGTGCATAGGAAAGGCTATGGAAACGAAACTTGGACAAACATAACCGTGATCGAAACAGAACCCTTCGATCTGCTATCGCTGAGCAACGTCTCGCGAGTATTAGCGGCTGGAGAGCTACCAGTTGGAAACTATACCGAAATAAGATTTCACGTAGTCGATGCATGGGCAAACACAACACTGGAGCCCTATAAACCGTTGAATATCACGACGCCTTGGGTAATGGTTAAGCAGAGCTTCTTCACAATAAAGGAAGAGCCTGTCACCACCGTTATGATAGACATAACCGTCAACGAGCAGCCCATCATACAAGCTGGAAAGCTTATCCCAGTGGCCAAAGCTGAAGTCGAGCTTATTGAATAGCCGCAGTTTGCGCCGACTCGTAGCAGAATAGATGGCCGTCAGCAGAAGTGGAAAGCTTAGACTAATGCTGAAAGTTACGGTGCTGTCTTAACAACTCGCCTCTGCTTATCTTGAATTCTTTCGTTGGTTGGGCTAGGGTTTCTGCTGCCATGCTCTTACGGTTTCGTACCAGAGGATGGCAGTGGCAAGAAGTCCTAAAATCAGGGCGTAGAGACTGTAGAAGTTAATGGTTCTAAGCTGGGTCGCGTAGAAGACTAGAAGCGTTGTGAATAGCGTTGCGTATAGGATGTACCGTGGTAGGATGAAGGTGCCGAGTCTTATGAATTGCTTCAGGATGCCGACGTCGACCTCTCTGACCAATTGGTATTCGCCTATCTTCTTTTCCACCAGCCCTAGCATCACGAGTTTGTTCAGATGATAGTCGGCTAAGGCTGGACTTGAAAAGCCCAATTCTCTCTGGATTTCCCTTGGTCCCAACGTGTCTTGTGCGTTTTGAAGGAGATGCCAGTACACGCGTAGGGTGTTTCCTTTTAGCTTGCTCGCTATGATTTCTTTGTCTGGTTGTGAGTCTTCCAATTGCGACGCCTTGTCTGTATGTATAGGTTTCTTTTGGCTTTTAGAAAAGTGATATGAATGAGGCATATTGATTTTGGATTCGAGCCCGGAGTCAGTAAGGGTCAAATAGTTTTTAACATGCAGCACACAGATTATTTCCCTTGAATGTAGTGGAAATGTTGCTTGGTCTCTTCATCTGTCCCAAATGTGGCAGGCCGCATACTATGGAGGAGTACAAAGAGAGTCATTTTTGTCGAGAGTGCGGCAAACTCCTCACGTTGACCCACAAAATCCACAGGACCAAACTTGGGAGAGGACAGAAGGAGAGAAGGGCAGGAGCGCCACGGTTGTTCCCATATGATCCTTATCCGCAGCAGTTGGAGTTTATGAGGGATATAGAGAGGGTTGTGGGCAACCGCGGTGTGCTGGTGGCTGAGGCGTGTAACGGATTCGGAAAGACCGTCTGCTCCCTCGCGTCACTGTTGCCCACGAATCGGAAGATAGTTTATGCTACAAGAACCCATGAGCAGGTGCGCCAGGTTCTCTTCGAGATCGAGAGAATAAACCGTCATTCTGGAGCAAGCTTTTCGGCGGTGAACCTCGCCAGCAGACGGCACCTCTGTCTAAACGAGAAGTGCCGAAGGCTACCCCCTATCGAGGCCTATGAGGCATGTAGGCTGATGAGAGACACGCACAAGTGCCCATACAAATGGGAATTGAAGACTCTACCCAGGGGGCTTCCTCCAGTACTGTCAATAAAGAAGCTTCGTAAATACGGCAGAATCCATAGGATTTGTCCATACTCTCTGGCCAGAAAGATGGCTGAGAAGTCTACGATTGTCGTCGGACCATACCAGTACGTCTTCAATGAGTTCATAAGGAAGAGGGTGAACCTCGAATTGGGAGGTAAGATTCTCATCTTCGACGAGGCACACAATGCAGACAAGATTAGCCTAGAAGTCCTCAGCGACACGCTATCGGAAAGAGGCTTGGCCAGGAGCAAAGAGGAGATGGAACTTGTGAAGGCGCCCTTCGACATGATAGACGACCTTACCGAATACTTGGACGAAGAAATCTCTGAGAAGGCCAAGGCAAAATCCGGTGTGAAGTTCCGCAAAGAACTGGAGCGCGTTTTGAATGTTGAGGACATCGCTTTCCTAGTCGAGTCTTTCTCTGATGTGGTGGAGGAGATCAGAACACATAAAATTGAACGGGGGGATTATCCTATCTGCTTCTTGAATGGTGTGCTCAGGTTTCTCTCGTTGGTTGCCTCAAGTCCGAGCGACAGTTATGTAGCCGTCTACCGAAGATCGTTCTCTGGCCTCAATCTTGTCGAGTATAAGTGTTTGGACCCGAGTCTAGCAGTAGAGCCAATCGTAGAAGAGGCCTATGGGGCCTTAGTCATGTCGGGTACCCTGTCGCCCATAACGCTGTTCACGGAAATCATGGGACTCCCAGACGCGGAGACAAGAACGTATACTGCTATCGCAGACCCAGAGAATGTGCGCACAGTCCTAGATGCCTCAGTGACGACACGATTCACCGAAAGGAGTGAAGAGATGATGCTTCGTTATGGAGAGGACGTTCTCAAGCTGGCTGCACGGATTCCCAACGGGGTTCTAGTCTTCTTCCCCCAGAGGGGATTCATGCTGAAGAACTTAAGAATATGGCGGGAAAGAGAGATCATAACAGAAAAGCGTGGTAGGCTCTTTCTGGACGGAAAAGCTGTCTTCATTGAAGGCGGTCATGCAAGGGAAAACAGAGAGATCGTAGAGGAGTACAAGAGGGAGGCTAAAAGCCGTAAAGGAGCGGTTTTGTGCGGCGTCTTCAGGGGAAGAAACGCGGAGGGTTCCAACTTCCCGTACGAACAGGCTAGAGGAGTCTTCCTGATAGGTGTTCCATACGCAGACTACAGCGATCCAGTGGTCAAGGCTCAGATCGATTACTTCAACAGGAAAGACAAAGATCTCGGGGAGAGATGGTATGTTATGGACGCCTTCAGAGCGGCGAATCAAGCCATGGGAAGGGGCATCAGGCACCGGGATGACTGGTGCAACTTCATCCTCATGGATCGCAGATACGGAACCCATCGAAGACTCATAACTCCGTGGGCTGTCGTAAATGGAATAAGGGAAATCTCTGTTTAGCAGTTATTGTTGGTCTTTGATGTATTGTGCATGTGCGAGGCGAGTCGGATGTATCTAGTGTTCATGTGTCCCCGATGCGGATCAATAAGATATGCGAGAGAAGGTCACAAGACTGCTAAGTGCTTCGAGTGTGGCTACCCGATCCGACTTGATCCCACCAAAGTTCGGATATTGGCTAAAGCCGAAAAGAGTAGAGAAGCCATAGCGGCAGTGCAGGAGTTTAAGATGCGCCAAGGGAAGGGCAATTTCGAGTAGCCTATTCTGTCTCTGCACTATCTCACGGATTCTCTATCTTCCTCTTGAGGTCTCTTATCCTCTTTTTGAACATCTCCTCTTCTCTCTTAGGTGTCTTCTAAAGCTTCCTTCAAGGAGCTTAGATACGATCATCTGTCTGCGGAAGCGAATATAACGTACATTAGCTAGCTAGATTCTGGCCGCGGCAACCTAAGACTTCTGGGAATCATGATGGCTAACGTTGTAGATTGGGCTTTTTCATCTTGTGAGTAGATTTAGGGCGGTTTCTCGGGCTTTCTCCATGATTTCGTCTTCGTCTAATGTCTTCACACATCGGTTCTCCATGAGCATTCTTCCGTCTACGATTAGAGTTTGTACGTCGCTTCCGTTGGCGGAATAGACGATGTTGGCGTATGGGTTGTGCTGGGGTGTCAGGTGGGGTTTCTTGAAGTCTATGAGGGCGATGTCCGCCCTTTTTCCAGGTTCCAACGAGCCTATTGTTCTTTCCAGTCCTAGAGCCTTCGCCGCATTTTTGGTTGCCATTTCCAGCAAGGTTTTGGCTGGGAGAACGGTTGGGTCTCCGTAGTGTGCCTTCTGGAGGAGGGCGGCTATCTTCATGTTCTGTAGCATGTCTAGTGTGTTGTTGCTTGCTGGGCCGTCTGTGCCTAAACTTACGGTTATGCCCAGTTTTTGTAGGTCGGGAATTGCTGCCGTTCCCTGTGCCAGTTTCATGTTTGAGACGGGGTTGTATACTATTTTGACGTCGTGTTTGGCTAGCGTCTGCATGTCTTTTTGGTTGAGGTGGATGCAGTGGGCTGCGACGACATCTGGTCCTAGAAAGCCTATGCTCTCCAGCAGTTGGGCTTCGGTTTGGCCGTGTTCTCTTTCGATCTTGTCGGTCATATCTTTTGATTCGGCTAGGTGGATGTGGATGCCTATCTTGTGGCGGGTGGCCGTCTCTCTGATTCTTTTCAGAAAGTCGAGGCTGCACGTGTAGACGGTGTGGGGGCCTAGTTGGATTTTGATTGTGCTTCTTGGCTTGTGGTATTTAGTAACGAGTTGGATGGTTTGTTTCAGTGTTTTTTCTGCAAAGTCTCTATCCAGCGTTTCTAGGAGCCCGGGAGCCAAGGCTGCTCTTAGGCCCGCTTTTTGGACGGCTTTAGCTACAGTTTCTTCGTGGAAGTACATGTCTGCGAAGCATGTGGTTCCGCTCTTTATCATCTCTAGACATCCGAGAAGGCTGCCGTAATAGATGTCCTGGGGTTTGAGTTTCGCCTCTAGGGGCCAGATTGCTTCAGTGAGCCACGTCTCTAGCGGCTGGTCTTCCGCTACGCCTCGGAACAGCGTCATGGCTAGGTGGGTGTGGCAGTTTATCAAGCCGGGTGTAGCTACCATTCCCGAGGCGTCTATGGTTTTCTCTGCCTCGATTTTTGGCGCCTTTCTTTTTGGGTCTGCATAAGTGATTAGGTTCTTTTTTGTGGCTATGAGGCCGTCTTCAATGATGTCTCGGCCGTCCATCGGGAGAATCGTGCAGTTTTCAATTAGGATGTCCGCCTCCAAGGGAATCACCTATGAGCTTTTGACTAAGTAGTTTTACTTGGACTTTCATATTTTGCAACTAGCTAAAATGTTTCACTGTATGTCAGACAGAAAAAAGAAGTGGGAGGTTAGGTTTTGAGAAGGTCAGCTTTTCCCGCTCACTCGCCTCGCTCAAACAGCAAGTAATGGCTGACAAGGGTTGCTTGTCCAGTCGCTTGATAGGTATGGAGTCGCCAGCCCTTTCTTTGATATTCCCCGATTGTTTCGGCAATCTTTTTATGGTGTCCAACTTCCACGCATACGTATTCTTTCAACTCAACTCACCTTCTTCTCCACAATCAAAAGAAAGTCCACGTTGGCACCCATTCCCCCAGGGGTAAATTTGGGAGTAACGTTCGGGATAATCGCCACGACTTCACCTTCAAAACCATTTAAGAACTGCTCTAGCTTGCTCGGGTCTGTTGTCATTTTGACGTCGAATCTATGAACTCGGTATCTCGCCTTCATTCTTTCACCTTCAGGTCTACTTCAGGA
>CAYGBA010000029.1:0-17978 GCA_964347995.1 uncultured Candidatus Bathyarchaeia archaeon | reverse complement strand
ATTAGTGACCAGAGGGTGTAGGTTGCGCCCATTAGGAGGGCGTTCAATAGGAGGATGGTGTAGTTGTTGGTGGTTATGAGGATCGTTATGGCTATGGTTGATGTGATGAGGCCTATGGAGAGGGCTCCGGATTTTCTCCATTTGTCTCCTAGTTTTCCCAGTACTATGCACCAGACGGTTGCACCGGCGAATGTTGTGGAGCCTATTAGTCCTATTTGGACGTCGCTGTATTTGTAGTGGTCTGCGAGGAATTGGGGGATTATTGGGCGGGTCAGCAGGAGGGCGAATACGAGGATGCTCAGGAAGAGTGTCCAGGCTAGTATGGATTTTATCGAGTATTCTTTGTCGCGTTTCTCTGTTTTCGTGGGCTCTTCATCTCTTGCGTGTTGGCTGGTGAGGAATGATAGGGTTACCGCTGTGACTGTGAAGAAGAGTGATGTCAGATAGAAGACGGTGTTGGTGTTGGTTTCTTGTGAGATGTAGGCTCCGATTGATGGGGAGAATGTGTATCCGAGCCAGTATGATGCGGAGATGGCGGTGTAGGCTCTTGTCATCTCTTCTGTTTTTGTGGTTGTGGCTATGTATGCGCTTGTTGCGGGTCCGCTGAGCCAGAGTCCGTAGAGGAACATGCTTGGTAGCATGTGGGTCCAGTGTGTGGCGAGTGAGAACAGTATGGGTATTGGTAGCCAGATTAGCCATCCTAGGACTATGATTTTTTTGCGGTCGTATTTGTCTGCGAGGAAGCCTCCTGGGATCGGTGTTATGACTGCTGCGAAGTGGAGGAGAGCGTAGGTTATGCCTACTTGGGTTGGGGTGGCTTCTAGGTTTCGGATGATATTTGGTAGGACGTAGACGTAGAGGCCCTCGCCGAAGGCTGCTATGAAGTTTGCGATGCACAGTATCTGGATGTCTCTGTTCATTTGGGCCCCCAACCTTTCACGTAACATCGCAATAAGAATATCTAAGATTTATGTTTAAGTGGGATCGGCGTCGGGTGTATATCCTAGAGGGTTTTTTGTGTGAACCTGCCTTTGGGTTTGAATGAATGCTAATTTGAAGATGAATTGCTGAGACGATAGCTTAATATAGATAGAGATTTTTGTTAAATGATGAAGCAGGACTTAAGGTAAGAAAGACTCAGAAGGTTGCTACGGCTTCTTTTTGACTTCTCTATCCTAGCAGGCCTACTTCTATAACGACAAGTGAGGTGAAAAGATGGCATATGCAGGTAGAAGCGGCAGTGGCTATCGACGGTACGGCTTTAGACCAGCACCGGTAGAGATGGGGAAAGAGTACGAAGCGGACATCACTGAGATGAGTCGCAGGGGAGATGCAGGCGTCGCAAAGATTGAAGGATTTGTGATTTTCGTGTCTGACGCAAAGGTCGGTGACCATGTTAAGTTCAGGGTCACACGGGTTGGAAGACGATTCGCAACAGCCGAGCTCGTGAAAGCCAAGGCAGAAGCTGAAGCAGAAGACGAAGCAGAGGAAGCAGACTAGCGTAAGGTTTCTGCTTGTTCAAAATAGGGTCTTTTTTTTCTTTCAATTTTTTTCTCATTTACATTCTATAATTAATATAAGAAGAATATGCGTAGTTTGAGGATTCAGATTTCTTCAAGAACCTAATTCCCACTCGCTTGTGGTAGTGTCAGTTCGCGGGAAAAACCTGTCCAAGCCTTGAATCAGCTTGGAAGTGGTTGTGGTGGTGCGTGATTTTCTGTTCATCACCACAACTGCAGCCGCCCGATCAGCCACCCATTCGCGCACCTCAACCTTTTAAGCCTCAAAAATCACTCATTGCCGCGAAAAATGGCGAAGAAAAAACCATTATCAGCAGAGCTGGAGCCTTCCTGCTTTCAGCTGCAGGCGTACTGGGGCGCCACAAAACACGCAGGAGGCCCAAAAGCCACAAACGAACTCATCACCCTATGCCACATAACCAAAAACAAACACATCCTAGACATCGGCTGCGGCGCCGGAACAACCCCCACCCACCTCGCAAAAACCCACCATAGCACCGTCACCGCCCTAGACATCACCAGAGAAATGGTCCAATGGACAAGAGAACGAGCCAAGAGAGAAGATGTAGCCGACAAAATCAACCTCATCATAGCAGACGCCCAACATCTCCCTCTTCAAGACGCCCACTTCGACGCAGTCATCGGCGAGTCCATAACTGCATTCCTGCAAGAGAAACAGAGCGGAGTATGCGAGTATGTGCGAGTGACAAAACCCGAAGGGTACGTCGGCCTCAACGAGATGATCTGGACACACACGCCAGCCCCAACAGAACTGGTTGAATACTACTACCGCACCACCGGCGCCAAACCGGAAACTTCTGACGGTTGGAGAGCGTTGTTGGAAAGCTCAGGATTACGAAACATAGTAGTAAGAACCTACAGACTAAGCCTTGCAAGCGACGTCATCAACAGAATTAGGCGACTAGGCTCCAAAGATTTCTCCAGAGCGCTGTCCAGATTCTTGTCCCTCTACATCACAAGCCCCGCCTTCAGGAGATACGCAAAAGAAACACAGCCGCCCCTCAGAATCACCAAGGAAATCTTCGAATACTTAGGATACGGAATCTACGTCGGCAGAAAACAAAAAGAGGTAGTGTAATAACCAGCCTACTCTTTCACGGCAAGCGCAAGCTTGGCTTGCTCTTCCAACCACCCCGGATGAACCCCCACAGACTTCTTCAATTCTTCGCAGGGAAATTCCATGCATTCAGTGCAGAAACGCAACTTCTTGTCTCCCTTACAGCAATCAAATATCTTACAACCCGCTCTGTCCTCACTGCCACAACCCCCGCATTCACCAGTCATATAGTAACGACAAGAACCACAGTAAAGCAAACAAGGAGTAGCCAAAGAATTCACAACCATAGGATCACGGCCTCCTATAAGCCTCCGCAATCCTTCTCTTGATCTTCGAAGAACTATTCAACTCCTTCTTTCCAAACCGTCCAATCCGCACAATCCGGATATCCAATCCTTTCTCCTTCACGGCCTTCCGCACCTCCCGTTCAATCCCCTCCTGATCGTGCCCCACCGCAATCACGTCCGGTCGAATTCGCTCAATCACCCGCCCAATACTGAAATCCTCAAACCCCAAAATCGCCTCATCCACCACCTCCAACGCCTCCACCAACGCCCGCCGCTGATCCTCAGTCATCACGGGCCGCTCAGCTTTCCGGTCCATAACCGTGCTATCCCTCGCCACAATCACCACTAGTTTAGCATCTTTTCCGCCAACCCGCTTAGCTTCCTCCAAAAACCTTACATGCCCAAAATGCAACAGATCAAAAGTCCCAGACGCCAAAACTATCTTCCTTCTGGCCACGAGAATTTCACCACTCCTAACAACCGCAAAGCATCCAACAAACCCTCACAGTACGCAACCGAGGCCAAACCCGTCTCAAACTTCCTCCTTTCGCGATAGTACTTGGCATCCTCCAAATATCGCCTAGCAGTTCCAATAACGCTGTCGATCTCCTCCCTATTAATCTGCCTCACATCTCGGATGACGCTTATCTCTTCTAGAACCGTCTCAGAATTCTGAATGTACTTCGCCGTCAGTTCTTCAAGCGTCACTCAACTATCTCCCTAATCTCCTCAGGCGCCTCAGCAAGGACGATAAGCGCCTCCGCCTCCATGAAATGAAGCCTAGCTGGGAAGACAAGGGTGTGTGGAGGTGCCCCGAACCCGTAATCTACCAACTCTCGCACATACCCAGCTTTGACTCTGGGGTCCTCTGAGCCAGCTCTTGCGACGCCCACAACGAGGGTCTCCTGAGTGATCGCGCCCTTTTTTCTCTTCTTCTCCACCTTCAGAAGCGCCTCTAACCCCTCCTTTACAGTCATATACCTCTTCTCTTCAGCCTTAATGTCCAAAAAACAGAGCGTGTGAAGACCTCTCTCCTTGTTCTCCAGAATCACCTTGTAGGGTGTTTCAGAAACAAAACCCTCCTCAGGAAAAGGAATTGTGACGCTTCTCCCATACTTATAGTTCTGTAGTCCCGATAAGCCTACAACCGCCGAAATAATGGACGATCCATGAATCACCCTAGTTCTTATCCCCTCCTTCTCCGCCCGAAGCCTCAACTCCACATGAGTCGTCGCAATCAACGGGTCGCCTGGAACCAGAAAGGCAACCTTGCCCCTTCTGGCTTTTCGTAAAATCTCTTTTCCTTCCTCCTCTTCGAGAGACCGTCTCGAAACTGCAACAACCTCTTTCCCAACAAGTTCTTCAAGCCTCTCAACAGACAGCCCAGGCATCAGGCTCGTGTAAAACTCTGCAAAAACCGTCTGCACATCCCTTACCTCCTCAAGCCCACGGAGAGAGGCATCCTTCTCGTCATACAAGCCCAAACCAACGAAGACCAGTTCTCCCAAATCCATCAACTCTAAAGACAACCTACATTCTAACAATGAAAGATATTAGAATAGCCATACAAGAGATTAGACGCCGCCACTACACACGAATGTCGAAAGCAAGAAAACACTGATCGCGTCCAAGTCTAGAAAAGATTATTAGAGATTTCGAGATACGCTTTATGGCCAATGTTGGGCCCGTAGCTCAGCAAGGTAGAGCGGCGGACTAGTACGGGAAAACTAGGTTGAGGCTCTTAACCCGTAGGTCCGGGGTTCAATTCCCCGCGGGCCCGCCAACCGATTCTTTTGATAGAGGAAAAAAGGGAAAAGCTAAAGCATGCCTCATAAAAGTAGTCTATTCCATCCCCCTTATGAGGTGACCAATTTACTTGAAAACAACGTATAAACAGATCCTTCTTCTAGCTCTTTTCATTGCACTTTTGACGCTTGGGATTCTTGAAGCCGAGTATGGACTTGTGAGGAGTTTTGTTCGGTTCATCTGTGCCTCTTGCATAGGACTGGGGTAGCAGAGATTATGAATCTAAGCCGACTGCGTCACATAACGCAGATAGTCACATTTGTTGTATCTAATCTGGGCTTCATCCCATTGCTAGAAACAGGTCTCATCTGCCCATTTTTTTATTGTTACGGATGCCCCCTCGCCTCCACCGCGTGCCCCATCGGAACGCTACAACACTTCGTCATTCTCCCGGCAATTCCAACATCTAGGAGTCTGTATGACGAATATACGCGAGATCAGTTGGAGATCATCTCTATAAGTTCAGAGGGCATTGACACTCTTCGAAGCTTTGCTCAAAGAACCGACATAAACATGACCTGGATTGTCGCCAGTGATCCGACGGGTGACGTTTCATACAACTATCTTGGTCTTGACATCAGAATACCGCACATGTTCATTGTCGACGCTGAGGGCTACATTGCGTATGACCATCTTGGCTGGAGAGGCGACTCAGATGCATTAGAACTACGCTCCAGAATCAGTTCTTTAATTTCAGGAACGAGCAACAGTGGAAACGGGGACTCTGACGGTGATTCTGACATAGAGCAAACTGGACCACCCTACACGCTTATAGCCATTCTAGGCGGCGCCGTTATAGTTTTGCTAGTTGTTAGTATAGTTGTTGCACGGCAACTACGGGGGTCGGCAGAACCTCTAAAAAGTGCAGCTCCCACAAGGGCAAGAGCTGAAAAACCTTTACAAACTTCCTTCCATTCTCATGAACTTAAATGAGGTTTCACTGAATACTCTGGGGAGATAGCGCTGGAAGCGTCTTGCTTAAGGGTTCCTAAGACTCTCGGTGAGAAAGCCATAATCCTCCTCAGAAATCGCAATCTTCTCAGTCGAGAGTTGAAGGTCCAGCAGGCAGAAGACCATCTCTATATACCCTTGATAAAGAAGCCTCTCCCGGCTGACGTTGAAGAACTTGAGAGGAAGCTCCCCGAGTTTGAGATATCTGCACATAGATTTCCTGAACGTGCTAAACGCCATTACAATCTTCTAGACGTGCTGGAGGACAAGCTGTCCCCTCACCTCTTGGCGACAGTACCACGTGCAATCGATTTTGTCGGAGAGATCGCCATCGTCGAGATTCCTCTAGAACTTGAACGCCACAAAGGGATGATCGGAGAGGCGATAATAAACGTTCATAAGCAGGTGCACACAGTCTTGGCGAAGTCGGGCGCCGTCGAGGGCGTCTATCGCCTGAGAGAATTCGAGGTCATAGCAGGTGCCGGAGAAACAGAGACGATTCACAAAGAGTATGGCTGTTCATATCACGTGGACCTAGCCAAAGCCTACTTCTCCCCCAGACTATCCCACGAGCATGATCGCGTTGCATCAATAGTCAAAGAAAGCGAGACCATAGTTGACATGTTCGCCGGAGTCGGCCCGTTCTCAATCTTGATTGCCAAGAGACACGAGAACATTCGCGTGTACGCCATCGACGTGAATCCTGATGCCATCGACCTGTTGAAGAGAAACCTCAAGGAGAACCGCGTTGAGCAAAAAGTGACACCGATCCTCGGCGACGCCGATCAGATCATCGGAGAAAGGTTGAGTGGAATTGCAGATCGAGTCATCATGAACTTGCCGGAGAGAGCAATAGAGTACGTTGACTCGGCCTGTGAAACCCTGAAGCGCGAAGGCGGTATTATACATTACTACGATTTCACGAATACACCGAATCCATTAGAAACTGCGCGGATTCGACTGACCGAAGCTGTAGGAAGGACCAGTCGCAACATCAAAAAGATTCTGTTTGCAAGGAAAGTTCGAGCGATCGCACCATACACTTGGCAGGTTGTCGTGGACGCCGAAATCAAATAGTCTCAGCTGTTAAAGTTATCGTAACCTTTTGACTGGGATCTTTCAGCATTTCCACGAGCTCCTTTGAGAGGTCACTCGCAGCCTTGTCCGCCCCTATGGCAACCGTTCGACCACAAACATAATCGCTCTTTCGCACAACCAGATCTGTAGGATGCGTAAGCAGCAATTCAGGCGTTCCTCTAGCCTTCACAACTCCTTTCACTCCACCCGCCTCAACCGTTATCTTAATCTTCGCAGCTTTCCCTTTCGCCGCTTCTCTGAACTTAGGACCCAAGTCCTTCGCACCTTTCGTTGCACCAACAGCAATTATGCAATCACCACGCTTAGTGAGTGATTTCTCTTTCGTGATCTCCAAGGTGGTTTTATGACTTGAGCGGACATTCCCATGTCCATGCGCGCTAATAACCTCTGTTACTTTCATACGCATCGCCTTGTAGGGCTTTCATATTAGCTAATTCATAGACATAAGTCTCAACGCTTAAAGGAAAATACATGTGAGCAAAGGGCTCTCGTGCAGAGAAAAGATATGGACAACTGTTCAGAGAAGATAGAAGATAATAAGATATAACGCATAAATTATCAGAATTAAGCCGTTAACTGCGCGAATCTTAGACTTGTGTCTGTATGTGCCTCTCACAAGTTTTGATATGGAACTCACAAACACTCCTACGATGACGAATGGAAGGATGACGCCTAAGGAAAAAACTAGGATAATAAGTGGCATATATTCAAGCGTTAGCAGAGGTAACATGGCGACAAAAATGGGTGCGATACAAGGATCTAGGAAATAGAAGAGAAAACCGACCAAAAGAAGCCCACCATACGTAAGGGCGTATTTTTTGGATAGTTTTTGGACTAAAGGCTTCGTCTCAAGAGATGTCAGTTTGAACAGCCCCAACAAGTTGAGTCCGAAGATGATGGCTAAAATGCAAACAATCCATGTTAAAATGTAATTAAATGTCCCAATAATAAAGAACATTATTCCAACAGCTAGTCCAACCGACACAGCGGCAACTACAAAACCAACCCTAAAGAACGTCACCTGTAGCATGCCTTCTCTAAACTTAGCTTGTTTTCCAACTGTATAGCTGAGTACAAAAGACAAAAGCACCATCAAACAGGGAGAAAAAGTCTCGAAGAAACCGAAAGAAAAGGCGAGTGTAAGAATTGCAGCAAAACTATCAGGCGATGATTGCGGATCGATTGTTTGATCGTTCAGATGGGCGTCAATTATTTCCCTTAAGGCTGTCTCATTAAACTTGCCTTCAATTCTGACTTCGCCGTTTATCATCACCGAGTTAGATGAAGTAATGTTATACGAAGCTGCCTTTTCCTGCCCATCATATGATCTGTACTCTATCCATTCGACCAAAACCTTGTCTTTATAGTCGCTTTGAATGTTAGTAATGGTCTCGTTCTTGCTCAAGAATTCTTCATAGAGTTCTATCCAATGAGAGCAATGTGGACAGAAGCGGGGATCCGTGGACGGGTCCCAGTAAAAGAATTCTACAACAACTTGGGTAACTGATTGGGCAATCCCAAAAATACGAAGAAGAGACAAAAAGTTAGAAATAGCTTAGCTTTGCTAACCTTCATGAGATATTGCCACCCATGACTTCGATAGCAACATCAAATTGATAAGCCTTTAAATTCATTAGAAAACGACGCGACACACGGCAAATATCATCCAGACGCACCGACCTACTTTAGCTTTTCACCGTCGATGATTATTCGAGGACTTCTATGGAGTCTACTTTTCCATCGCCGTCTAGATCAAATCCGCGAATCACCGTTTCAAATGTTTCTTCATTGCTGAATTTCCGTAGGCTATCTCTGTAAAATCTCGTAAGAGCCAACACACAAGCTTTGGTTCCAACTGCTTTATTGCCGGCGAGAACTATTACCCTCTTTTCTTTGTTCCAAGGGTTAACTATTCTTGATATGACACCCACAGTGTCTGCGGTGTGGGTGTTCCCAGTCTTCTCTGAAACCAGTCCGCCGAGGAGAAATCCATGTTCGGAGGGCATCATGTTAAATCTTATCGGCATAAACTCATTTACTTCCTGCGTAATCAGATTAGTCCCAGGGCCACCTACCAGAATCATGTTGTTCTTTTCCTCCTTCTCTGCCTTCACATCCACATCGAGTTTTATAGCGAACTCCTGTGGCAAATCAACAAATTGACCCAGGAACAACGCTAGATAAGAAGCGTAGTGCCCATCACGTGCCCTAGCCTTGAATGGACCGTGCGGATCTGGACTTCCCACGACAATCCTTCCATCGAAGACACCGTCCCCCCTCAGAAAAGGGTTGAGGAACATTCTCACTTTTTCGTCGGGAACAGGGATCGAAACCGTCTTGATCTTTTTGTATCCGGAGGGAAGCTCGACTCCAAATGCCGGAAAAGAGGCCTTATAATACTTCGCCGTTGCTCCCTTCTTCTCCTCCTCCCTAACAACCTTAATCGCACCAGCTTTCGCCAGCTTTCTGATGTGGTAGTAGACCTTCTGCTCATGCACCCCTAGCTTCCTCGCTATCTCCATCGGATACATCTCCCTCTCGCTGAGGAGCTGGAGAATCCTCCAGCTAAGATCACTCAAGAAAGCCCCAATCCTCTTAGGGTCGTCAAAAACAGCGATGTCCTTAATCTTGTATCTCCTTCTTCCACCACTTAGCAGCAGCTTTTTCTTCATGGCTTCTAACTGAGACCGTTTGCTTTATAAAAATTCTTTTAATGGTTAGGTGAGACAATGCAAAAAAGAACTTGCGACTTCCACAATTTCATTTTTAGGACTAAAATCGTTTCCGCAATAATGTTTATAGAAGCCTTTTCACTTTAAGTGTGGCTTGCCTACAGGAGACCTGCTGAAAAAACTATGCGGAGATTCTGCTGATGTGTGGAATATTCGGTTGCATCCTCAAAGACGGCGACGCTGCGCCTGTAATCCACTCAGCCTTGAAAAGGCTTGAGTATCGAGGCTACGACTCCGTTGGAGAGGCTGTTCTTGATGGAGAAAGACTTCTCATAAAGAAGGATGAAGGAAAAATCGACGAGGTCCATGCGCTACATAACTTGGACGCTCTTTCAGGCAGAATTGGCATAGGCCACACCAGATGGGCAACTCACGGAGCGCCCTCTCAGGTAAACGCTCACCCACACACAGACTGCAACGAACAGATCGCCGTAGTCCACAACGGAATAATCGAAAACTTTCTCGAGCTTAGGAGGGAGCTCGAAGAGCGTGGTCATGTCTTCCGTTCCAAAACCGACACCGAAGTCATCTCCCATTTAATCGAGGAAGGCTTAAGAGAAGGCTTGGCTCTTCCAGAGGCGGTTCGTGAAGCTGCTAAGCGACTAGACGGGTCATATGCGATCGCTGTTGTCTCCACATCGGAGCCACACAAGATAGTATGTGTGAGAAAAGAAAGCCCGCTTGTTCTGGGTGTCGCTGAGGACGCCCTTTATTGCGCGTCTGATATTCCTGCGTTCCTTGCCTTGACAAATAACGTGGTTATAGTCAACGACGGAGAGCTTGTTGTTTTTGATGAGGGCAGGTATGAGATTCGGAAGATTGCTGACTGGGGTGTGGTTTCAAGGGAGCCCGAGGCGATCGACTGGACGCCTAAAATGGCAGAGAAGCAGGGTTATCCACATTTCATGCTCAAAGAAATTCGTGAGCAACCTCTCTGTCTCAGAAACACCCTCAGATTGCAGGAGCAGTATCTAGAGCTGATGACCACCTTCCTCGACCGCGCTGGCGAAGTCTTCTTAGTGGCTTGCGGAACCTCCTACCACGCATGCCTCGCCGCCTCCTACATGTTCTCCAAACTTTCCATGTTGGCAACTCATCCCGTCATCGCTTCCGAATTTGTCGAGCAGCATGGGAGAGCTGTGAATATTGACAGCACCATTTTAGCCGTTAGCCAGTCCGGGGAGACTGCGGATACCTTGGCAGCTGTCGAGTGTGCAAGGCTACGTGCCGCCACCATTCTGGGATTGACAAACGCGATAGATTCAACCTTGACTCGTGTTTCGCGAGTGTATATCTGTCAGCAGTCTGGTCCAGAAATAGGTGTTGCAGCCACGAAGACCTTCACCTCACAGCTTTCCGTTCTGTCTCAGCTCGCTCTAAGGCTGGCCAAGAGGAGAGGCAAGATCTCTCATGAAGAGATTGAGGACCTAGAGGAGAAGCTCGAAAGGATCCCAGAAATCGTCGAGAACATCATCCAGTCTCAGGAAGAAGATGTGAAGCGGCTTGCGAGGAAATATCGAGACAAAGAGTGCTTCTTCTTTCTGGGGAGAGGGGTGAGTTCAGCTTCTGCGCTAGAGGGAAGGCTGAAGCTCTTAGAGATAGCCTACGCTCCCTCCATAGCTTATCCAGCCGGCGAGAGCAAGCATGGCCCCATCAGCCTCATTGAGCCTGGTTTCCCCGTGTTTTTCATCTGCCCACGGGATGGCACCAGAAAGACGATTATCGGGAATATCATGGAGATGAAGGCTCGTGGTGCTTCCATAATAGCGGTAATAGAGGAGGGGGACAATGAGATCAAGAGCTTGGCTGACGACTGCATTGAAATTATGAAGGGTTTGCCAGAGATTCTCTCACCCATTCCCTACGTGATTCCATTACAACTGTTCGCGTACTATATGGCTGTCGAGAGAGGGCATGATCCAGACAAGCCCAGAAATCTAGCGAAATCCGTCACCGTGCAATAAAACCTACATTTTAAACGGGAGCCACAAAATCTTAAGGCTGACGCTGACAATGTTTTGCATGATGGAGAATGCGTAGTAAGAACTGGGAAGACCTAGTTCAGAGGTTGTTAAGCCAAGGCATTATTAAGTCTCCGCACGTTATCCGAGCGTTGCGCCGAGTCTCGCGAAGACTTTTCATACCTGAAGGGATGAGGTCTTATGCATCTGTGGATTCCCCGCTTCCGATAGGCTACGGTCAGACGATCTCTGCGCCTCACAGCTGATCCGGTTGCGATCCGCTGGGCGACACATGGTTTCGATCATGGATGAGATCCTAGAGTTGGGGATGGGTCACAAGGTCCTCGAGATAGGTGCAGGCTCCGGTTGGCACGCGGCCACGATAGCGGAGATCGTGGCGCCGTCTGATGTGCCCGTAGAGGAGTGGGGGCATGTTTACACGGTAGAAATTGTGCGTGAATTGGCTAGGTTCGCGAAGGAAAACATCCGAAGAGCTGGATACGGAGATCGTGTAACCGTGATCTGTGGAGACGGCTCCGAAGGATATACAAAGGAGGCTCCTTATGACCGTGTTTTGGTGACAGCGGCGGCTCCTGAAGTGCCCAAACCGCTCACAGAGCAGTTGAAGAATGGTGGCGTCTTGGTGATACCTGTAGGTGGCACTTACTTTTTCCAGAGACTCTTGCGGATCAGAAAGGAAGATGATCGGTTGAGTGAGGAAAATCTTATGGGAGTGGCCTTTGTGCCACTAACTGGAAAGCATGGTCACAGACTTTAACCAAAGAACTGTTCTAGAGTTGTCTTTTCCCTCAGTTCTTTCAATCCGCAGCTCATTTTTTCCAGCGCCTTTTCGACGCGATCTTCTGAGAAGTCTCTTTCACCACATAGAAAGTCTACAACGCGCTCAGCATCGGGTTTTCTCCATTCTAGTTCATAGTTGTCTGTGACTTTTGGCCGGAGAAATATCTCCCTTATCCTTTGGGGTGGCACTGGAAAGTCTGCTTCATCCAGATTGGGCGCCTTATCCAAGCTACCATGTTTCCTAACTAGTTTTAGTGCTGTTCTTGGGCCTATACCTTTTATGCCATCTGGGTTGTAGTCTGTCCCCACAAGGATTCCGATGTCTACGAGTTGTTCATGGGTTATTTCCAACTGGGCAAGTGTTTGTTCCAGATCGACAATTTCTGGAACCACCTCAACGTAGAGCTTCTTCCCGGGCAGTTTTCTTCTACCTGAAAGCGTTACATTTCGTACAAGTATCGGTGCACCGAACAATAGGCTGTCGTAGTCTTGACTTGCACAGTAATTTGTGTCTCGCTTCTTAGCTACATGGGCGGCTTGCGCCTCACCCTCGCTTGGGGCCTGTATCCAAGGAATACCTATACTATCTAGGAGGCGTTTGCTGTCCTCTGTCATGTAGTCTTTCAGGCGAGAAGTTGCTTGAGCGTACTTGTGGGCTTCCTCCACTCTGCCAGCTTTGAGGGCTCTTTCATAACCTATTGTTGCCTCCTGTTTCACCCTCAGGCGACGTTTTATTTCCACCTCTTTCAGGGCCGGTGGGGTTCCGTCGAAAACGTAGACTGGTTTGATGCCCATTTCTACAAGACTCGCTGTTCTGTACAATAAGCCGGATAGGTGACTTGTCACTCTTCCGGTGTGGTCTTTCAGCGGTGTGCCGTCTGGCTGGCGTATGATGGCAAGGAACTGGTACAGCGCGTTGTAGGCATCTATGGCTATAGATTTACCGCCTAGGTCTCTTAGACTCACCGTGGTTTTTGGCACCAAGTCTCGTAGGTTTACACCCAATGCGGCTTTGCACCACAGTTTTAAACCTCAATGAGAGCAGTAATAAAGCTACCGAAGAAAATGTTGAAAAGAGTTCTAGCGGAAATGATGGTTCGTGATAGTTATGGAAGGTGATGGTTCCATGTTTGTAGTAAGTGAAACAATAGCAGCTCTTAGGAGCAATCACTTTGACGTTCTTTATGTAAAACGCGGTAAGCAAGCCTTGCAGAAGATCCTAGAATATATCCCATCTAAAGCTTCTGTTGGTGCTGGAGACTCATTAACGCTTAAACAGATCGGTGTATTTGAGGAATTGGAGGGAAGAGGTTATCAGCTATTTTGGCCGTTCCACGAATCGGTTCCGAAGAGCCGGCGGACGGATGTAGCTAGAAAGGCTTTGTTGGCTGATATATTCTTAACTGGTTCAAACGCCGTGACAATGGATGGAAAGATTGTGAATGTGGACTCGAGCGGAAATAGAGTGATAGGCATGATCTTTGGACCCAAGAAGGTCATTATCGTTGTTGGGGTGAATAAGATAGTGGAAAATGTTGAGAAGGCTTTCGAGAGGATTAGGAATGTTGCGGCACCCTTAAATGCTGAACGAATACGGGCGGAGCGTGGGTGGGAGGTGTTGCCGTGCGTGGAGGCTGGTACCTGTGTGGATTGTGATGCGGAGAACAGAATATGCAACATAACTGTCATCATCGAGAAGAAACCAAGAGCGATCGACACAACAGTTATGATTGTGGGAGAAAAGCTGGGGCTCTAATCGGTTGGATTGCAGGCCGTTTGGCTTTTCTTCCGATCATGTCAAGACCTAGGCTAAAAAAACGTGTGTAAACTACTCCTTCTTTTCCCTTAACTCAACCCGCCTCTTCCCTCTCACCGAACTGGAGACTCGAATCCTGCCCTCAATCTCCAGCTTCAACAAAACTCTGTTCAGCTCCCCAAACCCGACATCCTCATAAGCCTCTCTCAACAAGTCAAATAGCTCCTCATCCGTCAGAGCACCCTTGCTCTGCAAGAACTCCACAACTTTCACATCTAGGGGCTCAGCCCTCCAGGTTCGAATAGACAATCTCAAGCCACCCTAAGCCACGGGAGTGGCAGGTCTCTTCACACGCCTAACCTGCTTCATGAAACTCTTATACCAAGACTCCATATCCGACGAGATGGTGGGCCCAACCTTCTCCATAGCATTCCTAAAATGACTCAATGCAACCTCTTTGGCCTTAATCTCTCTCCGCAACGCATTCATCGCCGCCTCCCGACACAAAGACTGAATATCAGCCCCAGAATAATTATTCGTCATCCTAGCCAGTTGAGCTAGATCAACATCCCCAGTCAAAGGCATATCTTTCGTATAAATCTTGAAAATCTCCAGCCGAGCCTTCTCATCAGGATCAGGAACGTAAATCAACCTGTCGAACCTACCAGGCCTGAGCACAGCAGGATCAACGATGTCAGGTCTATTGGTAGCGGCGATAACAACGACATCTTCTAAGGCGATGACGCCGTCCATCTCCGTCAACAGCTGACTGATAACCCGCGAAGTCACACCACTATCACCATAACCCATGCCTCTTCTAGGCACCAAGGAATCAAACTCGTCAAAGAAAATCACAGCCGGAGCAGCCATCCTACCCTTCCTAAAAACTTCCCGAATAGCCTTCTCAGACTCTCCAACCCACTTAGAAAAGACCTCAGGACCCTTAATGGTAACGAAGTTCGCCTCACTCTCAGTGGCAACAGCTCGGGCCAACAAGGTCTTGCCACAGCCAGGTGGCCCAAAAAGTAAAATACCCCTAGGAGGCCGAATTCCCATTCTACTAAAAACCTCCGGATTCCTCAGAGGCCATTCAACAGCCTCTCTAAGCTCTTCCTTCACATCCTCCAAACCACCAATCTCACTCCAATGAACTACGGGAACCTCAATATACACCTCCCTCATCGCCGTAGGTGTGATTTCCTTGTAAGCATTGAAGAAATCTTCCATATTGACCTCCATTTTCTCTAGAACGCTAGGCGGGACGCGTTCTTCCTCTAGATTTATCTCGGGCAGATATCGACGCAAAGCCTTCATGGCGGTTTCGCGACCCAAGGCCGCCAAGTCTGCTCCAGTGTAGCCGTGCGTCATGTTGGAAAGTTTCTCAAGATCAACGTCTTCAGCTAGCGGCATCCCCCTCGTGTGGATCTGCAGAATCTCATGCCGCGCGTTCTTGTCCGGTACTCCGATCTCTATCTCACGATCGAATCTTCCTGGTCTCCTGAGAGCAGGGTCAAGGGCGTTCACCCTATTTGTTGCGCCTATAACTATGACGTTGCCTCTTCCTGCGAGTCCGTCCATCAACGCGAGAAGCTGAGCAACCACCCTCCTCTCCACCTCGCCTGTAACCTCCTCCCTCTTAGGCGCTATAGCATCAAGTTCATCTATGAAGATTATACCTGGAGAGTTTTTCTCAGCCTGCTCAAATATCTCTCGGAGCCTAGCTTCCGATTCTCCATAGAACTTACTCATTATCTCTGGACCATTTATAGAGAAGAAGTTAGCCTCCGATTCATTCGCAACCGCTCTTGCAAGCAAGGTTTTTCCACAGCCTGGTGGACCATGCAGCAAGACACCTTTTGGAGGCTCTATGCCAAGTCTCTGGAAGAGTTCGGGATGTCTCAAAGGAAGCTCAACCATTTCACGTATACGCTGGATCTCCTCATGTAGTCCGCCTATGTCTTCGTAGGTGGTGCGTGGCATCCCTCTCGCTTCGGGAGCTGGCTCGTTCAAGATCTGAAGGCTTGTGTCGTATGTCATTCTCACGATTCCGTGGGGACGGGTTTTTGTAATGGTGAAGGGAATGGCATGTCCAAGCATCATGACGAGGGTGGAGTCTCCTTCGACGAAGGTTCTCTCCATGAGCCTGTTCTTTACAAAGTTCGTGAAGTCCTGGTCGACGTTTAGTCTCATGTCGATTGGAGCCAGAACAATGCTTGTCGCATCCTTGACTTTTCCTGGGATGACTATCACGTACTCGTTCATGGCAACTCCCGCGTTCTTTCTGCTGAATCCGTCGATTCTTATGATGTCTTTGTTTTGATCTTCCGAGTAGGCTGGCCAAGCTATCGCGGCCGTAGTCCTCTTGCCCCTAATTTCCACTACGTCGCCAGCAGAGATTCCCAGCTTTTTCATGGTTTTTTGGTCAATTCTAGCGATTCCTCTGCCCACATCGCGTTGTTTTGCGTCTCCAACTCTCAGCTGAGCTTCACTCATCTCTTCACGTTCCCTGGTCTATGTCTTCTCTATGTGGAATGCCAAAATCCTATATTAGTATATCCATTTAGGCTGTTGACCCTTTTGAGAACCTTGGATTGTCCCTGTCTTTCTTTCTCTCCGGCTAGAAGGATGTTGAAATTGGATTTCAACGGCAGATCCTGGTCGGGATAATACGAATGAAGGAAAGAACTGTACTGCTCTAGGATTGATTTCTATATCTTGCATAGGTTTCGACTTGACATATAGTAGAGAACGAAATAAGCGATAATATCATTTTGCGCCCATTTTTCTATCGAACACAGAGAAGGGAAGCGAGATGAATTTTCTTCTTCTGTTACTCTCAGAAAGCCTAAACAAAAGAGCTCCCCAGCTTGACCTAGGCGGCGCCGATAGAAAAATCCTACACATCGCAATTGAAGACTTAAACAACTACTTGAAGGTTCACTGGAAACTTATGGGCAATAAAACTGCTCAATCTGAGCTAAGAGAGAAGGTGGACCAGTATTTCCGTGAGAGAATTGAAGAGCTTGAGGAGTTGGTGGATTTCTGGGCCGGAATGTGGCTGAAAAAATGGAATGAGCGAGTGAAGCTCGTGATAGGAGACGAAAAACATCGGCACCTCAAGAACATTCATGATTTTTCGCGTGAAAGTATGTCTAAATGGAGACGTATGAGAAGTTGGCAGGAAATTGAAGAAATGGCTATAGAGGCTTTGATAAGGAATGGAGAGGTATGTGGAACATCTGTCTTAGCTGAGAACCTGCTGAAGTCTGAATTTGGACAGCCTGCACAGAAGAAGTTTGACAGGGGCGACCTGATGGTTTTTGTGAACAACCTGTTCAAGAGGGCTCGACAAGTTTCTAAGAGCAGCGGTCCACTGATGTTCATCCGGATTGATAAACGCTTTTGGGATGTACTGCGTCAGGACAGCAGACGGAAGATTCATTGAATTAGCGAATTGTTAAGTAATCTCATAGGTGATTCAGACATCAAAGGCTACTAGAGACCGATAACTGATCCTCTAAGAACTTAACTGAATCTGTGGACTGTCAGGGTTTCTATCTGACTGATCTCGCTGATTTTCTGGAGAGTTTTTTCTAGATCTTCCAATACGCCTGACTTGTCTTCAGGGATAACTATGTGTGCAATCAGTGCTATCAGACCGTAGGCTATTGGCTCTTCAGCGAACCTGTGGACCGAGGAGTACTCCGGTAGTTCTTCCTTAATTTTCGTTTTCAATCTTTCTAGATCGACTGTGACCTCTGCTGGAAGGATTCTGTAGGAGATGAGAATTTTAGCCATTTCTCATACGCCTCTCATCTTCCGTAATTCGCGATTAGCGGTTGCATCTCTGTCCGTATTGACCTTTTGAGTTCTGCTGGCGTATCTTATTCATCTGGCTTTAGGAGCGCATACTTCTCAATTTTTTCTCTTATCGCTGCTTCGATGAATTGTTGACGGTTGTTGTATAGTTCGGGGTGTTCTTCGACGA
>CAYGBA010000028.1:0-18026 GCA_964347995.1 uncultured Candidatus Bathyarchaeia archaeon | reverse complement strand
TTCTTCTGCAATCTCTCGATGTATTTTTCTTTCCGTTCCATAATCTTCTGCTTTAGCTTGCTTTGAGCTTCTTTCGCTCGGCATCTCAGAGTCTTCAGTCGGGTCTTTCTCCTTTCCAGAGAAGACTTCCAGGTCTTGGGGATAGTGCGTCTATGGTTGCAGACCTTGGCGGCTTCAAGATTCGCTATAGTAGCGATATACTTCTTTAGGTAATCAGGGTCTTCATGTCTAACAAGAGCTTTCTGTAGCCTCGCCTCAGCGGCTTCTGAAGCATAATTGGTACGGAATACCTTTGCTGACAACCCTTCTAAGACCTCATCCAGGAACGCGCTCACATGTTTCGAGCTAACCCCTTGGAAAAGGGGGACGCCTGCCTTCGCTGCGAATTCCTCCAGGTTCCTTATGACACCAATTGGGAGTTGGTCTCTAACGACATGATGTATAGAGTCCTTTCCGAGGAAGTCGAAAGTCACCTCGTCATCACCATGGAAGTGTATATGTTCTGGTCTGAGAGTGGATGCGCCTATCGTGTCTGCCTCGTCAGGGTCCTTCTCATCACCAACCCTGATTTTCAGCCTGTCGATGAGAAAGGAGACCGTGGCTATCTTTCTACGCCTGATATCATGGGCGTTGAGGCTTTCCCAGATATGTCTTTGGACACGGTTAAGGTTCTGGCGAAGTTTTCTCGCCTTCTCAAACTTCTCGATATCCTTCCTTTGTTTCAGGATGCTGGAGTCGGAAAACCATACATACTTCATCCTGCCAGTCAGCTTATCTTGCCAACGTGCGATCCACATGGCGTCACGTTGCCATAGTATAGCCTTCCAGTTTCCTGGCGGTCTCGGAGCATCCGGCGAAAGGTTGAGTTCGACATCCTCCTCTCGAGGGCCTTCCTTCCAGCGTCCCCTTAAGGGGTGCTTACCACGCCCCATGAACATGCAACTGGGCTCAACAGCATAGTTGGCCACCTCCACCTTTTCGCCGTCAACCCAGGCGTATCCGTAGCGCTCTTTGTTCGCATTGCTTTTAGCTTTCCTTTGGAACGCCAGTTCTTTCTTCTTCTTTCTCGAGAGATTCGCCTTCCACCTTCGCTCCTCTTGGACAGAGGAAAGAACCTCTGAATAGTCGACTTCTCCGGGCTTCACATGGATGCCTAGTTTCTTGGAAAAGTCGCGGTGGAAGTTTTTGGCGAAGACGCGATCTTCAACATATGGAGTCCCGACTTTCTTAGCCCAAGCGAGAGCCATTTCCTCCTGCTCAGACGTCAGCTTAATCCTATTCCCCTCCACCGTGATTGTGAGCCCCTTTCCCGCATAACGCTGAGGAACAAGGACACCCTCATGGCTCAGCTGCTCCATCTATCTTCTCCGCCAAGTAGATTCCTAAACGGCGTAACAGATAACTTAAACCTTGCTTACTTCAGCGCCGTTTTTCCCCTTCTTTCTAGACACATCTAAGACTTCTCCAATCTGTGTACAACGGTACGAAGCGTCGGATTTGAAGCCACGCTGGGCGGATGATATCTCCCGCAAACCCCCTTTTCTGAATTTCAGCGATGTACATCTGAAAAACGTTTTATACATAATGAGCATGCAGCCGAGAAAGATGCGGCAAATTACAAATCAACACAGTAAATTCTATTAAGGCTACAGCTACATAATAGCCAGATAATGTGGAGATTCGGGTGAATCACGATGAAGCTTGTAACGGTTCTGCTTCCTGAAGCTTATCTGGAGGGGCTCGATGAACTGGTGAGGGCGGCCATGTATCCGAGTCGAAGCGCAGCCATCCGCGCAGCCGTCAGAGATCTGCTGAAAAGAGAATTGTGGACCAGAAGGGAAGAATAGGAACAAACTAAGCCGACTATTCCATCCTTAGGCAGCTATCCAACCAAGAAATTTTACATCCATTCAAAATCAGAATCTCGATTCATGGCAACTAGAAGATCGATCTAGCTTCAGATACGATCAGAACTAGCCATGATCTACGACCATGAAATGGACACAAGGGATGACTCTCTGATGACAGGTCGCCTTGGCAGCCTTTAATCAAAGGCATCCCAGTCTTTCAAGCTCCCCCCTCAGCAGTTGAAAATCTCTTTCCAGAGCACTCCTATACTTCGGGTTGTAAAGTACCGCTGCGGGATGGTACATGGGAATAAGAAGTACCTTAAAACCTAGAAGCTCCACCGCATATTTTCCTCCATGGAGTTTTTCAATGCCTGCTCCTTCTAGTCCACATCTGGAGAGAATGTAAGAGGTGGAGTGTCTGCCGAGTGTCACGATGATTTTAGGCTTTATGATCTTGATTTGTTGATCAAGGTATGGAACGCAATCTTTGACCTCGCTTACTGAAGGGTCTCGGTTCTCTGGTGGCCTGCACTTAAGAATATTGGCTATGTAGACTTTGTTTCGGGAGAGCCCGATCTTTGAAAGCATTTCGTCAAGGATCTCCCCAGCTGAGCCAACGAAAGGCTTACCTTTCACGTCTTCCCAGTAGCCAGGAGCCTCACCAATAAACAGTACATCAGCGTCAAGGTCGCCCTCCCCGGGAACAGGGTTCCTGCGTTTCTTCGATAACCCGCATTTTTTGCAAGCCATAACCTCAGTGGCGACTTCTTCCATAAGGTCCTCCTTAGACATTGACGGAGTAACCACCTGATTCAACAGTCTTCATGTAATTCAATCACTTTAGGGTCTTCGCTTCTAGCAGCGATGTTTCTGTGATCACTCTTACATCTTTTCGGGAGCCTCTATGCCGAGCAGGCTGAGAGCGTTTCGAAAGACGCTCCTTGTTGCGTCTACAAGCATAAGTCTAGCATCGCTCAATCCTTTTGGGTCAGCTTTGATTACAGGCAGGGCAGCGTAGAATTTGTTGAACTTGTCTGCAAGAGCATTAGCGAAGTCGGCGATTTCGTTTGGTCTCAGGTTCTCGGCTGCGTCCGTGAAGACTTCAGGAAAGCGCGCTAATGTTAGGATTATGTCACGCTCCAGCTCGTCTTTCAAGAGTGAATAGTCGGGGTTTTCTGGTTTTCTACATGCTTTTCTCAGAATACTGCAGGCTCTTGCGTGGGAGTATTGAATGTAGGGCGCGCTGTTTTTCTCGAAATCCAAAACTCGATCCCATGTAAAAACTACAGGTTTTGATGGATCAACTTCAATGAGCGCGTACTTAATAGCTCCGATACCAACCCAATTTGAGATTTTGCGCTTCTCTTCATTTGAAAGATGTGGAGACCTTTTTGAAACCTCATCATACGCCCTATTTACAGCCTCATCGATAACCTGATCCAGAGTGATGTAGCGTCCTCTGCGGCTTGACATTCGGTAGCCAGGTAGACTGACCAAATTATAAGCGAAGTGAACCAGATTCTCCGCCTGATCCGTATAGCCAAGAGCGCATAGGGCAAGTTTCAACTGGAGCTGAGCCAGAGCCTGTTCCATCCCCACTACATTGATCACCTTCTCAGCTCTCTCAAACTTCCACAAGCTGTATGGGATGTCACGGGTCGTGTATAAGGTGGTACCATCCGCTCTCACTAACGTCAGAGACGGAACCTCGTAGCCATATCTTAAACCCAGCTTGTCTCTAAGATCAAGATTGTTGACAACCTTTTCAGCATCGAACTCCAAAACGCCGCCTACACGGAAAACAAACGGAGTTTTCTTCAATCTCTCAAGAGTGCGCTCAACAGCGCTACTCCACGCAATACTGCTCTCCCAATCCCATGAGTCAAACGAAATCCCAATGCCATGAAGAGTTTTCTTGAGACCATCAATGCAGATTTGGCAGATTTCTCTGACCAAGTTTTTTGCTTCTTCCTCGCCGGCCTCGTATTCTCGGACCAGATCATTCATCTTGACTTCGGGGTTCTCATCCTTCTGAACGGATTTGAGAAGCTTGTCAAAAAGCTTGGGAAATCTGCTGTTAAGCTCGGCTGCAACGGATGTCCAGTCGTCCAGTTCTTGTTGCAGTTTCGAAGCTTCTTCTGTTGCTCCAAGCTCTTTTGCTCGCTTGGTCTCCTCTTTGAGGCGGTCGATTTCTGTTATGCAGCTTGTTATCGTGTAGATTTTGCCTATGAAATGGTCGGGCTTTCCCTCAGGTTTGGGCTGTCCAAGCTTTTGGTAGCCGTAGGCGACGACTGCTGCTTGGCGACCTACGTCATCTATGTAGTAGTGTCGAAAGACCTTGTGTCCACGAGCCTTCAGAATGGACGCAAGAGCGTCTCCTAATATGGGGTTTCTTGCCTGTCCGATGTGAATGGGACTGATTGGATTAGCACTTGTGTGTTCGACGATGATCTTCTTCGGTTCGTCGGTCTTAACGTATCCATATTCGGTGTCAAGAGTTGTGATTGACCCTAAAGTAAGCTCAGAGAACTCTTGAAGGTTTACGTAGAAGTTGATGTATGCTTTTCCGGCTGCTTTGAGTGACAGGATTAATGCAAATTGAGATGCATCTATGGACCGCATAACCTTCTCTGCCATTTCAATAGGCTTCTCCTTAGTTTGTTTGGCTAGTTCAAAACAGAGTGAAGAACTAAGCTCGCCGAACTCGGGATCTGGAGGATATTCGAGTCTGATTTGAGGTATAGAAATCTGAGGGTATAGCCTGCCTAGAGCATCCTTTAAGGCAGCTTCACACTCCTCACGAAACTCCGCAAAGGGATTGACGGAAACCATCTGACACTCACCTTTTGGCGGGCCCGCGGGGATTCGAACCCCGGATCTCCGGCTCCGGAGGCTTACACACTGTCTTGTCAGAGCAGTTCGGTGCCTTAATCCAAGCTGGGCCACGGGCCCTCGCTCAACAGAATCGGTGCCAACGCACATTAATATTGCTGTGCTATGTTTCGACGAGTTCCTCGCTTAGCCACCACGCCTTCATCTTTCCAGACTTCCTTCCAGGATAGTATTCGACTATTGGTTTTCCGAGCTGCTTCTTGGAGCGCTTTTTGATCTTTCTGAGTCTGTTTAGAATTAGCCATCGGTTCGTTTCGAGAATGTCCGCAAGCTCCGAGGTAGTCGCTGATTTATAATGAAGAAGATGGTCCAAGATTTTGTGGTCGATATCGTCTATGCAAAAGGCGTGGGGATTCACCTTATCCTTTTCATATGTCAACAGTTCAAGTTCAGCCAACGATTTCTTAATCTTGGAAATATCGGCTTCAAGCTTCCTGATTTTCTTTTCCAGCTCAGATATTTTGTCTGGTCTAGGAATCTCTTGTAATCTATCGACTATGGCTTCGCGGATGAAGTTGCTTCTCTGACCGTCGGGAACGCGGAGAATAAGCTCCTCATAGACTTCCTTAGGTATCTTGGCGGACACAACCGTAAGCTCGCCCATCTTCATTTCCCATATCTACTTTTATCTGAGAAATAAAAAGTTGATTGAGATTCCGCCTCTTAAGGGGAGAGTATCTGAACAGAAATGGTGGCCAAAAGAATCAAAGCCGAAATCTACGCATGCGAGATTCCTGAAGGAGCTGGCGAACTAAGAACGATCGCGATTTAGTGTTCTAGGATGGCAACGGCAGTTTTAGTCTGTCATGTGAAGACGCTTGGGAAACCTTTTAAAGAAGACGCCAGACACACTAGATCGAGAATTATAAGGTGAGTATTAATGGCCGATAAAACCACTATATCGGTTATCAAGTGTGACGTTGGTTCGTTGGCTGGACACCATGTTGTGCCAAAACCTATACTTGAGATAGGCGAAAAACGCCTAGGAGAGGCTAAAGATAGTACGCTCATCAACAGTTATTACGTCTTTAACGCCGGAGACGACCTTGAACTCCTCATGGTCCACAGAAAGGGAGAGGACAACCCTGAGATTCACAAGCTTGCTTGGGACATATTTCGAGAGGCTGCTAAAAAGGCTGCAAATTTGAAACTCTATGGTGCGGGTCAGGATATTCTAAAGACCGCTTTCAGCGGAAACGTTCGAGGAATGGGACCTGGCTGTGCAGAGATGGAAATCGAGGAAAGGCAGTCGGATCCAATAGTCGTCTTTGCTGCTGATAAGACCGAGCCAGGCGCCTTCAACTATCCTATATTCCGTATATTCGCCGATCCAATGAACACCGCAGGGCTGGTAATAGACCCAAACATGGCTGGAGGCTTCAAATTCGAAGCGCTCGACGTTATGGAAAACAAGAAAGTCGTTTTGAAGTGCCCTGAAGAGATGTACGAACTGATTGCCCTCATCGGAACGCCTGGACGCTATGTGGTTTCTCACGTGTGGCGCGCTAGGGATGATCTTATATGCACGGCAACCAGCACGACGAGGCTCTCTCTGATCGCGGGCAAATATGTTGGGAAGGATGATCCCGTCTCTATAGTTAGGGGACAGCACGGCTTGCCGGCAATCGGTGAGATTCTGGCACCCTTCATGCACAGTTATTTTGTGGAGGGATGGATGAGAGGCAGCCACTGGGGGCCACTCATGCCAGTTGGATTGAAGAACAGCAGGTGCACCGCCTTCGATGGTCCTCCGAGAATGGTGGCACTCGGTTTTCAGGTCGCCAATGGTGAAATTGCCAATGATGATGATGGCTTGCCGATGATAAGTGATCTGTTTGATGATCCGGCCTTCGATTTGGCTCGCCGTGAAGCTGTTGACTACGCGGTCACTCTGCGTCGGATGGGTGAGTTTGAGCCTGCGCGCCTCAGTGCAGAAACCATGGAATATACAACGCTAGGTAAGGTCTTGGAGAAGCTGAAGACCAGGTTTGCCCCCGCCTAACCACCCTTTTCTTTTTCATTCAATACTCGTTTAAGAAACAATTGAAAATAGTGTTTTCGAAGGCGAGGATAATCATTAACTCTTAACATACACATTCTTTTACCAATCTTAACAAAGATCTCCTGCAACAGTACAACGGAGTGCTAGAGTTGGAGTTACATCTTCTTAGCGATGGACACTTCACCCTTGATAAGAGCTTTCTTATATACGCGAAGTATCAGGGAGAAATCTACGAGGCGGCTCTGAAACCTCTTCTGATCATAACGGATAGGGAGAGAATCTTGATAGACACAGGGATCGGAGCGCTTCCGGAGAAGTATAAGAAGTTCCACACCGTGAAGAGAAAACCAGACGAGGGGTTGAAAGCACAGCTACAGAGATATGGCCTAATGCCTGAAAACATTGACGTAGTTATCAACACACATCTTCACTTCGACCACTGTGGCAATAATAGATATTTTAGAAACGCAAAGTTCTATGTGCAGGCTGACGAGCTCCGGTACGCCTATGCCCCAGACAGATTTCAGAAAGCCAGCTACATTCGAGCTTCTTTTGATGTGGAAGTTGATTACATGCAAATACAAGGAAGCCGTAAAATAACCGAAAATGTGAGTATTCTCCCTTCGCCGGGACATTCTATAGGGCATCAGTCCATCGTGATCAGAAAAGACGGAAAGAACTATGTTTATTGTGGAGACGCTGCGCCCCTCAGGGAGAATCTGGAGCGAAGAAACATACCTGGAGTTCTCTATCGTTCAGATCAGGCGTTACAGTCCATAGATAAACTTAGAGACATTGAGAATGCTGTGTATATCCACTCTCATGATAGGAAACAACGATGTCAAATTTAGCCTAATTGTATGTAGATGGTTTGTCACTCTTTTTCATCATTTTTGTGGAAGGGAAACTTCCATCATCTAGTTGCCGCGGGGATACATCCTGGCGCGTAGGGACGATATCGTTTTTTCGATCTGTGCAACAGGGCAAATTTAAAATATTTAGATATAGCTCACTGTAACACATGGCAAAGAAAAGCCTAGTCCTGCAAAGAAGCCGATGGGACATTATGGCCACGGTCCTAGAGACTGCAAAGAACCCTGAGTCTAAAACGCATGTTATGTATAGGGCTAATCTCAGCTTCAGACAGCTTGAGAGGTATCTGGAGCTCCTTCTTGAAAAGGGATTTTTGAAGGCGTCAGAAGGGACCCACAGCAGAGCCTCAAGGCTGTTTGTAACTACAGATAGGGGGCATTCTTTTCTTGCGGCTTATCACAGGTTGGAAGAGATTGTCAGTGGGAAGAAAGCTGCTAGTACGTTTGGTTTTCCTTGAGGAATTTCTCCAGTGATGGAGTAACCCTTGCTTTTTGATGCTTGCTGTTGAGATCAATGAAATCATAATTTGCTAAGAATTCTAGAATCTTGCTGGTTTTGAATTTTGGCAGCTTGGATTGCCCTACGATGCCTTCTATGGTGTGCCATTGACCATCCTTGATTATGTGTATGACTTCTTCGATTTCTTGCAGCGCTGCCACCTACTTGAACAGGGGTTGATGGTTTTTATGGTTCAAGAGTTTTGTGAAAGTTGTTTCCATAAGAAATTCTTGAAGTTCTAGATTTTCCTTTGCATATGTCTTTATAGAATTTGATCATAGAGCAAATAGGGATTTTGTATAGAATTAAAAAATAGAAGAAATGGGTAGAAATTCTTTCCTCGGGTGTTTAAATAGCCGTTATTGAAAAGTGGAATATAGAACAATCACAGTTTGTTCGTTTCCGCTTCCGATCAGGATGGGATTTGAAAGTGAATGGAGAGGAGCTATGCAGAACGATAGAAGAAAGTTCTAGAACATCTGAATGTAATTTCTGCCTAGAACATGCCTTCCGCGTTCTTAAATACGATTACATCGGAAACGTTGCTTAATGCAATGCGTGAATAGAACTGTTAGGAAAATCGAATGACAAGATGAATGGTTCTTGTTCGCTCCTATCAAGGAGGGATTAGAGAATGAATGGTAGAGAATGGAGAGAATTCGTTCAGGAGTTGAAGCAGAGTTGGAGCATCTTGTGGCGGCATAGGATAGATGACAGGGTGCGGGCTGAGGGCATTGCTAGCAAGGATTATGATCTGTTGTTTGTTGATCGAGGTACAGTTATTGTGGCTACTAAGGATTATAAGCCTCCGAATTTTGGTCAGATTCTTGAGCGTCATGCAGAGGATAAGCTCCCTGATAGGGCGGTAGCTCCGAATCCTGCTGTAGGCGGGTGGGGCAAGTTTATTCGAGATGTCGTAAGGAAGCAGGAACGGTTTACGAAGTGTGGCAGACCTATTCCTCCCAAGCCGAAGAAAGAGAGGCAGCAGCCCAAGAAGGGGGGGAAAGGCTGGCTTCATGTTAGGATGAGATGAAAGGGTATTTTCTTTTCGACCTCGGTCTGTGCTTGCAGTTTTCTGTTGAAAATTGGTGACTTTTAGCATGTTAATGATTGTTTTTTGTGCTTTTTGCTAAGAAGGCTGATGCGGGTTCTTGGGAGAGTTTCACGTGGCTAGGTATAGGAATAGGTTGGAGATTGTTGCGGATATTCTAGGTGTGGTCAGAGAAGGCGCTGGAAAGACGGCGATCATGTATCAGGCTAATTTGAGCTACAAGCTTTTGGTTCGTTATCTGAAGTATGTAATCGATATGGGTTTGGTGAGGACGGAGAGTGGGAAGACTTATGAGATTACAGAGAAAGGATCTGGTTTCCTCCACGAGTTTAAGAATTACCGTGAACGTCGTGTGGATGTTGAGAAGGAGCTAGGTGAAATTGAAGAGGAGAAAATGATGTTGGAGGATAAGTTTCTAAACACAAAGAGCATCGATGCTGGTTTGAAGAATAATCCAAGCGAGAGAAGTGGATGAAAGAAAGCGGCGTGAGGTGAAGGGTATGTCTGGTTTGAGGGTTATTCCAGTTTTGTTTGTTCTCTTTGTTCTACTATCCTCTGCTGTTATAGGGTGCATTGAGGCGTCGGATGTTGAGGATATGGCTGTATCAGCTGTTGAGGGGGCTGAGCAAGCTGTGGCTAGCGCTTTTCTTGCTGTTTTGGAGGCTGAAAACGTTGGGGCTGACGTTTCGGAGTTGTTGAGGAGATTGGATTCTGCTGCCTTGTATCTGGCATTTGCAGAAATGTCTTTGAGGATTGGGGATTTTGATGGTGCAGTTGGCAACGCCAGTTTCTGCGTTGAGGCTTCGGATGAGATACTTGATGATGTTGAGGTTTTGAAGGATGAAGCGGCTAAAGACTTGAGCGAAGCTTCTTTGATGGTTATCAGCGGGTCCATTGTGGGTGTGGTCCTTGTGGTTTGTATTAGTTTTTTTGGTTGGCGTTTTTTCAAGGTTTGCTATTATGAACGGGTATTGAAGATGAAGCCGGAGGTAGTTAAGGGTGAATCTTGAGGATTATCGTACCGTATTTGCGGCTGGAAGCTTGGTTTTGATCTTGGTGGCTGCTTTTCCTGGCTTGAACGTGGTTATCTCTTTTCCTAAGAGCGTGGAGAGGTTTTCTGAGCTTTGGATTTTGGGTCCTGAGCGTATGGCTGAGGGCTATCCCTTTAATGTGACCGCTGGTGAAGAGCAGGGTCCAGTCCATATTGGAGTTCGTAATCACATGGGTGCTTCACAGTATTACTTGATCTATGCAAAGTTTCGCAGTCAAACCCAGCCATTGCCCGATGTCTTGGCCTCTGAGCCCAGTCCATTGTCTCCACTATACGAGTTTAGATTTTTCTTGGCAGACGGGGAAACGTGGGAAACTCCTATGCGCTTTGTTGTCAACGATGTGGTTTTCAAGGGAAACATTAGCTTTGTAGGTCTAATTTCAATCAATGATCATGTTTTTCCGACTGATCTTTCTTCAGCCTGGAATTCGGAACGAGATGGCTTTTATTACCAATTGTTTTTTGAGCTTTGGCTATACGGTGGAAATCTGCAAGGTTTTAGGTTTCATAATCGTTTTGTCGGGATTTGGCTGAACGTGACAGCCTGATCGGGCGCAAGCAAGTGTGAGAGAGTTCTTACTGGTTTCTTAGTAGCGTTGAATGCCAGGATGGGAAGATACTGAAGGTTTCGCTTGGAAAACCCATATTTGATGAGGAGATGAAGAAAGCGGCATTGGATGCTCTACAAAATGAGAAGTTTGTGTTGGGTGAGAGCGTTTTCAGGTTTGAGGAGGAGTTTGCTAGGTATTGCGGGGCCAACTACGCGGTTTCAACAAGTTCAGGAACTGATGCTTTGCATTTTGCGTTAATCGCGTTGGACGTAAAAGCAGGACATGAAGTTATCGCTACTCCATTATCCTTCATTGCCACAGCAAATGTCATTCTTTATGTGAACGCCGTTCCAGTTTTCGCGGACATCGAGTTGGGAACCTACGATCTGGATCCACGGCAGGTGAAGGAGAAAGTCACGAAAAAGACGAGAGCCGTGATTCCCGTCCATCTTTACGGCTATCCTGCAGATATGGATGCGATTGCTGAAATTTCGGATCGCCATGGACTGCATGTTGTGGAGGATGCCTGTCAGGCTCATGGAGCCGTTTACAAAGGGCGGAAAGTCGGGACTTTTGGAGACGTGGGGTGTTTCAGCTTCTATCCTTCCAAGAATCTGACTGTTTGTGGCGACGGTGGAATGCTGATCACTGATGATGAGAGGATTGCTCAGAAAGTTGCAAAGATCAGAGACTGTGGGAGGCGCAGCAAGTATGTCCACGACACCTTGGGGTATACTGCTAGGTTAAACACTGTTAACGCAGCAATCGGTCTGGTTCAGCTTAAGCGTCTTGATGAATGGAACATGAAGAGGCAAAGGAACTCTGAGCTTTACAATCGTCTTCTTTCTGACTTGGATGACTTGGTCCTGCCCCCGACCATGAATTCTGGGGTTAAGCCTGTATATCATCTTTACGTGATAAGATCGAAGCATCGCGACAAGCTTAGGCAATGGCTTGAAATAAACGAAATTGAATGCGGAATACATTACGAGCTGCCCATACATCTGCAGCCGCTCTACAGAGAGTTATATGGTTACTGCGGTGGGGAATATCCGAAAAGCGAGCAAGTGTGTAAGACCTGTCTCAGCATACCAATGCATCCTCACTTAACGAGAGACGAGATTATGTTCGTCAGCGAGAAGATTCACGAATTTTTCAATGATCAGATTTACCAGGGGGGTATGCCATGAAAGGTCGAGTGAAGATAGGTGTCATTGGGGCAGGATACTGGGGTGAGAAAGTAATACGAGAATATTTGCAATTGTCTAAGGAGAGTTGTGCTGCTGCGTTGTCTATAGTGTGTGACACAAGCGATGAAAGACTTTCCTATTGCGAAAAGGTGTTGGGTATCTCACCGGAAAGATTGAGCAACGATTACACGAAGTTGATTACGTCCCAAGATGTTGATGCAGTTCATATCTGTACACCTAATGAAACGCATTACCAGATTTGCAGAGAGGCTTTGAGAGCGGGTAAGCACGTTTTACTTGAAAAGCCCATGACCCTTAAAGCGGCTCAAGCATATGAACTTGTTGACATTGCAAAACGAAGCGCGGTATGTTTGCAGGTAGGACATATATTCAGATTCACCAATGTCCTTAAAAAGGTCCGCGAGCTGATTAAGCAAGGATTCTTTGGCGAAATTTATTATCTCAAAATTCAGTGGACAACTCTGATGAATCCTTCTCCTAAAAGGGACATAATTTTTGACTTGGGACCGCATCCGATTGATATTTCTAACTTCATCTTGGGTTTGTGGCCAAAGAAAGTGAATTGTAAGGCCAGACCATACAGAAGAAAACGCCAAGAGGAGATTGCTTACCTAATCATGGAATTTGATGGAAAGCTGTTGGTTCATGTCGAGTTGAGTTGGCTTCAACCGGGGAAGACAAGAAAATTGACCATTGTAGGCTCTAAACGTTGTGCAACTATCGATTGTTTGAGCCAAACTATCGAAGTATATGAGAACGGCGATGGTGCCATGTATGAGATTGGTGTGGACAAGAACAACACGATTTTGACCGAGATTAACCATTTCGTAGAAAGCATTCTGGGAAATGAGATATCTAACAATCCAGGACCTGTGGGAGCCAAGAATGTAGAGATTCTTGAATATGCGAAAAAATCTCTTCTGGAAGAGAAGACGAAGAGAATTCCTCGTTGATGATTGATATGAAGAGACAATCAGCATACTCCATCCTGAAGGATGTAGAAATCGGTGAAGGCACAGTTCTTCACGATCAGGTGAACTTGTATAAATGCAAGATTGGAAGGAACTGCAAGATTGACGCATACGTCTACATTGAAGAAAAGGTTGTGATTGGCGATAACTGCAAAATTAAGCCTTTTGTCTTCATCCCAACAGGTGTCACGATAGAGGATGATGTCTTCATTGGACCGAATGTGACATTTACCAATGATAGGTATCCAAGGGCACGTGGGGTATGGGACCTTCTAAAGACTAGAGTAAGGAAAGGTGCTTCGATAGGGGCCAACTCTGTCATCTTGCCTGGAGTGACGATAGGGGAACGGGCGTTAATTGGGGCAGGGTCTGTCATAACGAGAGATGTTCCTGATAACGCAGTAGTTGCGGGAAATCCTGCTCGAATCTTTCGTCATAGGGATAGAAATGAGTAAGATCGCTTCTTTGAGAAAGATAGCAGTAATTCCCATTTATAATGAGGTTGGCAAGATAGGGAAGGTCTTAATGAAATTCTCAAATCCCTTGGTGAATGAGATATGCTTAGTTGTTGACTGCCCAACAAAAGATCTTTTACAGGAAATTGATTTTGCCAGCAGAAGAATCGGTATTCCGATTCGCATTATAAGGAATTCTGACCGGAAAGGAGTGGGACACGCCATTAGGCTGGGAATCAAGTATGCGCGTAGAAACGGATATGACATAATTGTGGTGATAGCGGGGAACAATAAGGATGATCCTCGGGAGATTGGGAGGCTTCTAGATCCGATTATAAATGATGGTTGTGACTATGTGCAAGGGTCTAGGTTTCTGCTTGGCGGAAGGCGAGTTAAAAACCCTTTGCTACGTGGGATATTTTCTCGCGTATATCCTTTTATTTGGACTCTTTTCACAGAAATCCGATGTACGGATGTAACGAATGGTTTGCGAGCTTACAGAACTAGGATATTTGATGATGCGCGCCTGGATATTGGGCAGAGTTGGCTTGACGGCTACGGATTAGAATATTATATCCATTACAAGGTTTTGACGTTGGGTTACACAACAAAAGAGGTTCCGGTATCGAAGGTGTATCCATATCGGTATAAGGGTGGGTATTCTAAGATATTTCCGTTGCGAGATTGGTGGCAGATAGTTGGGCCTCTGATATACCTGAAGCTGGGCGCTAGGAATTAAGTCAAGAATTGAGATTGTGATTTCTTTTGAAGGTTGCCGTATCAAGCCGAATGTCAGATATCCTTCCAGTTATTCGCAACCTTCTTTCACCTTGGAGTGTCACCTTTACGGGCTTGGATAAGGCTGACGTTTTGATAGTCCATGGAAAAAAGCCTCCAGAAAACATGAAGACGGTAATCATACCTTCAGATTCTGCAGATTTTTTGAGATGGCTTAAGGATGAAGGGTTAAGGGTCGCAATAAGACCTGGAAAAGAGACATTTGTGAATGCAACCCCGCAGACTGTTCTATCAATTGTGCCTCGAATACAATACTATTATGAAGGATCGATTGAATCTGTTTTATCGCTCAGTCAGCCTCTATCATTCACATTGAATGATGATACGTTTCTCTTGACGGTAGATATCGTAGAAGAGTATGCTAGGATTATGAGCCAAATGCTAAATCCTAGGGTGTCAACTCTATATCGTCTACTGACCAGTTTTCCTGTCCCTTACACGGCGGCGCCTAAACTACTGAGAAACGGTCTTATGGGTTGGAACTCGCAACAAGCAAGTCTAGATCTCTCTGACAAACTGCCTCTTGATGCACTAGGGTTTCTTCTAGCAAGAACTATTGAGGAAGCAGCTGATGTAAGACTTGAGAGAAGAATATGGAATGAGAAGCGTTATGCATGCGCCATAACTCATGACGTTGACACACGCGCTGGTCTTAAGAGGGCTTCAGGAGTAAAGAGGTTGGAAGAGAAATATGATTTACCATCTGCTTGGTACGTACCAACGAAACATTACAAGCTGAACACTGAGGCAGTCCGCCAGCTCGCGAATCATGGCGAGATTGGAGCTCACGATACAATGCATGATGGAAAGCTTGCTAGGCTACCTAGACAGAAATTGGTTGAGAGGCTACGTGAAGCCAAGCGAACCCTTGAGAGGGTCGTAGATTGTCCTGTAAGAGGGTTTAGGGCGCCACTACTCCAACACAATGGTGAGATTGTTCGGGCTTTGGGGAAGGCAGGCTACACTTATGATACGTCAGTTCCGTCATGGGAGCCAAAACATCCAAGCTTTATGAAGCCTTATGGAATTGGAACGGCAAATCCGATGAGAGTAGATAGCATTATTGAAATACCTGTAACTTTGCCGCAAGACCATCAGATGCTCCAAGTTTTGGGTATGACACCAAAGCAGACGGTTGAAGCTTGGATAGAGCTTAAAGGAGTGGTCAGAGATATCGGAGGAATCTGCACCATTCTAATGCACCCAAGCTATGAGATGGCGCATCCCAAGAATTTGAGCACTTATGAAGATTTGATAAATAATCTTACAATAGGCGACGACGCTTGGTTAACGGTGCCGAGTGAAATAGCTCATAGATACGCAGATTCGTGAAAAGCCTGTGCGGGTAAAGAACGAAGAGGAGGAGTGATAACGGTGGCGACGACAATGAACCTCTTTTTTGTGGTCTGTGCTAGGGATAGGAAGCATGTTTGGGAGAAGATTGAAGAGCTTGACGAACTTGACGTGCCCTACTTGATTGTGTGTGGAGAACGCATGAACCACCCTAGAGTGACATATAGAGTGCCTAGAGGCAAGTACGACGCAATAAACTTCGCGGAGAAGCTCCTACCGAAAAATGTTGAGATTGTTGCGTTTAACGATGTAGATACGAAGATATACAGCTTTCAAGCGATGTTACGCCACTTCGAGGATGAGAAGGTAGGTATTGTATTTGTGCCGGAGCTCGTAAGGGAAGGACCACAACATATGTTCTTTAGGATATTTGATCCTCTCAGAAAGAGGATTCCGCTAGCGGCTAGCGGCGAGTTGATGATGATTAGAAGTAATGTGTTGCGAAGAATTGTTCCACTTAAGCCTTGTAAAGCCGAGGACACATATATGATGTTTGAGGCCTTAGGACTCGGATTTAAAGTGGTTTTTTGTGAAGATTGTCATGTGGAAACGGAAAGAACAATGAGCGTTGAGAAAGAGGAGATTTACAAAAGAAAGACGGTGACAGGTATATATCAAGCTTTGTCCTACACTAGGCCACAATTTGTTGTCAGCTTCTTCTACATTCTATTGCCTTTAATGTCTCCTTTGCTCTTAGCTTTGGGTAGGAAAGGTTATTATTGGATGAAAGGCATTCTGCTTGGCTTGCTTGACTATCTGCGGGGCGACCGTAGCGGGTATTGGGAGCCTACATACCTAGAAGAAGAAAAAAGATAGAAACTCGCGCGAGCATCTCACACAAAACGTATCTTTGTCACAAGGTATGCCTGACACCATGGCACCTGTGATTTAGTGTAGGGTTCTAGAAGGTTCTATACCATGAAGGTTGCGGTTCTGGCGTGTTCGGCAATCGAATATGGAATAGCACACCGAGGAGAAGAGGCACATTGAGCTTTGTCGGGGTAACACGATCAACTTATGCTGAAATTCACGAAAAAATTGGCTTGGCGATAAACCGTGGCGGTGGAATTGATCTGAGAAATGGTGATCGCGTGGTGATTAAGATAAATTTGTGTAACTTCAGGACTCCGGAGACTGGGGCCGTTACCCACCCGATCTTTCTGGATGCTGTTTTAAGTTATCTTCGATCATTGTCTAAGAAGGTGAGCGTGTTTATCGTTGAGAGCGACGCTACTGTTGCACGGCCAGATAGATTGATACACTGGCTAGGGTTAGTACGAATCTTTAAGAAGTATAATGCCATGTGGGTGAACCTAACAAAAGATCAACTGGTTAAAAGGCGAATAGAAGGACAATTTTTCCATGAGATGGAAATTCCAAAAACGATTGCAGATTCCGATCACTTAATCACGATGCCCAAACTGAAGACTCATACCCTTACTAAGATTACATGCAGTCTCAAAAACCAATTTGGCTGTATTCCCTATCGTAGAAAAGTGAAATTCCATCCTGTGCTTGATGATGCTATTGTTGACGCCTGCCTCGCAATGAGACCAGATTTCTGTATAGTAGATGGAATATTGGGTATGGGAGGAGTGAAAGGACCTGATTTAGGTACGCCCATAAGATCGAATGTTGTTGTTACTGGAAGAGACGCTGTCTCAGTCGATTCTGTGTGTGCTAGGATTATGGGTTTCGACCCTCACTCTATCGGACATATCGAAAAAGCCCAGAAAGCTGGAATCGGACAGATGGCATTCAAAATCATTGGGGAAAACCTGACACAGGTTAGAAGAGATTTCGAGTTCAACCATTTGTACGCGCGGATTATCAATCTGGTCATGTCTTGGAAGTGATTCTTCTGGAGAGCATAATATGAAAGCTGGAGTGATAGGTTGCGGAGTAGTAGCAAGAAAAGCACATCTTCCGGCATATCATAGTCTCGGCGTGGATTTGGTCGGTGTAGCGGATTCGACCAAAGAAAGAGCTAGATTCTGCGCAAGAAAATTTAGAGTCAAAAAATGGTTTGCAGACTACAAAGATCTGCTAAGAGAAGATCTAGATCTAGTCAGTTTGTGTACTCCGCCCTCCACTCATTCTCAACTAACAATAGACGCAGCTAAAGCAGGCATAAATGTAGTGGTAGAAAAACCAATGGCTACAAATGCAGAAGATGCAGAGAGCATGATTGGTGTCTGCAATGCTTCTGGCGTAAAATTATGCGTCGTTCATAATTATCGGTTTTTCCCTTGCGTACTAGAGGCAAAAAAGCGTCTGGAAGAGGGACGAATTGGCAAAATAGTAAGCGTTCACGCAATCGGACACGACTTCATTGATTTGATGGACAGCCCATGGCGCTTTGAAAAATGGGGTGTCTTGGAAGACCTTGGTCCTCACGTAATTGATATGGTCAGCTTTTTGTGCAATTCTTCAATCAAGAACGTGAAAGTAATCGCTAGAGATTACACGG
>CAYGBA010000027.1:0-19015 GCA_964347995.1 uncultured Candidatus Bathyarchaeia archaeon | reverse complement strand
CCTCCTCTGACCTTCTAAAGCCTACGCTCCCGTCGGAGACCTCTCTCACCGCCTCGGTGAGGTTGCGTTTGGTGAGAGGCTGTCCCACGTTTTCGAGGAAGCTTAGGGCCTTCATAAGTATCTTAGAAGTCCACCATCCTCTCTGCCATCCGAACTCGCTCAGGAGGTCTTCTGGATGCATATCGTCACTGCGAAAGAAGGATGACCATGGAACCTTCTTCACCTTTTCTCCGAAAAGCATCTCCAGACTGCCGTACTCACCATCCTTGTCGACGATAAAGAACTTGACAGGGGGCTCAGCTTGTGCTGACCTCATAATCATGGAGATGGCCGTTGTTGTCTTTCCTGTGCCCACGGCGCCGCATATGAGACAGCATTGCCTAATGAGATAGTACAGATCGAGCTCCACATCTAGACCGCTGCTTGGATCGACGCCGAGTAGAATCTTCCACTTTGAGGAAGGCTTGGTGAACTCCTCGATTATTCTCAGCTCTGCCTTGAAGACGGGTGTGTTTGGGGGTAGGGGATACCTGAGCGGTCTGATAGCCCCGCCGTCCATCCAGCCCCATTGGTAGGCTCTAGCTCTCACCGTCGTTCTTTCCTCATCCATTATCACGCTTCCCTCCTTCAGTAGCGCTTCTTCGTAGTCTCTGGTCTCCTTGTGCGAGTATACCTTCGTGATCTGGTAGACCACCGGCAAACCTTTCTTCGGATGTTCAATGTATACTAGGTCGCCCTTAGCGACCTCGCATCCGCTCTCAAGGATTATTATTATTGAATTAGAAGAATAGTCGCCTGTGACGCTGAAGCTATATCCGATTCTCATCCTAAACCTCCTCTTATTGCCGCGGCTAGGGAAGGACCGAATCGGCTCCCTAGTCTGGGAATCAGCTCCGAGTAAGCCTCATTGACAAACCTCTTCGTCACCTTGACCTCCTCGTCTGCTTTTACGATAGGAAGGGGTATTCCGTCACGCACGGCGGTGGAATAGCAGTAGCCAGCCAACTCATCCACGTGGCTCAGCATGAATTCTGGGACGTCGATTCTGATGGGTGGTAAGAGGGGATTTGAGGATGTGCGCATGTAGAACGAATAGATATGGCAGTCTATCAGGTCCATGAATGGGGCGGCTCTCATAGTACTTCTCAAGGCGCTCTTAGGGGAGAAGATGTTGGTTCGCTCGCCAGCCTTCAATGTCTGAAGCAGGACAAAGGCGTCTGGAAGGAAGGTTTTCTCCTGCAGCCCAAGGTAACGAATCAGATATCTGGCAGTTGCCCTCTTGACCACCCCTGCAACCGCAACGCCTCTGTCGGCACACATGCTTAGCAGGAAATTCACGGAAGAGATCAGAGAGAGACGGTCTCCCTCCTCACCCTTCCGAGCCCACCAGTTGCTGAAGGCGAGTGGGCCATCAATCAGCATTAGGTCTAGGCCGTCGTTTTTCGTCAGGAAGCTCGCTGAGGTTTCGAAGAGCTTCGTTTCACGCCTGACGCTCACGATCTCGTGGAACTTCTCGCTTGAGAAGCGGTAGGGAAGTTTATGACGGCGAACCATCTTGAGGCTAATGGAACCCTCTGGCTACCTGCATCGGCGCCAGCCACCTTGTCATAGACAATTCTACGATCTACATAGTAGAAGTTTAGCTGCCTTCTTACCTCGGAAACAATCTCTGGAAGGCTTGTGAAATCCTTGTGGGCGTCCTTAGAGACCTCATCTAGGATGAGATTTCTTAGAGCTAGACAGAGACGTGGATAGGTTGTTGCACGTTTGTTCAGCAAACCACTTATTAGGCAATTTGGCTCATTTTTAAGTTGGGTGCGGTGGGCTAACATCCGCTAAACACCCCCTAAGAGCGGTTTGTCGCTAAAGCCGGGAATCCCGACCTAGCGACCCGCCGCACCGCCAATGGTGCATGGAAATATCTTAGCAGTTCTCTTCTCGTAAGTTGGGAAGGATTTCATCCTCAAAGTGCTTGATTCCTAACGTAGATATCCTATACTCGCCTCTCTCTAGCCGTTCTGCCCAGCGGTCATTGACGAGTGTGGTTATCCTGCGACTTATACTGCCTTTGTTTTTACCTGTCAGGGTTACCAGTTCATCTAGTGACAGCGAGGGATCGTCAAACAAGTTGAGTTTGTAGCCAACAAAGGCTCCCAGCAAGTTTAGTCCAACCAGTTCCTTAACGGTTGGTTTTTTCTCAGATAGCACAATCGGACCACTTTGGGCGATGGCAACTATGCCCTCCATCTTCTCTATGAGTCCCCGCAAGTCCACAGTCAACCGCACTCGTGATAACACTTCAAGGCCGGGGCAAATCTTGTCTAGAGATGATATTAGGGCTCGCAACACCTGATCGACTGGACCCTTGAAGTCTTCTTCAAATCCGCCGTACTTTACGTAGATCTCAATATCGTCTCGTTTATCCTCTCCTTTCACGTCCAGCAACTTTTCCTCCCTCATTCGCCTTCCTCCAACCTAGGCAGAATCTCCTCCATAAACTCCTTGACCCCATAGGCTGTTACCCGGTACTTCCCACGACCAACCCGCTCCACATATAATTCACTCACCAGCTCACTCAGCCGACCAGCAACGGTGCCGGCGGGCTTTCTTGTCTTGTCCAACAGATCCGCCATGGAGAGATTGTCATCCTCAGCCATACCGATCTGATTTCCAGCATAAGTGGCAACCAGATATGCAAGAATGAGTTCACTGTCGGTTAATTCATCGGTGTCCTTTAGGATTACGGGTCGACCCTTAGGAAGAAACGATATAACACCTTTAAGTCCTCTTAGAAGACGCTCCAAATCCACCGTGAGTGTTAGTCCGCTGACAATTTCGTAATTGGGGTATACGTCCTTTATGAAGTTGAAGACAAACCTCAAAACCTCATCTGCTGACCCTTCGCATGTCGACTCGAGGGACCCATACTTAAGACTGACCTTTAACTTGGGGTTGTCTCTCCTTCTAGAAAGGCTCTTTTTAACCTCGTAGTCTTGATATGATCTCCTCAACCCAGTTTCTCCCCCTGACTGAAAGTCTGTAAAGGTCCCCCTCTTTGATAGAGATGCCCTCACGCTTCATCTCACTCATTCTGGCAGCGTATCCCGCCATGCTCATACCGCTCAGAGAAAGAAGCCTGCTGACCTCTTTCGGCTCCAAACCATCTGGTCCAGAGGCGTACAACAATAGTCCGATGGCCTCCTTGGAAGTCAACTTTTCGGGTGGCAGTATAATGGCTGGGCCATCAACTGTGGACTCCACTACGCCCATCAGCTCCTCCCTCTGTTCTGGAGCCAGTGCCCGTTCTAAGATTGACTGGTCAATCACACTCATCCACTCTGGAAAGGAGCGCAACTCATCCAAAAGCTCCTCTAATCTTTCAGCTTCCAATTCTATTCGACCGAACGGTCTTTCAATAACAATTCTGTATTTCATCGTAAACTCTCTACGTAATTTTGACGTTTGGACACTACGTAGATAGCACCTTCCTGTATTTAAGATTTTTCCACAGAATTGTGATTAACAAGAGTCTTTCGCTAGCGATTAAAAGCTTCCAAGTCTTGTCGATGTTTTTTGAAGAATGAGCGAAAGGCTTTTGTCAAATGGTATGTTTCCACAGTTTCTAACGGAACCCACTCAGCGTCCAACACGTCACCACCTGGTTTCAATTTTCCTCCTCTAGGTCTAGCCAGAAACTGCAGTAAAACATAGTGAAATCGAAATCCTCCCTCATCATCTCGGTAGATGCTGTCAACCACATCCATGGGTCTTTCCTCCACGATCTCTATGTTCAAGCCACATTCCTCTTCCGCCTCTCGGAAAGCAGCCTTTCAAACCTTCTCCCCAAGATTCACTGCTCCTCCGGGTATACTCCACTTACCCTTTCCAGGATCAACGCCTCTCCTTATCAAAACAAGTCTACCATCATGAACAATGAGCGCTCCAACACGTACAATTGGCTATGTCGGATACTCGCGCCTCAAACTCTAACCTCTCCTAACAGTATTCGCACCTCTCATCTACCTCTTATGCTTTAAAAGTGACCTTCTCTACTACAGTTAAAGATTCAAGAGTCTCCGTGATAGGGGCTAGATCATGAAGCCTTTCAGTTTTGTTCATGTGGCTGATCTACATCTTGGCTATGCCCAGTATAATCTGGACGCGCGACGCCAAGACTTCAATAGGACCTTCGGAGAAATTGTTGAGAAAACCCTGGGATTAGAGCCAGACTTCATGATCATCGCGGGAGACATCTTCCAGCACGCCCGCCCCTCAAACATCATCCTCGAAAACGCCATAACCAACTTCAGGCGATTGAAAGATGCTGGAATACCCGTACTCGCCGTAGATGGCTCCCACGACTCCGCCCCAAACGTCATCACGGGCACAATCCTCACTCCACTAGACAGCGCTGGCTTAGTTCACTACCTACCACGCCACAAAGGCGCCTCCTGGCGAAACGAAAGCTGCTACGTCTACGGCATCCCAAACTTCCGAACCAGAAGGAGAACCGAGGATAGCCTTCCAGCCTTCATGGAACATAACAAGCCCGAGCCCGACCCTTCCCTATTCAACATCTTCGTCTTCCACATGGCCCTAGACCTTCCCAGCGTGAAGCCTCCACAGATGGAGGCCGAAGCCAGACCCGAGCTGATCCCAGAGGGCTTCAACTACTACGCTGGAGGCCACATTCACAAGCCCTACGAAATGCCTTTCAAAAACGGCCTTCTCGTCTACAGCGGCTGCACAGAAACCGTGAGCTACGAGGATGCCGAAGTTGAGAAGGGATTCTACCACGTCGAAGTCAACCAAAAATGCGTTCCAAAACTCAACCGCATCAGGCTTGAGACTCCGAGAAAATTCATAATCCTAAAACATGACTACACTGGTTTAACTCCCAAAAAGATAACCGAGACGGCAGCAAAATCCGTGAAAATGGCCGATGAACCGGGGGCAGTGATCGTTCCCGTGCTTCAGGGAACATTGCCCGCCGAGGCTAAACGGGGAGAAATCGACCTCTCCAAGATAAGAGGCGCAGCTGAGAAAGCACTCCATGTGCATCCACTTCTTCAGCTGAGAGAAACCGAAGTCTCAGAAGAGGTGATTCGCTCCATATTCAGAGGAGAACTGAAAGACCTCCGAACGAAAGCCTACGAATACTTCATTCAAATCTTCTCCGAACGTTATACCAGTGAGAAAGCTGAAGAAATAGTGAGGCTGGCCGTTGATTTAATCGAACCTCTAGTGGAAAAAGACGAAACGAAAGTAAAGGAGAATTTGGAGGCATTTTCAGATGAGAGTTAAGTCTGTTCAACTCGAAAACATCCGATCACATGTTAAAACTGAAATTCCCTTCGCCGACGGATTCAACTGTCTCGTGGGGGGCCTAGGTCGCGGGAAATCAAGTGCTCTATATGCTATAGACTTTGCCCTATTCGGAGAACCGCTAGGCAGAAGCTACAATTACCTCCTCAGAGAAGGAGCACAAGCCGGCAAGATAGGCTTACATTTTGTACATGGCGGAAAAAACTATAAAATTTTGAGAGGACTTCGAAGACAAGAAGAAGGCATAAGCCAAGACATGGAAAAACTCAGATTCTTCGAAGAGGACCAGCTAATCGCCAGCGCAAAGAACGAAGCAGTTGTCGAACAACTGAAGGCAATAACAGGTCTCGACAAAGAACTCTTCCGCGAGGTCGTCTGGGTACAACAGGAACATCTCAAAGAATTACTTGACATGACCCCACGGCAAAGACAGAAAAAGATGGACGAACTCTTCGGTCTCTCCGACTACGAGGTTGCTTGGAGTGAGTTAGCTGGTTTCCGAAAAGAGTACGAAGGTGAAAAGACGGCCTACGAACGCGACGTAGATGTAGTCGGGATAGAGAAACTTCAGAACGACTACAACAAAGCAGTTGAAGAATTCTCACTGATTCAAGACAAACTTGAAGACCTGAGAAGAGAGCTAATGCAAGCCGAAGCATCACTTAGAAACGCAACAACACGCCTCCAGAGCCTCGAGAAGCTGAGAAGAGAGACCGAAGAATTGCGGAGGAGGGAAGCTGAACTACAGTCGAATGTGACTAATATAGAAGAAGCATGTGCAAGGCTAGCAGAAGAAAGCGAAGCGAAGCAAGCACGTATCAACAAGCTAGGCGAGAGCTTGAAACAGATAGATGAACAGGAGAAAACGTATCGAAACAAGCTGCAGGAAGCAGAGCTAAACCCTGACCAAGAAATCGAAGAGCTTCGGAGATACCTTTCGACGCTCGAAGACCAGATGGCAAGCATAAGAGGCGAACAGCAGGCCACCAAAATGCAGATGAACTCCACTCAAAATCGCATTTCAAGCCTAAAGACGGAAGATAAGTGCCCCCTATGCCTTCAAGTTCTCGCCGGGGACTACAGAGAGAATCTTCTCGGCCGTCTTCACGAAGAGAATGTTGAACGTGAAAGAGGGCTAGTGAAGTTTCGAAGGAACATCGACAAGATAGAGGGATTACACAGTGTTGTTGACTTCGTTTCCTCCAATCTGCAGGTGCTCATCCCTAGAATCGAAGAAATAAGAATTCGAATCTCCGAAGAACAAGAATCTCTTGACAAGCTCTCAAAAGGGTTTGAGGAGGCGCAAGAACGGGAAAAAACGCTTCGAAGCCAACTAGACACCACACGCACTGAGATCACCAAATTTGACGTCAGCGAACTCGAGTCTGCAAGGAAACTCCGTGACACGGCCTTCGACCGATACTCCTCTGCGAAGTCTAGATTAGAGACGCTGGAAAGCCGGAAGATAGACGCCGCATCAAGAACGGACAGCATCAAGGAACGGCTAGACCACGCGGAGAAGAAAGTTGGACGGCTGGAGACAATCGAAAGACTACTGGGGGTTATTGATGACATAAGGGGCGCCTACAGAAGCATCCAACCCAGACTGAGAAGCGAGTTCATCAAATACTTGGAACGGGTTATTCAGCGAGTCTTAGACGACATCGTTGGGGCGGAAGGACCAATGCTAGTCGTGGATATCGATGAGACATATACGCCTTCCATGAAGAGTGAGGAAGGCTATGAACGAGATGTTTCAAATCTTTCAGGAGGAGAGCGGACACTCCTTGCATTCGCCTACCGCCTGGGCTTAGGACAGCTGATCATGCACTCAAGAACCGGACATGGCCTATACTTGCTGTTATTGGACGAACCGACAGAAAGTCTGGGAAGAGAAGACGGATCAGTCTATCGACTAGCCGAGGCCATCTCCAGATCAAAGGCCATCCAACAAGTAATCGCGGTGACCCACAGCGAGGCATTCGCAGAAAAGGCGGAGCACGTCATACGTGTGGAGAAGGAGGCGGGCGTTAGCAGGGTCTCCGCGGAAAGGTGACCCTCTTTTTCATTGCTCCTCTTCGGTTCTCTCTTGTTCTTCTGGAGCTTTCTGAGTGACTGATAGAGGCGGAGGCGTGGAAGCCATCGCCCAACCGATCCATGCAACGATGAAGAGGAAAGCGTAGACGATGATCCCGACTGGGATGATCAATGCCCAATCGCTAGGTGACCTTCCAAGTATAAGCGTGTCTGGTGGCAGGATCAACCAGGAGAAAAGCCAAACGAAGTATCCAATCATGGCGAGCACGCTGACGATGAACATGAGCATGCCCAGACTCTTATCGCGCACGGATAGCCCTCTCTTGAAAAGGTTGAGGCAGACTCCACTTAAAACTTTCTAGACATCATATTTCAGGGGTTCTACGCGATCGAATCGCTTGAAGGAAAGGGGTGAAATATGGCTGTTGGAAAATTATTTAAGTTCATATTACGAACGGCTATGAGAGGAGAATGATATGAGATCAGATTACGCACTATATTTCGTTGCCATCATATGCTTCATCCTAGCAGCCTTTGTCCTCGCTGGATCGTCCGGCTACATTGGCTATCTCGCTATCGAACCATTGATCAGCATTGTCGCTACAGCAGTCTTGGCTATCTTGGGCTTAATCTCCGCAGGAGCAGGCTACTTGCTAAGACCAGGAGAGATGACACTAATTCCGCGACCTCATTTGCCAGCTCCCAAACTATCCTCATCACCTCCGACGCCTCAGCTAGGTTTGCCAGTAATCCCACCTATTGAGGTCACAGAAGTCAGAGGAGTTGGTCCGAAGAGGGCGAAACAGCTTAGAGAGCTTGGAATCAATACTGCTCAGGACTTGGCTAAAACCACGGCAACCACGTTAGCAGCAAAGACAGAGCTCTCGACTAAGATAACCCGTAAATGGGTCAGAAGGGCGAAGAGGCTCATCAAAGAAGTCTCTCAAGAAAAATACTAACAGCACACATTCTTTGCCGAATAACACACATTGTCTAATTATTCGTGTACAGCATCCATCAAGAATCGCAACTATGGAAAATATTTCAAAAATAGCGATAGAGTTATTTTGAGGACACCTAGCTTGGAACCTAACAAAGAGATCGTAACAATTTTTTTAGACGCTAAGACGAAGCAGGTTTCAGACATCACTCTACATAAAAAAAATATTCGATTCAAGTGTAGACGACGTGCCACTTTCTGCTGCCAATTAGGAGGACCCAAGCTCACTCAGAAAGATATCAAACGCATAGTTAGAGCGGGCCACAAGGCAAGAGACTTTTTTGTGCCTTCCAAAGGCGGGTCAGAGAGCTCACCGACGTTTCTTGGCAGTCTGAAGAATTTAGAGGATGGCTCATGCGTTTTTCTTAGATGCAACTCGAAAAAAGGCAACTATGGATGTTCAATCTACAATTTTAGACCAGCACTCTGCAAGCTTTATCCCTTCGATTTCTGCAAGATAAATTCTCAATCCATCATACTGAGGTTTATTCCATGTTGTAGAGGCCTGAATAATCCTGAGGGAGAACTCGTGAATCAAAGGTTCATTACTGATTCTCTGCTTGATGCTATTTTTGACCTGATGTCTTGATGTGCATTAATGCAGAGAGATGAATCTAGAGAGGTAAATAGAGAACTATGAGGATGGAAGTGAGAACTCTATCTTTGATAGCCATTTTCGCGGCTCTTGGAGTAGTTTGCGATGGTGTGGTGACGCCTGGCTTCTCAGCTGGAGTGTGGTTTGGGTGGATCTTCCTAGTCAGCCCGATCGCAGGAATTGTGCTTGGACCCTACAATGGGTTCATTTCCACTTTGATAGCCGTTATGATTGGACACTCGCTCTTTCCAAGGGATACAGTATACGAATTCATATTCACTATAGGAGCACCCGTTGGCTCTATGATGTCTGGATTTGCGTTTAAGGGGCAATTGAAGAGGCTTTTTGCCTTCTACACCGTTATGCTTGGGACTTACTTCGCTACACCCGTTTCCAAGTATCTCCCAATCTGGGGGATGTGGGATTGCTACGTTGCCTATGTCATCCTCATAATTCTAGGTGTCATCTTGATTGTACGAGGATTGGATGAGACCAAGCGGATGTCCCCGTTTGCAGTAAGCGCCTTTCTTGGCCTTGAAGCAGACGTGCTCCTCAGGATCTTCATATTGGTTCCATGCCAAGGCTACCGGTTCTTCTACGGATTGACACCCGAGTTGTTGAAGGCCACATGGACCGTTCCAGCACCCCTAATCACCCCTTTCAAAGTGCTGCTATCCACATTCATCGTAACGTTGATTGGACCGCAAATCAAGCGCACCATTGGAAACTCAAAGATCTCTTAAAGTGCAGATTTCCAATAGCCGACTACTAACCGATTGTGTAGTTACAAGAATCGCGGATTGCTTCTGCAGTCTCACTTGCCTTTTGTAATATGTAGCCTCTATTTGGACCCTCTACTATAAGAGAACAGAGTGGTTCACCTTCTTCTACAATAACCCCAGGCAGAGGAATATCCCTTGCGCCTTCAAAGGTGTTCAACTCAGGCGCAATCAGACGCCGTGGGGCAAATAAAATAAATCGAGCGCAAAAAACGGAGGTTCTCTTTGAAATGGTCGGAAGGCTTCCTTGAACACAAGCTTCTACATGAGCTTCTACAATGTTCATTCTTAGAACTCTTTCAACACATTCCAGCGTTCCTTGAAATCGCGGGTTCACTTCAATAACGTATGGTACGCCTTGTCTGGAGATCACTAGATCTACTCCATTAGACCCAACAAGACCAAGGTGCTGGGCAACCCCCCCAACCACACGCTTACACTCATCCACAACACTTCTAGGAACCGACAGAGGAACCATATTTCCACAATATCCAAAAGACTCTCTTTGGCCAAGTTCCTGCATTCCAATTAGCTGTTCGTTCACTGTCAGAGTGACAACGCCCTTGATAGAGGAGATCAAAGAAGCACTTGCATGAATCCCGGAGATGTATTTTTGAATCAAGACTTTCTCATCCAGAAAGGAAGCCTCTCTAAATGCTCGTTTTAATTGCCGAAAAGCTTCGGCTTTTCTCACACGCGCACCCCCGAAGCCCCTTGAGGGCTTGACAACAATCGGATATCCTATGTCCTTAGATTCTTTCCTAGCCTCTTCAAGATCTTCTACGACCGCCGTCTCAGGGTGAGATACTCCTATGCGATCTAGTTCACGGAAGAATTGTGTCTCATCACGGGTTTTGCGAATGATGCTGGGATGATTTCCGAGTATGGGAACCAGCTCATTGAGCTCAGATAGGATATCTGAAGAGTCGTCTAGACCAGAGGATAATAAGGCAGCATTTATCTCGTATCTTTTAAGAAGGACTTTCGCCAACTGTAGAAGAAATTCAGGGCTGAAAACCCTGCTCAAGTATCCACAGCCCCTCCCAGGTCTCTGCTTAATGGCTGACAGACTTTCGCGGCACACTCGTTTGAGGTCTTGATCCCCGAAGTGGTCCACAGCGAATACTTCATATCCAGCTCTCTTCGCGGAAGCAGCCAAAGAAACGCTGTCCACTCCTATCACCAAGAGATTGCTAAGATCCAAAATCTCAACTTCCGTCAACGAATAGCCCCCGCAATGCCTTAAGAGATTATCTTAATTATCTTGATGTCTTCTTAATTTCAGTATACTCCAATTAGTCACAGAAATATCGTAGCAAATGTGCGTTTGTGAGAGATGGGGAAAGGCCCATGACAAAAACTGCTAAAAGGCCATCAAGAGTTAAACCCACTCCGACTGTCTACGACGACTTCTTAGACTGTTTCTTGAAACTTGAATGCAACAACCCCTCAGGCAGCCACAAAGACAGAGAGACACTTTATCTGGTCAACAAGTTTGGCTGGGACAAAAGCTACATTGTCATCTCTAGTGGAAACGCAGGGATATCCCTAGCTTATTGGATGAAGGAAAAGGCGACGGTGCTTGTACCAGAGATCACGCCTAGGGCGAAAATCGATGCCATAAAAAAGCATGGTGCAAACGTTATTGTCAAGGGCGAATACTATTACGATTCCTACAAACTCGTGGAGAAAATCGCCAAAGAGAGGAAGCATATCAATGTCTCTCCTGGATTTGCCGATCGATGGAAGGGAGATAAGATTATCAGTTATGAATTGAAACCTCTAAAGCTTGATCACGTGTTAATCCCCTCAGCTAATCACACACTCGCGTACGGGGTTGCCTGCGGCTTTCAAGAGATGTTTGACGAGGGTATGGTTGCGAAGCTGCCCATGATAGTGTCTTGTGTCGTTCCGAATCATCCCTTCATCAACTTAACGGAAAAAATCAAGGACCGATTCAAGCAAACCTTCAGCTCAATCTACACCCATGGTGGCGAAGGAGAAAATCTGGAAGGACATTTTCTGCGCATTCCATTTACAAAGACAGAATCAACGCACGATCTTGCCTCGGTCTGGAGGCTCGGTGAGAGATATCCTCAATATGATCCGGCAGTTTTGCTTGCCATGAAAGTTTCAAAGAAGTTTTCTGGAAAGAATGCGGTTATAGTCACTGGGATTAAGCGTTCATAACAATCCTAAATAAGCAGTCAGCCGAGAAACATGAGATAGAGGATAGAACCATGAGAATCCATGAATCGAAAACCGGAAGAGTAGTCTTCGCTCGACTCTCTGAGGATGAAGACTTGCTCGAAGCCATAACTCTTCGAGCAAAACAAGCCAAGACTACCGCTGGCTTTTTCACTCTCATCGGCGCCCTAAAAAAAGCGAAGATTGGTTTCTACCACAAACAAGAATACAAGTCTATAGAAATCTCCGAACCTGTGGAGATAGCGTCTTGTATGGGAAACATCTCCGTCAAAAATGATGAAGAGCCCATCGCTCATGCTCACGTAGTGATCTCAAACGAGAGAGGAGAGTCCTTTGGAGGACACCTTCTTCCCGGTTGCGTAGTCTCGGTAAACGCGGAGTTGGTTCTAGTTGAGGCTACAGATTCTGGATTGCAGAGAATGTTTGATGAAGAAACGAAACTCTACTTATGGGATACGTGAATCAAGTATAATACTGATGCCTCTTTTTCCAGCATAAGTGCCAGTTTCAGAACGGCAATTCTATCATAGTTTATTGATTTTGAATATTGATTTTTCCGTCATAACTGATTTTACGCAAAGACTAGCAGGCATTCTCAGGGTACAAGATGAGCACCGAACTTAGGAAGATTCAACGAAAAATCGCCAAACTGAAGAGGGACGCGGAGGAACTGCGACGCCTCAAGTCAGCCTGTGACGACCTCAAGAAGCTCCGCAAATCACTAGTTGAAACAGAATTCGATTAGCTCAAGAGCATTCCTAGATACGAGAGGAAAACAAAAACAATTTTTCGAATGCAAACTTCCAAGTACGAGATGTTTTTCAATGATGTCTGAAAAATGATGGGATCAACCTTTTGTTAATCCATACATGAGCCCGACCATAAAGCTGCCCATAAACATCAAGCTTGAGGTGAGAGGATTTAAGAGTGGGAAAAAGGTGGCAATCAATGTTGACATAGTTTCTGCCAATCCGCTGAGATTTAGATTAATTACGCTCACATGAGCCATATACGCAACCAAAAGGACGAAAGCTCCGATAGTAAATGCAAACCTATAAACCTTCTTAACCGTATACCCAACGAAGAACCCCCCAAGGCCACCCATGCTCAACGGAATAACCAAGGGCAAAAGCGGGGTCAAAACTTCGCTCATTCTCAAATCACTTCCGAAGCTCGATTAATTTTATCGAGAAATCACGGTCCCGCAGTTTTTGCAGTAATAGAAATTTCCCTTGACTTCGCTCTGCTTTGCCTTGTTGATCTTGCCTTTGCAACTAGGACAATCCATCTATTTTCTCACCTTCTGTTCTACACTCTTCTGAAGAGGCTGTACTCTAAAGGTTCAGGATCAAAACGTTGACAGCCCTCACATGTATCCTTATTTGTTTTCTCTCGTCGCAAGGCGCAGTAAGCTCCATGTGACAGCAAAAGGGCATGCCTACAGTCGTTGCAACTTATTATCAGATCGCTGCTAATTTCCTTGATAGCATGTTTTGTAGGTTTTTTAAGTTCTTGTAAAACATTGATTTGACGAACCATTCGAGCACCGAATGTGCGTATTGACAAATCTATTAAAAATAGATTATGAATTTGAAATGAAGGATCAGAATCACAATTCCTTACTTGTTATGGGCATCTATAGAAATGTGGGTTTATCGTAGTGGCTTTTCCTTCTTGCCGAGCACTAATTCCTTGAGGGAAACCCCATTGATCATAATGACCTTCCAACGGACTCCTGGAATGTCTCCCATACTCCTCCCGCGAGAGCCGCCGATTCCTTCAACTATCACCTCGTCATGTTCGTCAACAACGTTTAGGGCGCCGTCGCCTGGAAGGAAGGCTGTAATGAGTCTACCGTTCTTGATTAGTTGAGTTCTCACGCACTTTCGAATCGCGCTGTTGGGCTGTTTGCTCTCAACGCCAACTTTCTCTAGGACTATTCCTCGCGCCATGGGCGCACCCTCTAGAGGGTCGGATTTGACATCAAGCCTGAGCATTCGGCGTTTGTAGTAGATGTCGCTCCACCTGAGCTTTTTCCGTTTCCCACGTAGTTGTCTCGCAGCGAACTCGCCCTTTGGCGACTTAGAGCCCATGATCTTTCTTCCTCAATCACATGATGCTGACGTGTTGTATTTGAAAATATCGTTTGGCTAGGAATCGGATTCTTTCGGCATTCCTTCCGTTTTTGCCGATCGCCACTCCTTTGTCCTTGGGATTAACAGCAACCACTGCAATAGTTTTTCCGTCAGGTCGCTCAGTTATCCGGATTTCCTTCACTCTCGCAGGTTTCAAAGCATTCTTGATGAATTGAGCGGGATTATCTGAGTGTTCAATTATTTCATGCCTTTTCCCGGTCATCTTCTCTAAGAGACGAATGTTCTTGCCTCGTTTTCCTATGGCCATCCCAACTTCTCCTTTCTTTACGATAAAGATTATTCTGTTAAGTTCATCGTCAATTATGCAGTCCTTGACCATCGCGCCTGTCATGCTTTCAAATAGAGCTATATAGCGCATCTCTCGGCTTGTGAACCTTATTCCGCTAGACATCCGTAGCCTCCGCAAGCTTGAGTATATCTGAGTCCCCGGGTTCCCTTATCGCCAACGCTGAAACCATGAAAGGTTTTCCACACACTCCCCCTAAGTCTATGCTAGTTCCATTGTAAGTAACCAACGGGATGTCAGAAAGCCTACAATAATATTCGATATCTTCACGAGCGCCCTTTGGACAGTTTGCCGCTAAGATCACCAGTTTGACCTTTCCTACCTTGGCGTTCTTTACGGTGTTGTTAGCTCCCAAAAAGATCTTCCCAGTTCTCACGGTTGTGGCGATGGCCTTGTTGACATCGATCATTTCGTCTCCTCTCTGGGTGCCGTAGACATGTAGAGATCAACTAAACCCGTGCCGATAGGTATCGACTGCCCTACTATAACGTTTTCTGTAACTCCACTTAGCGGATCGCTTTCACCTTTTATGGCGGCTTCGATTATGTTCGGAACCGTGATCTCGAAGGCTGCCCTTGCAAGAACGCTAGCTTTCTCTCCGCTGATGCCATGTCTTCCTATCTGCCGCACGTCGCCTGTTGCTGTCATGATGTCGGAGACCAGCATGACATGCCTTACATCTACGTCGAGGCCCTGTTCCTCAAGCACGCCTATTGCTTCTTTGATTATTAGGTTTCTTGCAGCTTCGATTCCAAGCGTTTCAGCGGTCTCATGTATGTGATTGGTGAACGTTCGTTTCGGGTCCACACCACGAACTCCGAGTACTTTTGCTAGGTTAGACCCATCTGTTCTTATAACCCACTCTCGCCCTTCTTCAGTAACAAGAACTCTACTGATGTTTGATAGACCCTTGACATGGTATGTTGAGAGTTTGTCAAGTAGTTTCTTAGCGTCTTTTGGTTTCTCTGGTTTGATGTTGAGTCGGTCGTCTCTGATCCGTATTGTGCATTTCGGTAGGCGCAATCCTTTCTCAAGTTCGTCTAGCGAGACGCCTCGATCTTCCATCATTGTTAGGCCCAGATTTATGACAACCTCTTCCTTCTCAGGGTCTATGTACATGGCTTTCGAAATATCGCCCATGGTTGTATGAATGATTTCACGAGCTACCTCGGTTGCTTTCTCTTTGCTTTTTCGATGCTCTCTGTCGAGGTAAACGCTCATAATTGGCGTAGAAGGTGTTCGTCGAGCGTCGACTATTTCGATAAGGCGTGGCAATCCGAGAGTTACGTTTTGCTCTCTTACTCCCGCGTAGTGGAACGTTCGGAGGGTCATCTGGGTTCCTGGCTCGCCTATGGACTGCGCTGCCACGATTCCAACAGCCTCGCCCGGCTCCACTAGAGACCGCTTATAGTTCTCTAAGGTTTGAGAGATAGCTTCGTCTATGCCTTGTTGGGTCAACTTGGCTTTGTTCAACTTTGTTCTTAATTCTTTAAAAAGGATAGGTGTAAGCTTGTCCTTGACTCCCTTGACGCGTTCCTGGATTTGTTTCTTTGATGCTGGTTTGCCTTTTCCTCTCGCAATTCGGATTTGTTCAAGAAGCCTTTCGATATTGACAGCCTTTCCGTGATCACTCTTCGCTGGATCTACTCCATCTTCCCCGTATCTGAATTGGATGATGTCACCAACGGCATTTCGAACTGTTCCGTCGTACTCGATACGCAGATGTTCTAGGGCATTGATAAGACGCCTCTGCATATACCCACTCTGTTGCGTTCGCACGGCCGTGTCTACAAGTCCTTCTCGCCCGCCCATGGCATGGAAGAAAAATTCAACGGGGTCTAGACCTTCCCTGTAACAAGAATACACGAAACCTCTCGCCTTAGGAGTTGGGTCTCCTAGCTCAAAGTGTGGTAGAGCCCGATTGAGGTATCCACGCATGATTCTTTTTCCTCGCACAGACTGCTGGCCAACACACGCGGTCATTTGACCGATGTTGAGGCTAGATCCCCTAGATCCAGTCCTTGTCATGATCATACCTGAATTACCTACGTCAAAATCTTCGTCGGCCGCTCTTCCCGCCTTGTCCCTAGCTTTTGCTAACTCGTTCATCACGTATATTTCAAAGGATTCAGTTGGAGTTTGACCCGGCAACCTTTCTAATGTTCCATTCTTAAACTTCTTTATTAACTCCTGTATTCGCTCTTCGGAGTCCTGTATAATGTTACCTATTTTTCGCTGGACGGCATCAGATAACTCAAGTTCGTCGAAGGAGTAGGTGAACCCACGCATGGTCACAAAGAGCGCGAGAAGCTGAGAGATCTGATTCAGGAATTTCTGTCCAGCAGAGGCGCCATAATCTTTCATTATCTGATGGAGAAGACTCTCTGATTGCTCGGCTCCAATAGAGGTCCTATCTATCACACCGGACTTTAGAATGCCGTCTTTGACGACTACGTAAGCGTCATAGGGACAATCCTCGCTTAGACACTTAGTGCAACCACGGCAGAAAGTGGCCTTTGACGCATAATTCAAGCCTTCTGGGATGAAGAGGCTGAATATCTGCTTTCCAGTCCAGAGAGGCTCGGGCTCCTTGGCCTCAGGTTCAGGTATGGAGCCTTCATACTGTGCCGCAGCTAACAGTCTGAAAACGTCCTCTCTAGTAAGGCGAGCGGACTTGCGGGTGAAAAGATACGCGGCAGTTATGAAGTCCCTGATCGCTCCGATTATTGGGCCCCCAAATCTGGGTGAGAGAATCTGATCTTGTACCTCCATTAGAATTCGCGCTTCTGTCTGAGCCTCCTCGCTTTGCGGAACATGAAGATTCATCTCATCGCCGTCAAAATCGGCGTTGTAAGGAGGACAGACACAGAGGTGCAGACGGAATGTCTTGTGAGGTAGCACCCGCACGTGGTGTGCCATAATAGACATCCGATGAAGGGATGGCTGCCTATTAAAGATGGCAATGTCGCCATCTCTAAGATGACGCTCCACGATAAAACCCGGTTCTACAGCCTCAGCGACCTTTTCTCGATCCACAACAAATTCTAGTCTAACACGTTTACCATCAGGTCTAACGACGTAAAGCGCACCTGGATAGCTCTCAGGCCCATTAACAATCAACCTCCTCATCTCATCAAGGTTCCATTCCGTAACCTTCTCGGGCAGCGAAAGTCGCATGGCAACATCTACTGGGACTCCGACTTCGTTTATATCGAGATTTGGATCTGGAGAGATCACGGTGCGTGCTGAAAAGTCTACTCTTTTTCCAGAAAGGTTGCTCCTAAATCGCCCTTCCTTTCCTTTGAGGCGCTGTGATAGGGTTTTAAGTGCCCTGCCAGAGCGATGTCTGGCTGGGGGGATTCCCGAAGATTGATTGTTGAAGTATGTGGTTACATGATACTGCAGAAGTTCCGATAAGTCCTGAATAATTAGGGTTGGGGCTCCGGCCTCCATGTTTTCCTTTAGCCTCTGGTTAATACGGATGATGTCAACGAGTTTGTGAGTTAAATCATCCTCTGAGCGAATGCCAGATTCTAATGTTATGGAGGGTCTGACATAGACTGGAGGAACAGGAAGAACCTCTAGGACCATCCATTCTGGTCTGGCATTCTCGGGGTCAAAACCGAATAGTTCAAGATCATCATCCGGTATACGTTCAAGCCGTTCACGAATTATGCTTGAAGTTAGCCGTTGCGCACCCTCTTCCATAATCTCGTGAAAAGTTGTGGGTTTTGTGAAGTCTATCTTGTATTGCGGTGTGCCGCAATGAGAGCACTCTTTACTTCTCGCCTTGCGCAACACTCCCTTGTAAACGCCATCAGGCACTGTTCCTCTCAGCTTGCGGGCATGTTTGATTCTGGCTTTGATCCGGGTTATCTGTTCCGTGGACAGTAAGATGCGCCCGCAGTTTCTACAGGTAGCCCTGAGAAGATTGTGGATCATTTTTGTGAATTCTATATGGACTATTGGAACCGCAAGTTCAACGTGACCAAAGTGTCCTGGGCATCGTATTGCCGTGTTGCCACAAGTTTTGCATCGCTGCCTTGGTTCAAGTGTTCCCAGCCGACCGTCCATGAGTCCCGAAATGATAGGAGCTCCGTCTTCGTCGTAGGTATCGGCTGTCTGTATCTCTGCCACCGATATTCTACGTACTTCCTGAGGCGATACTATTCCAAAGTCAACTTCGTCCACAACTTTGCTAACGATTTCCTCAATCGCCATCTTATGCTCTCTCCCTCAGTTTAAGCCGAGGCGCGATACAGAGGCTCATCATCTCCTGTAGAAGAAGCTTGAATGCGTAGGAGACGGCTACTGGGGAAATCTCGGCTTTGTCTTCACAAAGCCGGCACACGTACTTGCGCTGTTTGCTATCATAATATGCAATGTAGCCGCACCGCTCACAGAGGTAAAGAAAATATTTGTCAGATTCCTCAAGTAGTCGATCTCTCAGGAGCATGGCGGCACCGTGTCCAATCAGACAGTCCCTCTCCATCTCGCCGAAACGCAGTCCACCCCCTCTCGCTCTCCCCTCAGTCGGCTGCCGCGTGAGCATTTGAACTTGTCCTCGTGCCCTGGCGTGAATTTTGTCCGTTACCATGTGATGGAGCTTCTGATAGTACACTACGCCCA
>CAYGBA010000026.1:0-20178 GCA_964347995.1 uncultured Candidatus Bathyarchaeia archaeon | reverse complement strand
GGGGTTTGCCAGCGTAAGACAACCTGTTGAGAGGAGGAAATCATATAGTTTTGCGCCAGCAGACCCCCAGCCAAAAGTTAGAATGACGGAATGTGAGGTTCTCTTGTTTTGGGCCAACGTTTAGATTGCTCAAAGTCTTCACATTCTCTCTCTTTCCTAATCTCGTAATAGCCCAAGACTATACCCTTCAACTGCACTTGTCAGACTTTTCTTCAAAGAGCTTCTCGTCTGTTGGCTTTCCTGAGTAGGCAGTGATTAGGTGTTTACAGTTCCAGCATTTCACCATTTTAGGCCCTCATAAGTACGGAGTAGGCATATGACAGCTATATGGAGTGGGCATATGACGGCTATACCTTTTTCTGCCTACACATACACGCATTCTCTTGGGTGCACACCGAATCTCCTTTCTCCTTCCAAGCCGCTTTTATGTCTTAGTGATGTGCGCCCTCCTCTACAACACCTCTGAACGTGAATGGAGCGTTCAAGGTTCTCTACAGATGATATCCTTGTATGGGTTAGAGAGCTTAGTGAATGTGAGTTTCACTGCCTATCAAGAACATGGAAGATGTTAGAATCTTACGAAAACCCAAAATCCCCTCTTTTTTTTGTGAACGCAAGTCAATTCCAAAAAAAGAGAAAGGCTGAAGTCGTTCTTGCCCATTCCCTAAGAGTGGCCTCCAATGAAAATAATGATCTGTGTGTATGAAGGGGTTGTTTCGGATATGGTAATATGACCGAACGAGCGATCGAGTTTACGTTGATTTTGAAGTGTTTGTTAGTAACTGAGGGACACTACACGATTCCCCGTGTTTATTAACTGAGCCAACCACAAACTCTTTCTTTCTGATTCTCTTCTGGTAGGCTCTCCACCACCTTTTTACCGTCTCTAGCCGCTATTTACCTAGTTCCCAAGCCTCTAACCTAGCCTAACATCCCCTCTCCTTTACAAACTTGAATAGGGGGAGCTTGAAGGGGACGTTTTGCAGTTTATAGTTACTATTTTTGAGATATCATCATTTGAAGACCCTCTCCACAGATCCATACTTACCCCGGCTACCCAATCTTGCGTGCGAAACGACTTTCGATCGTCGACATACCCTCCATTAGTCATTGTTTGTGGGCTAGAGCCTACAATACAGCGAATCACCAGGTATACTCGCATATTAGAGAATAGCCCAAATTGAGTTCAAATTCCGAGCACGAACATTTGCTATACACTATATACCTACCGGGTACTCATTGATCTTTCAAAATTTGAATATGCATTGCCGCTCTGAATATTGATTCGATACCCGAAGTTCATACAAGTTAAATCGACATTCTCGGAACCTTCAGTTGGCAAGCTATGGGCGCATGGAACGGACGATATAGCATGACCAAACAGTCTCTCGTTGCGGAAAACTCTGATGCGTTACCTATCAGGGCATTGCCGCGCACGCAAAAGAGTGAACGCCTTGAAGATCTGCTAGTCCAAGCGATAGAAGAAACATTGAATCAGATATTTAGAGAAGAAGGCGCCAGCGCCATCTACGACTTTCTGGAGAATGAATCACAACTGAAGCGAGAAGACATTTCGAGCAAAACTGAGGCTTTTTCTGCGGGTTTGAGGAAGCTGTTAGGCTCAGGAGCTCCGGTCATAGAGAAATTGATACTCAAAAACTTGTGTAATCAGCTTAAGTTGAAATTTGTGCAGAAAAAAGGGCATAGTTTTTCGGATTACGCAAAGGAGTTGACGGAGGGATTTTGTGTTAAAGGATAACGTAATGCAGAGTTCAACGGAAGGTGTCTGCATAGAAGAGAAAGAACTCTCGGAATCCATGAAGGAATTCCAAACTCTATTTGATCTCATGCCTGATCCAGTCGTAATTGTTGATAGAAAAGGAACTTTCTTGGCAGTTAACCGCAAGGCAGAGGAAATTACTGGGTTCAAGAGAGAAGAGTTACTTGGGCAAAATCTTCTTTGGACAAGAATCTTGACAGCGAGAAGTAAGGCTACTTTAATGAAAAATTTGGCCAAAAGAATGATGGGAATGCAGCTCGCGCCATATGAAGTTGAGGCATTGACGAGAGACGGAGAACAGATACCAGCTGAAGTCAATGCAGTAAGAATAGAATATGAGGGAAAGCCAGCGGCGTTGGTTATATTCCGTGAGCTGAGAGAGAGAAAGAAAGCAGAAGAAGCATTGAGAGAATCCGAAGAGAGGTATAGGACTATTTTTGAACTGTCTCCAGATAGCATAGTGACAGTTGACACTCAAGGAGTCATCACGTCCTGCAATGCAGCTGCAACAAAAATGCTAGGCTATTCCAAGGATGAAATGATTGGTAAACACTTCTCAAAGACAGGCATCTTCAGCACTGAAGATCTTCCATACTACACGGAGCTTTTCAACTCTTTTCTGAGGGGGAAAGCAAAAAAACCGGCGGAACTTACTTTCTACCGTAAGGATGGAACCCCTCTTCTGTGCGATGTCCGCCTCAGTCTATTGAAAGAAGGAACCAAGACCACTGGCATTCAAGCAATTTCAAGGGACATCACCGAACGCAAGAAAGCAGAACAAGCATTGAGAGAGTCCGAAGAGAAGTTTAGAAACCTTGCGGAGCAGTCGCCAAATCTAATTTTCATCAACAAGAAGGGAAGAGTAGTCTATGCCAACAAGAAATGCGAGGAGTCAATGGGATACAAGAAGGAAGAGTTCTACTCGCCCGATTTCGACTTCTTCACTTTGATTGCCCCGGAATCTAAGGATCTGGTAAAGTCAAATTACACTAGCCATATGGAAGGTGAAGAAGTTTCCCCCTACGAATATGCCCTTATGACAAAGGAAGGCGAAAGAGTAGAGGCATTACTCACAACGAATTTGATAACATATGAGGGAGAACCCGCCATCCTCGGAACAATCACTGACATCACCGAACGCAAGAAAGCGGAAGAGGAATTGATCAGACTGTCCAGCGCGATAAAGATGTCGACAGACGGAGTCGTCGTAAGTGACATTAACGGGAAGATTATTGAAGTAAATGAAGCCATCCTCAAGATGTACGGAGCTGAAAATCAGGAGGATCTGATCGGGAAAGGCTCCTCTGATTTTCTTGATCCTCAGGATCGAGAGAAGGCTCTTGCGGAAATGAAAGAGGTTCTAACAAAGGGTTACAACAAAAGTGTAGAATACCGTGTCATCACCAAGGACCAGAACAAGATCAATGTTGAGATCAGCACAACACTCAGGAAAAACACTGAGGGGAAACCGACAGGATTTGTAGGCATTGTACATGACATCACGGAGAGAAAGCGCTTTGAAGAAAGACTCTCAGCCTTGAACGCATACAGTCGGAACTTGAATATGGCGGAGAGTATGAAAAAGATATATCAGTTGACGTTGGATGCAATGGAGAAGACGCTGGGATTCGGACATGCATCATTTATGGTTGTGGACCAAAATGTGCTCTCTGTCGTGGATCAACGTGGATATCAATCTCTCTCTATTGAGTTGCCTCTGGACGAAGGTAGGGGGATAACCGTCAAAGTGGCTAAGACTGGGCAGTCTATTCTGGTTCCTGACACCAGAAAAGAAAGTGCATACGTTGAAGGGATGCTTGGTATACGTTCCGAACTTGCTGTCCCTGTAAAGATTGCGGGCAAAGTCCTTGGAGTTCTAAATGTAGAGAGCAAGACCCTGAAAGCCTTCGACGAGAGAGATAAGAAGCTGCTGGAAATATTAGCGTCTCACTCCGCCACCGCAATGAGTAATTTAAAGTACGCTAGGAACTTGGAAAAACTGGTTCGCAAGAGAACCAGGGAATTGAGACGAGCACAGAAGCAGCTTCTCAGAGCAGAGCGGATGATAGGAATTGGCGAGACGGCCGCTATGGTTGGTCACGACCTCCGAAACCCCTTGCAGGTGATGGCTAACATACTCTACTTGGCAAACAAATCTCTAGCGGCTTTGCCCGCTGAGGGTAAGAAATTCGTTGAGAAATGTGGCATAGAAGAGCTCATGGCAACCGTGCGTGAACAGCTGCAATACATGAGCAAGATTGTTCGGGATCTTCAAGATTACGCAAGGCCAATAGAACTCAACCTTGTTGAAACTAACCTCTATCAGCTAATTCAGGACACACTCTCTACGATGACAATTCCACAGAACGTGGGGGTCTCTATCACCAAAGAGGATAGATTTCCACTATTGATCGTGGACCCTGCTTTGATGAAGCGAGTATTCTCTAATCTGATCACAAACGCATTGCAGGCAATGCCAGATGGAGGTCGACTGACAATCAGATTGAGTAAACAAGAAAAAAGGGGACTTGTGAGTATCCAAGATACAGGCCGCGGCATAGCTCTAAAGAATCGAAACAAAATCTTTCAGCCTTTATTCACAACAAAAGCAAAGGGCCAAGGTTTCGGACTACCAGTCTGCAAGAGGTTGGTAGAAGTTCATGAGGGGAGTATCCATGTCAAAAGTAGAGTTGGACAAGGCTCCACTTTCACAGTTGAAATTCCGCTCAAAGGGAGATTGAATTAAGTGAAGAAGAAAAGCATTTTGGTAGTGGAAGACGACAAGGCTATCCTCAAAGGCCTCAAGGGAATTCTTCAATCAGAAGACTATAGTGTTGATACGGCAGAAACTGGACAAGAAGCCCTGCACAAATTCAAAACGAAGTTCTTCAATCTTGCACTGTTGGATATCAAACTACCAGATATAGAAGGCACAGTGCTCCTAAGAATCATGCACGAGAACCAACCAGAAATGATGAAGATCATGGTGACGGGATATCCTTCGTTAGAAAACGCCGTTATTGCCTTGAATCGTGGAGCAGATGCTTACGTCATAAAACCAGTGAACCCTGAGAAATTATTGGATCTCATAGAAGGGAAACTTGAAGAGCAAAGTGAAGCAGAGAAGATGACGGAAGAGAAGGTAACTGAATGGATCAAGACACGAGCGCGCAAGATCACGCGCGCGAGAAATTGAAAACCCGCTGAACAAAGATAAATTGGTCGACGGAGTTAGAAAGAGCTTCAGAATACAGCCTGAATCCGTCCCTATAAGAAATGGGGATAGTTGAGGACTTCTTCCTCAGCTATGTAGCTCATCGAGAATTTCCTCGGCGGCTCTCAGGGGTCTTCCGGCCCAATTCAGCCTACCGCTTGCCGTTTTGACCGTGGATTTCTGAATGTCTTAATAGGCTTCTTGTTTGTGTTGAAGCGAGCGTGCAAATTGTCAAAATTAATATCTTTGAGCGCCCATATTTTTGTTGATGAAAAGATTGAAGGAGAATGAAGAGGAGAAAGAGCTCTTTATTTGTCCGTTCTGTGGTGCCCCTCAAAGAATAGTTATTCCCCTGGGCACTGTGCAGGTTAATTGCCAGTATTGCGGAGCCTTGATTCTCGTTCCGCCTTGGATGGGTGGAAAGACGCTTAGATGCACCAATCACCCCGAAAGACTGGCGGTGGGCATCTGCAACGACTGCGGAAGAAGCTTTTGCTCAGAATGTCTTAGGATCTACCATCTAGAAGCAAGAGACACGGCAGCTACTCTATACTTGGATACAGCGTGCTTAAGCAGGAGGTATGCAGGAAAAACTGACAAGACGTTTTGGATGGGTATACTTCTACTGGCTTACGGGATATTTTCAGCTATTTTTTTTGTAGAAATTGGCATACTCTTCATCACTTTTGCGGGAGGGATGATTGCCTACAGCGTTCTCAGGGGTAAAAAAATACCAACAGAACCGACCGTTGACAAGGTCCTAATGGAAAGAAAGCGAATAGAAGGGGATTCTGAACTGATGGAAAGCGTTGACGCTGATAAGCTTTACAACGAACTGCTGACGGAATATGTACAAAAATGGGGAGCTCTAACAGGAACTGAGTTTCTCCGTGAGGAAATAAGAGGCTACTTGAGTCAAGGCGTCAGTTTTCCCGAGGCGGTAAAAAGAATCCACGAACGCAAGCGTATCTGATCCTGTTATTAGATAGGCTGCGTGCACACTTACGTGTGAGTAAAACCTGCAAAAAATGTTGTGATAGATTTAATAAGAGTCTGCTGGCTTTTAGTCGAAAACTGAAAAGGAGACGTCTAGATGATAACCAGAGAAGAAATCATGAAATGTGCTGATTCAATCGTAACAGGCATGAACCTCAAGAGGGGGGAAGCCGTCTTTATACGTGGAGGAACCCACATTCAAGAACTCCTCGAAGAGATCGGTCTACAGTGCTACAAGAAAGGTGCCCAACCATTAATCATGGCGACCACCGACAACTTCTCAAAAAGAGTATTTGATGAAATTCCGAAAGAAACTCTGGAAATCACTCCGAAGCATTACCTGGGAGCAATCAAGGAAGCCGATGCCTACATAGTCGTAGAACCATTAAAGGATCCAGAAATCCAGACGAACTTTCCACCAGAAAAGGTTGCAGCACGGACAAAGGCTAATGTTCCTATCCGAAAGGAGCTGTACGGAGAAGAAACTAGCAAAGGCAAAAAATGGACTTATGCGGGCTGGCCGACGCAGGAGGCCGCAAAGTTCTATGGCATCGGCTATGATGATCTAGAACACCTAATAGTCGAAGGAATGACTGTGCCTGCGTCTACTCTTAAGGAGAACACCTCGAAACTGGCTGAACACTTAGACGGACAAGATGTGCTCCACATCACCGACAAAAAAGGCACAGACTTCATTTGCAGGATAAAAGACCGACGCATAAACGAGGACGACGGCATCGTCGATGACCATGACATCGAAATGAACGATCTAGGCAACAACCTGCCCGCCGGAGAGGCCTTCATCGCGCCCCACGAAACATTTGGAGAGGGAACCATGTACTGTCCCATCACTAAAGACAGATTCACCAACAAAATCGTCAAAGATATCGCACTTCACTTCAAGGACGGAAGGCTACTTCTCGATGATTGCGCAGCCAGAGTCAATGGCGACCATATGATCGACACCTTCAAAAGATGCCTAGAAATTGATAAGGACGAGAAAGAAGTGAGAACAACAAACATCGCAGAGCTGGGCATAGGCTGCAACCCCGCAATCGACAAGGCAATCGGCTACATCCTCACAGACGAAAAGCTAGGCGGCTCGGTTCACGTCGCCTTCGGCTCAAACGCCAGCTTTGGAGGAACGTCAAAGTCGAGCATGCACTGGGACTTCGTGACCCATCCAAGTGTAACGATAGAAATCGCTGATACGAAGGAAGTCATCATGAAAGACGGGGAGATCCTGTGAAATTTGAGATGTTTCAGTGATTCAAGTATGTTATGGTTAGTTCTTGCAGTTCTTTCAGCCTTCTTCGCCGCTCTCGTCCCAATTCTTGCAAAAATTGGACTGGCAGAGGTGGACTCTAGCGTGGCAACAGCCACTCGAGCAATCGTAATGATGGTCCTCATAGTTGTCTTTGTGCTTTCTATTGGTAAGGGAGGTCAACTAGGTCAGCTCACCAGCAGGAATATGGGTTTCATAATTCTCTCAGGCGTCGCTGGAGCTCTATCTTGGTTGTGTTATTTTGCCGCCTTGAAATTGGCTGACGTCTCTCAAGTAGCGCCGATAGATCGAGCTAGCCTGCTAATAGCCATAGTCCTCGCAGTCCTTCTTCTCGGCGAAAAGATGACACTCGTAAGAGCGATAGCAGGGGTTCTAATCTTTGCTGGAATCCTATTGCTTGCTATATACCCCAAGTAGAACTCCAGATCTCCGAAAACTTAAAAACGAAAAAGCGGTTCATGTTGATTGGACGCCGAGGTAGCTCAGACTGGGAGAGCACCCGACTCAACGAGATTTGAGGGTGAGGCTGAAGACCGGGTTGTCGCCGGTTCAAGTCCGGCCCTCGGCACCACAAACCGACCCGCGACATTTTCACTTCCTCTTTCTGAACAGCTTTGCATCTTGGATTTCGTAGACGTATTCAAAGCCCGGCTCGATCAGTGCTCTCGCCCGCGCTTCAAGTATACCGTTGGATGCGTATTCCTAAGTCTATATGTGCATGCCTAGGATTGACTTTTATCCAACTACACATCCTATATTTTCGATTATCATGTCATACGAAGAAAAGAACATAAGAGTGCTCCCGGAAGACACAGACGCGTTTGGAAGGTTGAATTGGCGAGTGTACTGTCGCTATTGTGAACAAGGAGAAGCCGGTTTGATGGAACGCTTGGGTTTCACCCCGATGTATTTTCACAAGATACACAAAATATCGTTTCCTAGGAGGGCTGCCCATTTCGAGTACGTCTCACCGGTCTCTCCAGAAAATCTGATCGATCTGGAGACTGAAGTCAAAAAGGTCGGCATCACATCAATAACTTTGTCACACACTTTCTACAAAAAGAGGAGTGAACAAGGTGAGCGGACATTGACGGCCAAAGCAGAAGTGACGGTTGTTGCATACGATGATCGACTTCGCGAGAAGACTGAACTGCCAAGAAAGTTAGTGGACACGTTAAAGGCATTGGGTATTCAACAGGGAAATTAGTCTTTCCAAGCCTGATAGTGGCACGCACGCCATAGAAAGAGAGGGCTTGCGAGTGATATCACCAGCTTAACCGAGGCTACCCTACCTCGGCCACTTTTACAGCTCCGACGGCTGTGGTAACGTGCGCGCGCATGATTATGCCAACGGATGTCTTCGCATGGATTATATAGGAAATTGAATTAACTCAAGTTCAAAGCTCCACTCGCATAAGCGTTAGAGGTGTTAAATACTTGACAGAAGGAATAGGCGCGGAATTCATGGAAAAGACACAATTCAGATACTTGGCCGAGTCAGATCAACAGAAGGGACTGCCCCACCCACCATTTGAGCTGGGCTACGACGAAACAAAGGCTACAATCGATCTGCCCGTCCCGATGGACATCGAAGCAGAGACAACCGACCTTGTGAAGGCGATAGAAAACCGTCGGAGCATGAGGAACTACTCAAAACAGCCACTAACACTAGATGAACTATCCTTCCTACTGTGGTGCACCCAAGGCGTGAAGAAAGTAGTCAACGAGCTCGTGACCCTGAGGACCGTTCCTTCCGCAGGCGCCCGCCACGCCTTCGAGACATATCTACTGGTGAACAGGGTTCAGGGACTACATCCTGGTCTCTACAGGTTCTTGGCTGTCAAGCACAAGCTATTAGAGGTCAGTCTGGACCCGAGTTTGGCTGAAAAGATTACTGAGGCATGCTTGCAACAACGTTTCGTGAACACAAGCGCGGTGACCTTCATCTGGATCGCTGTACCCTACAGGATGGGATGGCGTTACGGTGAGAGGGGCTATAGATACTTGCTCATAGACGTGGGACATGTCTGCCAAAACCTATACCTCGGAGCTGAGGCAATAGGCAGCGGAGTCTGTGCCATTGGAGCTTTCAACGATGAAGCGATCAACAATATCGTTGGAATCGACGGAAAGCAGCAGTTTGTCATATACGTCGCCACCCTCGGCAAAAGACAAACAGCCTAAGGGTCGGCAAACAAATATACGATCGATCTTACCCATTCGCGTGCGCACTTCCCAAGATTCTGTTAGCAAGTGCACCTATCGGAATAATTGAAGGATGCGGTATTTATCTAAATATTAAAAGGACATTGAACAGAACAATTTCCTTGAAGAGTTTGGCTGTCATTTGTGGCCTATTCTCTATTGCAGCTGTGGCCGAAATGGGCTTCCAACCACGGAGGATCCGTCATCTGGTGGAGGCCGAGAGATATGGCCTTGGCACTCTGAACCCAAAAGTCTTGGGAGAGAGCATAGAATCTACAGCAGTAAGGTTCAAGCAACCACCCTACTTGAAATCAACCGCCCTCACAAGCTGACCAGCGCGCATAAGGCTGAGCCCTGTGAGCTAGCGCGCGCAGCTTCAAAGAAGTGTAGACACCATTCTACCTATCTTTGCGAGAAGCATTTTGTCCTCGTCGGTGAATGCGGAGAGCGTATGGGAATCTATGTCGAGTTCGCCGACAAGTTCTCCCTTCTTAAAAATTGGTGTGACAATTTCAGATTTTACGTTTAAGCTGCATGAGAGATAGTTTGTCTCTTTGGAAACATCCTGTACAATAAATGTCCTTTTGAGTTGTGCCGCCTGCCCGCATATACCCCTGCCGAACTGTATTCTCACGTGTTCTGTAGGTTCTCCTTCAAAGGGACCAAGTATAAGTTCGTTTTGCTTTGCTTTGTCTACAAAGTAGAAGCCGACCCAATCATAATAGGAAACGTTATCTCTAAGCAATTTGCAGATGGCTCTGAGTTTTTCGTCTTTATCTGTTTCGTCCTTCGTAATCTCTCCTATTTTTTCAATAAGGAAATTTAGCGATTCCCTCTTTCTCTTCATACGATCTCCTTCTGTGGTCTATTGATACATGCACGGCTAGAAAGTTATAAACTGCAATACATGCCATCTTAAGAATGTGATGTAGCTTTGACTAAAACGTTAACAGATATTTGCGGCTGTGTTTTTGAGGTTCGCCAAGGCGTATTTGTCTGTGTCAAGCGCTGCCCGAAGCATAGCAAACCCGAGCCGAAAAGACCTTACAGACCGAAAGCTGAATGCGCAAGACCATGAAAGAGTAGTCTTTCTAAGTTTCAATCTTATAATTTAGTTGCGATTCTATGAACTAGCGTGCGCATTTTTGAGTAGCAAGATCGGTGAAAGGCATACATGATGAGGACGCTATTGAGACTGCTGCCAGAAGGTTGAAACAGCAAATTATGTTAGCTTAATGTTGTGGACAATTCCTATCGGTTTCAAGAATGAAGTGTATGTTTAATCCAGAGATTGAGTGCACAGTTTCCAAGGTTATGGAAGAGTTGGAACGGACACTTGATCCCATGGACATTCTTGAGAAAGCATGTCCTATATGTCCAAAGCGTCCTCATCCAGAAAGACTCAAAAGAACCTAAGGTAGACGTGTTAGGATACGTGGGGGTTCCTTAGATAAGCTGATTGATAGTGATTTTATATACTATTAGATCCTTTGACTTGTTCGTCTTAGTGGTGAAGTGCGTGCGAGTTCTGATAGTTTACGATTCAGCGACTGGAAATACCGAGAAAATGGCCTTCGCCGTAGCTGAAGGCGTAAAAGAGATTGAGGGCGTCGACGTCCAAGTGAAGAAAGTGGACAAGACGACCATGGAGGATTTGCAGAAAGCTGATGGAGTCATTGTTGGTTCACCAACCTACTATGGTCAGATGTCAAGTAAAATTAAGGCTATGTTTGACGAGTCGGTCAAGATTCATGGAGAACTAGAGGGTAGAATCGGAGCGGCGTTCACAAGTTCGGGCGGCGTTGCTAGCGGTGCCGAGACTACAATAGTCTCAATGTTAGAAGCTATGCTCGTTCATGGAATGATCATTCAGGGGCGAACACGATCTGGGCACTATGGTGCAGCCGCGGTTGGAGCGCCGAAAGAACAAGATATAGAAAGGTGCAAAGAAGTAGGCAGAATGGTTGCCAACCTCGTCGTGAAGTTGAAGAAATAGGCGAGAGTAGAAAAAAGGCGGGTTTGCGGGAAGAGATCAGGAGATATCTCTTCTAATCGCGGTTTGAGGTCCGACCCTCAGCATCATAACAATTGTTTGACTCTTTTAATGGGGTCATATTAGAAAATAGACGAATATTGCTGCTGCAAATGAGATTGCTAATGAAGGAATCAAATACTTGTAGAGCCCGCCTAAGGGGCACTTGAAATAGTCTGCTGTCAGAACCAGACAGAGGTGTGTTGGTGCCCCAACATAACCTAGGTACGCGGCTGTGTAGAGTAGTGCCGCCGTGTCGGGTGTGAAGCTCAATGTTCCAGCCAGCATTGGCACGCTTATGGCTATTCCACCAGACGGAGAACCTACAAGGAACCCTAAAACTGCCGGAACCGTCAACAATAACACGACTTCATTTATGTTTCCGCTGGCTATCATGTTTCCAATAAAATCGGAGGCTCCAGACGCTATAGTGACGTTTCTCAGCAGCATCGCTCCGTATGCCGCCAATGTAACCCCATAAATTGCCTTGTTTCTGAACGGCATTGAAAGAGTCTTCAGGCTTGGTCTAGCGATGAGAAGCAGAACTGCAACTCCTATGAAGGCGGCTATGGAAACGTCGATGCGGAAAATGGCCACAGCGAAGATCATTGTGAGAATGGGTGAAAAAGCTGTTAGGAGAGATTTCAGGTTTGGACCAAGACTACGCTTCTCTATATCACTTCTGATTGTCGAGCCCTTCCTAAAGGCTATGAGGTATCCGACTATAACCATTAGTATCACGATTGGAATCTGCCTTATAATCAGTGAAGCTAAAGAGATTCCTGTAAGTGCTGCAGTGAGTATGAGAACTTGGCTCATCGGATAAACGGGGAAAATCGTGTGTCTGAACCAGACGTTAACATAGGTCTTCATGTCTTTTTTCAATTCAAGCTTGTTTGCTTCCGTTTCTATGAGCGGTGCTGACATCAGTGCACCGCCCGGAACTGGTAGAAGACCTATGACTGCGGGAAGCAAGCCTACTACAAGCTTGGAGTTCCTCAATAGGTGACTGAGGTCTTGGCTCATGGTTCTTATTAGCTCCGTTTCCTTGTAGAGCTGGCTTAACAGCATGATTCCGAACGTTGCTGATACCAGAGAAATCGTAAGCGCGCTGGATGACGTTTCAAGAAATACATTTGGAATTTCGTCATAATCCACAGATAAGAGGCTCAGAAGGATGGCTGTAGAAGTCAAGGTTACGCCAAGGTTCACGCGTTTGTACACCATTATGCTGAGAAAAGCAAAAGAAACTATAAGCGCAGTCAGCGGATCAATTAATCCCAACTATGACAAACTTCCTCTCTTGAGGTTACAGTTTTGAGAGTCGGAATTAAGCGTCAACTCTTTTATTCTTTTCTTTTCATCTACTACAAACATTATTCTTGTTGCTTGCTGCGTTTATAGAAGACTGGAAGAATCTGTGTTTCTGGATAGAGCGAGCATAGATTTGGACAATCGTATGATAACATCTCCGCAGAACAGTTTTGCCAGTAGAACAAAGAGATGTTGGTTCTCATTCTTTAATCAAGAAACCAGGGACATTCTAGAGAAGCACTTGATAGTGCGATACAATCTTCAATGGCTATGTTTGTCTTCTTAACTCCGAATGTGGAAAGCAACAAAGACACATGGGATGTTGTTAATTGGGAAATTTCTGCGGCTTACACTAGGAGAAAGCCTATCTATGTTTTCGCACAGAAAGGAGTAAGTGTGCCTCTCATGGTGAAATACATAACAGTTTACGCTCATTATGACCCACTTAGTCAACAACCTCTCAATGAGATGGCAAATAAAGTTCAAGGGATAGCTCATGCTTACAAGAAAGTGTAGACAAGGCCAAAGCGGCTTTCGGTATAGTTGCCACTTTTTTTTGGGTTTGATCTTTCTCGACAGTTTGTTAGGGGGAGATTGAACTTCTATCGTAGAGGAGAAAAAGTGAATGTGGTTCAGAGATGTTAGAGAATTTTTTAAACTTTCTTCGTCTTCACACCAGACTTCATCATGTATAATCCTATCAGTAGGAAAACAACCCCACCTACAATGAAGGGAACCTGAAGTTCTATGGGAGGTGTGTAGAAATCGATTGCGTTGAACCAAACTATTGAAAAAAGACCTATTGAAGCTAAACCTAGGATAATCAGACCAATCCAGAAAATTATAGTCTTTTCACCTTCAAACATAGACCATTACCATTCCATCATACATAGAAGTTTGTTTCTTAAATCTTTAGTAGAAGTTGTGTGTATGTAATATGGATGATCATAGGAGATGGAGTATCTTATGCGAAAGGAATTGCCTCAAGAATTGCTACGGGAACTCCTCAAGAACTCCAAAAGAAGTGACAGAGAACTAGCAAAGATTCTTGGAGTATCACAACCAACCATAACAAGAGCAAGAAGAAGACTTGTGAATGAAGGAATAATAAGAACGTTCACATTAACCCCAGACCTTGCAAAGATGGGATTTGAAATTATGGCGATTACCGTTGGCAAATTCAAAGTGCCATCTACGGCAGAAGTAATTGAAAAGGGAATAAAATGGATGCGTGACTTTCCTAACGTCATATTTGCTTCAAGATGCGAGGGCATGGGAAAGAATGCAGTGATTATTTCTCTACACAAAAACTACTCAGACTACTCTAGATTCATCAGTACCCTGAGGCTAAACTGGAGAGATCGAGTGGAAGATCACGAAAATCTGATAATCAGTCTACAAGGTTTAGTTGTCAAACCTTTATCTTTTGAATACCTTGCAGAACTGGAGGAAACGAGTTAGATTGACTGACCTACGCTTCTGAGGAAGAGGAAATTCAGAATCGTGTTTTCAGGTGAGCTTACATAGTGTGGAGTAGTTTCTTACACAAGTCATAAAACTGAATGAGAAGACCTAATGGATGATGTGATTTGAAGAAGCTAAAACCTGAAGAAGATGCTTTCGGTCAGGAGATATTGGCTTGTCATAAAGGCGAAAGAGCTTCTGAGATAGTAGAAAGAGATGATGGCTACTTTGATGCTTCCCCCAAAGGCCCTAAAATGTATTTTTCAGAGTATGAAGATTGGCTTCTCGTTGAGAAAAAGGCTATAGAATTTGTGAAAGGACGGGTTTTAGACATTGGTTGTGGGGCTGGGAGGCATTCATTGTATCTGCAGGAGAATGGTTTTGACGTGCTTGGAATTGACAATTCTCCTCTTGCAATCAGAGTCTGCAAATTGAGAGGGTTGAAAAAAGCAGAGGTTATGGCAATTGAAGATGTGAATTTCAAACCTGACTCTTTCGACACGATTATTATGATGGGAAATAACTTTGGACTCTTTGGTAGTTTCAAGAGGGCAAGAAGGTTGGTGAAGAAGTTTCACAAAATGACTTCTAGGAATGGTTTGATTATTGCTAGTACTCGTGACGCCTACAAGACTGACAATCCTGACCATTTAGAATATCACCGACTCAACAAGGAAAGAGGCAGAATGGGTGGACAATTGAGAATTAGAATAAGATTCAGGAAATATGTTGGCAGATGGTTCGATTACTTGATAGTGTCCAAGAAAGAAATGAAGGAGATACTCAAAGAAACAGGATGGAAGATTAAAGAATTCATAGATTCTGATGACTCAGAATACGTGGCTATCATACAAAAGAATCCAACCTTTCAAAATGACCTAGAGATCCCCTAGAAGTTCACGCATACATGAACCCAGAGTTTCCATCATTCCTCATTCTCCCACTATTCTTGATATCAACGCTCCTAGCAGTCATAGTCTACAGAAGAAGGTATTCTACGTAACTGCATATGCCTGCGTAGACACAATGTACCACACTCATTTTTCTATTGTAGCTGATAACTTTAAATGGTCTTTTCGTACAATTATAAATAGAGGCTTCTGGAAATGAATAAAATTAAAGTTTAGTGAGGAGTGAGCGAATTGAGTATGAAATCGATCGAGGGGAAGATCAGTTGGAGCCCAAAATAAGGGTTTATGTCTCTAGTTTCAAAGTTTCAGCCCTTGACTATGTAGATAAAGAAAGCATGGGGCATCCCTGTGTTACCTCTAGACATGGTGAAAATGTCTTTTTGGAGTTCAAGCACTTTCCTAAAGGGTCATTGGATGGATACTTGACGGAATACCAAGTCAAAGTCCTTGATGTGCTTAATGAGTTCTGTGAAGAAACTGGATTGGACTATGAAGTTGTTGATGTGGCAAATCTGAGTATCATAAGAAAAATGAAGCTTGTATTCAAGGGAATAAAGGCTCCTACAATCATTTTTAAAGGAAAGCGAATCGAGGGTGTCCCTACGAAAGAAGACCTCAAAGTTCTTGTTGCTACGTAAAATACAATGTATGCACTACTGGTAGCTATGCTCTACAGAAGAAAACATTCTACGTAACTACACACAATATCGGGTTATCATCAAAATGAGAAAAAAGAGGAAAGAATTTTCAAGATCCACTGGGTTATTGTTACCATCGTCTTAGTAGGAGAATCAAGGAAGCACCTGTTGAGCCAAGTGCTAATGTTAGGATGATTAGCTCTTTTGCCGCTGGTCCACCTTTTATCGTCAACGAATAGAAGAATAATCCCCAAACAATGAAAGTAATAATCCAAATAATGATTTTTTGTTTGCGTGTTATGTACCTTTTGTACATTTAAATCAACAAGGGTCTTCTCTCAATAAAAACTCATTGCATGTATAATTCAAAAGCCATGAACTCTTTGTCTTCTGAATATATTTCTAGCCGTTCTCCTAGCTTCAAATAGAGACTTTCTACGCACAAAACTATACACAAAACAGTACCAACTCAGAAAAGCCTAAATCCAGCCCCTTTTACAGAACTAACTCAGCACACAGAAGCGGCCGTAGTCTAGTTTGGTTAGGACATCAGCCTGCCACGCTGACGACCCGGGTTCAAATCCCGGCGGCCGCACCAGTCTGGCGTGTAGGACGCACGATCGTTTTTGGCTCCAGTCCTCTTACGTTTTTTTCTTCAGTTTTTCCAAGACATCGAATATTTCCGAGAGCTTGCTTATCTCGTATTTGGGAGTCATCTCCGGAGATTTCGGTTCTTCAACTCGATGTTTGCCCTTCCGCATTCGAACAGAAACAAGGCCAACCTTGTTGGCGCATAGAATGTCGGTGTCAGGCTGATTTCCCACGAAGACGGCCTCTCCAGAAGAAACTCCCAAATCGCCGAGAAGCCGGTTGAACATCTCGGGTGTAACCGTATCTGCTTTCATCTCCTCAGAGATCACAACACGATGAAACAGGTGTTGCACTCCGAGCTGTATGAGCTTCTGCCACTGCTTTACGGCTCTTCCTTCCGAGACGATTCCGAGTTTGTATCCACTCTCTCGCAGCTTCAAGAGGACTGACACAGTGTCGGGGTAGGGCTTCAAATACGCAGAGCTTGTTTCGCGGTAGGCTATCACGCCCGCGGCTATGACGCGGGGGTTCCATCCGAGGCCTAAGCGCTCCAAGAGCTCGTCATATTGCCGGTTGTAGTGGCGTCCGGACTCTCTAACGATCTCTTCAAGGACGCGGTAGGCGATCTCTATGTTTGCGGGCAGTCCAGCCTCGATCATTGCTCTTATCGCGTTTAATCTCGCGGTACTCATCTGAAAAGAGGCGTCATAGAGGGTATCGTCGACGTCGAAGACAACACATCTCATTTTCATCACTTCACCACCTTTCTGAGCTTTTCAGGCTTGTCTGGATTCAAGTTTCGAGCTATGGAACTGTAATATGCGAATAGCTGTAACGGTACTACATAAAGAATTGGAGAAAAAATTCTGGGAAATCCTTCCGGAATTTTCAGAAATCCCGTTGAGACTTTCTCCACCTTATCTGATCGTTCTGAAATAGAGATTAGCGGCGCACCAAATCTTCCTATGGTTTCCATCAGTTCTTGAAAAATGTCTAACTCATCTGCCGACAACATAAATAGGACAGGCGTTTCTCTGCTGATCAGTTGTATGGGGCCGTGAAGAAATTCGCGGCTCGCGAATCCTTCTGCGAATATGTTGCAGGCTTCTTTGAGTTTGAGCGCCCCTTCCAACGCGGTGGCATAGTTCGAGCCGCTGCCCAACAGGAAAAAGAAACGTTTGTTCTTGTGCTGGCTTGCGAGTGTGCGCGTCAACTCTTCATTTGCATTTATGGTTTTGGAAATAAGCGTCGGCGTCTCGAAAAGCCTTTGCTGAAGAGGTTCCAGTTGTTCAGGTCTTGGCGCTTCTGTGCGTGTCAACTCCAGAGAAAAGAGAAAAAGCGTTGCTAATTGGGCACTATGACTCTTGGTCGCTGTGACAGCACGTTCCTCGCCAGCCCTTGTAAGCAGGGTGTAAGTCGCTAGCCTTGTAAGTGAACTCTTCGGAGTGTTGGTGACCGCCAGTACATCCATGTCTTTCTCTAGCGCAGATTTCACCGCCGCAAGGACGTCGACGCTTTCACCAGACTGAGATACGGCGATGAGCAGAGCTTTCCGCGTGATTGGTGAGGGCACCCAAGCGGGAAATTCGGAAGCTGGAATCAGGCTCGTGATGACCTTGGCCAAGGTAAACAATGCGTACTGCCCCGCCAGCCCTGCGTGGTAGCTGGTTCCGCTACCGGTGATGTAGAGCATCTCATAATTCTTCGAACTGATTTCTTCCGCTAGGCTCCTGACCTCTTTGGAACCCTCTCTTAGTGTGGCTTGAACCGCCTTGGGCTGTTCATGAATCTCGCCCAGCATGCGGTGGGAAAAACGTTTCCTGCCCATATTTGTCCGTTATGTTATTCGAATGCAAATTTAAATGGTTTTTCAAAGGAGGCGCTGCTTCAGGTTGTCTATGTCAACAGATCCGCGTTTTGCGCAACTTTCTTCAAGGCCTCGACTACATCCTTCAGATCTTTTTCAGTGAGAGACTGGTAGACGGGCAGCAACAGATCTCGGGATGACAAATTTTCGGCGTTTGGACAGAGACCTCGATTGTAAGATATTTTTTCGCCGTGCAACGGGTTGTCAAATGGAAAGTGAGTACCGCCATATCCGACTTTTTTCTTGATTGAGTCTTGAAGATGGACGGGTATCGGACAATATCCTTCAGCATGTATACCCTCAGCCAGTAGCGCCTCCGCAAAACGGTCTCGGGAAATTCCAATCTTTTCCGGATTCACAAGGGCTCCGTACGCCCAGTAAACGTGTCTAACGTCATTCCGGACATAGGGTGGTTCTATGCCTTCAATGTCCTTGAGATGCTGTGTCAAGTATTCAGCATTTCCCCTACGTTTCTCTATAAAGCTATCCAATCGTCTCAGCTGGACGAGACCCATGGCTGCTTGAGGAGCGGTCATGCGATAGTTGTAGCCGATCCCCCAATAGACGTTGTGCGGAGGAATGTCTGGGTACGGTGAAACATCCACACGGCAGTGGTTAGCGATGGATCTGGCTCGTTTCGCAAGTTTTTCGTCGTGGGTAATGATCATTCCGCCTTCTCCACCTGTGGTCATATGTTTATTCAAGTAGAAACTAAAACAGCCTAAATCGCCGAATGTGCCCGCTTTTTGGCTTTTATACTCGGCGCCGTTGGCCTGTGCGCTATCCTCAACAACAGTGAGATTGTGGCGTCGAGCGACTTTATTTATGGCGTCCATGTCTGCAGGTTGACCCAGCATGTGAACCGGAATCACCGCTTTAGTCTTTCGGGTGATTCTCTTTTCCATATCGCGGGGGTCTAAGGTGTAGGTTTTGGGATCTACATCGGCGAAGTTCGGTACAGAACATTGACACAAGATAGCATTTGCTGTGGCCATGAAAGTGTAGGGTGGAAGGATAACGTCGTTTGCGGGGCCAACATCTGCAGCGGCAAGGGCCACATGCAGTGCGGCAGTTCCAGAATTGACAGATATGGCATACTCAACGCCGTAATACTTCGCGAAGGCCTCCTCAAATTTGTTTATCTTCTCGCTTACAAGTTGAGAAAGCTTCCTTGACCTATAGACCTCTAGGACGGCGTTTATTTCTTCATCTGTTATGTCAGCTTCTTGTGGAACGAAAGGTAAAACATTTTCTCGTATCGGTTTTCCACCGTTAAGGGCTAATTTTCGCTCTCTCATGATTTTCCCCCCGAGAGACTCCACGTTTATTTGTTATGGTAGATATTAAACTTTGATGGGAATTTGTGGCCTATTAGAGTTTGGGAATGCTTAAATATGACGTAAGTCATGTCGAAATCTAGGTGTTCTAGGTGGAAACAAGCGAACTTCTTGATGATCTCAAGAACATTGCTGGACCTCAGTATGTTTCAAAAGACTTTCTCGTCCGCTGGAGTTATTCCATGGATTCTAACATATTCGATAACATTAACCCGACACCACCGGCCATCGTGGTTAGACCGGCAAGTATAGAAGAAATCCAAAAGATACTGCGTTTGGCAAACAAAACTAGGACGCCAGTTTACGTTAGAGGCGGTGGCACCGACGCAGGAGGGAGCCGCGGGGAGAAAATACAAGACTCAATCTTGATCGACATCACTAGACTCAACAAAGTTGTAGAAGTAGATGAAGCTTCACAAACTGTTTCTGTTCAAGCAGGAACCACTTGGGGGCGACTCAATAAAGAAGTGGAAGAAAAAGGTTGGAGATTAGGCTTCAAGGGACCCTATTCAGGCTATGCGTCAACTGTTGGCGGTAGCATCTC
>CAYGBA010000025.1:0-20328 GCA_964347995.1 uncultured Candidatus Bathyarchaeia archaeon | reverse complement strand
AGCACAAGCTTCTTCTTAAGGCTCTGAACATTCATCTGAGCCCGCGCCAATTCTTCCAAAGTTACGGGTTGCCCTTCCTGAATCCCAAATATCATATATTTGGCGGTCTCCTCTCCATACTCCCCTCGCTTATACACCCGGAAGTCTATGCCTAACCCGAAACCTTCTCTTACCACGTATCCTCGACTTCTCAAGTCGCGATAGATCAAATACCTGACCCAAGCGTTCTCATCACCCGCTTTGAAACATTTGAGAACATCCTGAAAGCTCATCTTCTCTCCAGTCTTCCCGTCCTCAACTTCAAGAATTTCCTTACCAAGCAGGTAGAGCGCCTCGTAGAAGGTGAGATTCAACCCCCCATCTTGTGGGACTCCGTAACCTCGTGAGGAAAGTCCCTCAATGTCTCCTGGCGAAGAGACCAGCACACCATTCTCTCTAAGGAAAGCCACTATTCTCAATCCTTCTTCTTCGGGACTCTCATCAACCATGTTTTTCAATTCTCTTCCCAAGTTAGGGCCTTCTTCACGCATGCTACTGCTATCATGTGTGGTTTGAAATTTAAACTTCATTATCTAAGCCACGAAGACAAGTCAGATCACACGGGCTTTTCAAGTTCACTTGGGGAAAAGACCCCGGTTTCACAGATTATCGCATCTACATATCTCATGGGAGTGATGTCAAACGCTGGGTTCAGCACATCTATCCCGCGTGGAGCTATTCTTTGACAACCCCAATGGGTGACTTCTTCAGAGGTTCTCTCTTCGATAACTACATCTTCTGATGTCTGATTTAGGTCAAAGGTTGATCTTGGGGCAGCCACATAAAAAGGGACATCATGCTCATGAGCCAGCACTGCGACCGTGTAGGTGCCGATCTTGTTTATCACAGCATCCTGAACTATTCTATCCGCCCCCACAATGACTTTGTCCACCAGCTGCTTAGACGTTACGTAGCCAATCATGCTGTCCGTGATTAGCGTAACTGGGACGCCGTCGCGCTGCAGCTCATAGGCTGTAAGCCTTGCCCCTTGGAGTTTAGGTCTGGTTTCTGTTGCAATCACGCGGATCTTCTTGCCCTTTTCCCACGCAGCGCGTAGCACTCCCAGCGCTGTGCCATAATCCACTGTCGCCAGACTCCCCGCGTTGCAGTGCGTCAACACAACGTCTCCATCATCAATCAGCCTTGCTCCATGTTCACCCATCTTACGATTTACTTCCACGTCTTCATCCGCCATCTTCTGAGCCTCGTCAACCACGGCCTGAGCCACAGCAGTTGCATTTCCAACAGTTTCCTCCGCCGTCTCCAGAATCCTGTCAACGGCCCAGAAAAGGTTCACAGCGGTGGGTCTAGATTTCCTCAAGACTTCAGCAGATTCTTCAATTTCTTTCATCAGCTCCTCTCTCTTCTTTGCCTTTGAGTGGAAAGCACTGAGAGCCAAGCCATAGGCCGCCGCCACACCAATAAGCGGTGCACCTCGAACCTTCATCCCTTCAATTGCAGAGGCCACCTCATCACATCTCTTCATCTTCAGAAATGCGATTTTGTTAGGCAATTCTGTCTGGTCAATCGTGATGACTGCGCCGTCTTTCCACCGTATCGTTCTCAAGCCTCAAACCTCAACGACTCCTATTTATCATTCATTGATTATTATTTTGCTCTGATGAAAACAAAAATTCGGCTCAAAAAACCTTCGACGGAAATGAGAGATATAAAAGATGTGGATTTCAGAATTACTGCCAGACTACTACTTCGCCCTAACCTTTGTCACAACCTCAATTGGACACCGTTTTGGCAGATTGATCTTCTTCTCCCAATCGTTTCCGATGGCGATGAGGGAGTATATTCCAGAAACTTCGGCTCTTGCCTTGCGAATCAGGTTGATGAGGGCGGCTTGGGTCTCCCCCGTTTTTATCATATCATCAACTATGAGCACGCTGTCTCTCCGTCTAAAGGCGTTTTTTGGCACGTAAAGTGTCATGGTGACGCCAGAGTTACTTAGCACGTACGTTTCCTCTAAAAAGGCTGGAACCCCAACCTCCTTGTTTCTCTTCGCAATCACAAGATCTACGCCTAAAGCGTCTGCAACCATAGTCGCCAAGGGTATGCCATCCACAGCCGCTGTCAAGATCTTGGTCACCCTTCTTCCTGCGAAGGTTGTGAGGGCGTGGCGCGACGCTTGCCTAAGTATGTTGAAGTCTCCGATTATCCACGTGTTATCGAAATATCCATCCTTGTTAAACCGTATCTTCCTACCAAGCTCAGTTTCCAGACCGACGAGTTTCTTCAGGATTTTCCAGAGGCTTCGAGCTCTCTCAGCGTTTGGCAAAACGTGTCCCTTTGCGTACCTGCTCAGAACTGTCACCGGCAGATCGGTCTTGCTCGACAGCTCACGGTACGTGTAATGCTTCTTCGCGGCTCGAAGTAACTCTATTGTCATCAACCTAAGCTTCAGTTCTTCCGCGTGCGTGCTTGGTCCATTCATCCAATATGCACCGACAAATCAAACAGTAAAGCTAGTGCTCCCTATTTTTGATTTAAGACGATATATATCTTCCTACTACTCCGAAAAGGTTCGAAGATGGTTCGACCACAAACAGTCCATTTCTCTCCTTAGCCGAGAAGGTTCAGAGAAACCCAGAAATTTGGCGGGCCCGCGGGGATTCGAACCCCGGATCTCCGGCTCTCTTCTGTCCGCAATAGAAGGCCGACGCCTTATCCAGACTAGGCCACGGGCCCTAAGTCTCATCCCTCAAAATCTTGGGGGTCAACAAATAAAATCTTTTCATCTATTTATCTCAGAGATCACAGCCTCTTAATAGTCCTGTACTCACTCGATGTAGATCGCAGGGCGATATGGCCTTGCCAATCCAGCTTTTTTGTTAGGGTCGTAGCGTTGAATGTCGTCTTCACTGTAAGTGTAGACCTTTGCGTTGAATTCCCCTTCGAAGAAATCTTCTGCTTGTCCTAGCGCCTCATTCTCATTCATCATCCCCATATGTAATTCTCTACGTCTCTTGTCATCAGGCATCTGGTTGATTTCGTCTATGATTTGACGGACAAATTTCGCAACATCCTTTGCCGCTTTCTTCAGCTCTGGATCTTCCATCAGCTCTTTCATAAAGGCACTCAAACCTATTCTTGTGGAAGTCGACTCTTCTAGAGCCTTCAGATAGACCGTCCATTTCCAAGGCGCGGCTGAATAATAATAAATCTTCTTTGGCAACATTTTGGTTGCCCGAAGAATATTCGACGTATCTTCCAATACATTCTTGATCAACTCCTCAGTTTCTTCTGCTCTGACGTTGACTTTACCTTCATCGTATTTTGGCCATTCAGCTAGTGAGATGAACGCTTCTTTGCCGATCTTCTCCCAGAGTTCCTCGCACATGTGCGGCGCGAATGGAGCCAGAAGGCGTATCCAAGTCTCCAAAGTTTGCTTCAGAATTCCTGAATTGATCTTTTTCTTTCTTCGCCGGTACCATCGAATGTCGTTCCAGACCTCGAAGAAGGCATTTTCTATGGCGGTTCTTGTCTTCATTGCCTCCATACTTTCTGTGACTTTTCTGATGCGGTGTTGTAAATTGCTGATTAGCCATTCCTCCAAATGGCCTATCTTCGCATCTCTTTCCGCTTCTATTATACTATTTATCAAGGCGTAGAAAGCCTCAAGCTTGTTTCGGACATCGCGAACATTTTCTCTTCTCCAGTCAGGATCATCCATGCCTTCGGCACAGAGGAGCAGACCACAGCGCGTCGCGTCGGCGCCATACTCTTCTACAGCGCTTCTTAGGGTTACAAAGTTACCCTTCGATTTTGACATCTTATCGCCCTCAATCATCAGCATCCCGTTTACGCCTATCGCCTTGGGTAGGTGATCTGGAAATAAGGCTGTGTGGTGGAAAAGGAAGAACGTTAGGTGGTTTGGAACGAGCTCTTTCGCGGAGTTTCTCAGGTCTACAGGGTACCAGTATAGAAATTCTCTTCGCATATTCTTCAATATGTTGCTGTCAATACTCGACTTTCCAGATACTTTCTCAAGGCTACCTCTACCATAGAATATGTGATCGAAGACTTCCGTGGTAAGCTGTTCCGGCTTTATGTTGTGCTGTCTGATGTACTTGTTTATTGTGTAAAAGGCCATATAGACTGTCGAGTCGCTTAGGGTTTCCACTATCCAGTCTGGGCTCCATGGAAGCGGTGTGCCTAAACCAGTCTTTCTGGCACAAGCCCAGTCTCTCAGCCAATCGATGACGTTCAGAAACCATTGCACAGCTGATTCTGGATAGATCTTAGCCTCCTTCAAGGCACTTCTTGTCTTCTCTTTCCAAGTCTCATCAGAATATCTTAGAAACCACTGGTTTTCAAGTATCTTTACGATGCACGGTGTCAAGCACCGGCAGACAACCGGTTGCGGCAGGTCATACATTGAGTCTGCGATATCTCTTTTCTTGAAGTCTCCAATCAAACGCTCCTTCACTTCATAAACCGTTTTTCCGGCGTATTCCCCGCAGATGCTCTTGAGGACGCCGCTGTGAAACTCCTTCTTATACAGCTGTTTCGTTGCCTCTTCAGCCTTCGGATCATATTGATCCTTCACTCCCATTCGGTCCGCAATTTCAATTGCAGGGTATTCCCCAAAACCCTCTACCTGAATCATAGAGATGGGCTGAATACTCTTCACCACATCAGCCTCAATACCAAACTCTTTCAGCGACTCAGGTTTCTCTTGCAGATCTCTTAACGCCACCCAGTCGTAGGGTGCGTGTGCAGGGACGCTGTAAACGATTCCAGTGGCATGCTCGGGACTCACGAACCAGCCTGGCAGTATAACCAATTCCCTACCGTTGATCGGGTTAATGAAATGCTTTCCTATGATTTCCCTACCTTTGAATCGACTGATTATCTCGGCATTTCTTCTTTGTTCTCTCAGTTTGATGGCGGCTTTCTCGCTTATGATCCACTCCTCACCGTCAACATTAGCCCTAACGTAGGTGGCGTCCGGATGTATCCACATGTTGGTTACGCCGTAGATTGTTTCGGGCCTGAAGGTAGCTGCGGGCAGACGAGCATCGTCTATCCTGAACTTTATAAGCGTGTACTCCTCAGGTGAGACGCCTTCTCCTTCCTGTCTATCGTGATCTCCTGTTGGGCTCTCGCAGTGTGGGCACCACACAACTGGGTGTGTTCCCTTGGCAACATATCTCTTTTCACGTAAACGCTTGTATTGCCACTCGATAAACTTGTTGAATGTGGGGCTTGCTGTCCGGAACTCTCTTCTCCAGTCTATTGAGAAGCCTACACCCCTTACAGTTTCCCTGTTTTGCTCCGTGTAATAGGAAGCCATGTATGTTGGGTCAACAAATCTCTTCAGGTCCTCTTCGGAGACACGGTCTATCTCTCTCAGAACTCGAATAAAATCGTCGTCTCCAAGCTTGACTCTTTCGCTCGCGCCCGCTGCGGCCTGTCCTGTCCAATGCCATGCCCAGGGAAAGAGGACGTTGTAGCCCTGCATTCTCTTGAATCGTACGTAGGCATCGACTCGAGCAGCTGTGAAGGCGTGTCCAACGTGAAGTGGCCCGTTTACGTATGAATAGGGGAAGGTCACAAAGCGCTTTTCTCTTGTGGGATCAGGGTCTGCCTCAAATATTTTCTCTCTTTCCCACGCCTTTTGCCACTTCCGTTCGATCTGCCTTAAAATGTCCATGAAAGTCTTTGGGTTGCCTTGAGGATTAAAAGTCTTACTAGTCTTGGGAGAGGAAACGATCCCTCATACTCAGGCACCATCACGTTATATTCGGAATGATCTATTTTAACCTATTGTCATTTCTTCTTCAGCTGTTTCCTTACTGCCTCCTCAGCCTTTTCCAACGCCTCCGGCACCTTCTCAACTAGAGTTCCCCCTCCCTGAGCGAAATCAGGTCTGCCGCTGCCTCCGCCCCCTAGCACAGATGCTGCCACACCAGAGACTTCAGCTGAGTTTATCCCTACATTCAGCGCATCCTTTCCAGCCATTACTACTATCCTTGCGATTCTCTCGTCCACGCCAGAACAAACCACAACTGCATCTGGACTCACGCTAGTTATTTCATTGGCAGTTTCAATCATGCGGTCAACATCCATTTGCTCAAATTCTAGCCGCTCAAACTTTACTTCTCCGATTTGTGTTGTTTCTCTTTTCACACCTGCTTCGGTGCCCTCTCGAACCGCTGCCAGTTCTTTGATAAGACGTTTCCTTTCACGGCGTGCCTCTCTCCATTCCCTGAGAAGACGTTCTGCTGTTCTTACAAGTTTTTCCCGAGGTGCATTCAGCGTTTCAGAAAGTTCCCAGAGTAGTTTCTCGTTCTCTTGGGTAGCCTCTAGAGCTGGGAGCCCCGCGCTGAAGACGATACGCTCGACGCCGTCCTGAATCCTTTCCGTGTGAACAATTTTGATGAATCCTATTTCTCCGGTGTTTTTGAGATGAGTTCCACCGCAGGCTTCAACCTCCCAGTCTCCGGTTTTCACGACGCGTATTTCTTTTCCCGGAACTGCGCCACCTTGGTAGAGTCTGAAGCCATAGAGCCTCTCGGCTTCTCCTCTAGGCATCCATCTTGTTTCAACTGGGATGTTCTGGATGACTGCGTTGTTTGCCAACTTCTCTATTTCATGTATCTCATCCGGTGTTAAACGGCGGAAGTGTGATATGTCCAGTCTCGTCTTATCGACGCCTTTCTGAGAGCCCGACTGCCACACATGCTCCCCGAGAACCCGTCTCGCGGCTCCCATGATGAGGTGAGTTGCCGTGTGATGCTTCATGAGGCTGCCTCTTCGTTCCCAATTAATAACTCCCTTCGTAATATCCCCTTTTTTGGGAACGTGTCCCTTCAAAGTATGGATGATGACTTTTCCGACCTTCTGAACATCCACAACCTCTGATCGTTGCCTTCCAAATTCTAGGTATCCTTTGTCTGCGGGTTGTCCTCCCCCTTCAGGGTAAAAAGCAGTCTCATCTAGAACCACGTTCTTATCATCTAACACTTGAAGGACATTTGCTTCAAATTGATGAAGATACGGATTTTCGTAGTACAACATGCGTGCTTCAGGGAGATCAGAAACCTTTGATTCCAAAACCTCTATTTCCTTCACTTCTTTTGATGGTGGCGGTTGCTCGTGCTTCTCAGCGACCATCGAGTAGAAGTTCTCTGGCCTCCTAACCTGTAGTCCCTCTTTCTCAGCAGTTTCCTGGACAACTTCTGGTGGAAGTCCATGTGAGTCGTATAATTCGACGAGCAATTCCGTAGGAATTGTGTGAACTCCCTTGACTTTCAACTCTTGTCCCATTCTCTTGACAAGAGAATTTCCTCGCCTGATCGTCTTCTCAAACTTGTCTTGCTCTACTGCGAGAATTTCCAATATTCCTTCTTGCATCTTCTTTACATATGGAAAGTCTTGTGTCCAAAAGTCTATTTGCATACTGATGATTTCTGGTAGTCTTTCCTGGATTTCTAAAGTTCTGAGCAGCCGATAAGTTCGTCGGAGCATGAGGCGTGTCAGATATCCCTCGCCTACATTGGATGGCACAACACCTTCAGCCAGCATGAAAGCCAAGCATTTTGTGTGATCTAGGATCGCAAAGACGTTCTCAATCGGGAGTAGAGCCTTGTTGAGCTCATCGACAGTCATTCCCACCTGTTTGGCGATCTTCCCTCGTGCCGCCTTTCTGTCAGCCGCCTTTTCTAGGCTCATTAGTCCAGAGAGCTCAGCTACCCTCGCCAATAAATGATTGTCAACTCTCTCTACGCCAGCCATCTTCATAATCTCATCCAAAATCGAACCATATAATGAATGGAAGCAACTAACGGATCCCTGCGAAAGCCATGTGTATCGACTGTCTATCCCGTATCCAGTGTCAACAGTTCGTATGGGCAACTCAATGAACTCACCGTCGACAACCTTGAATTTCATGAAAACTAGGGTTGCAACCTCGAGTCCGTGGATCACTGTCTCCAGATCTGGTCCTGCGTTTCCTCCACCAGACCATACGTCCTCCTTGTAGATCACATCCTCAGACTTCACCCCCAACTCTTCTGTCACAAACTCGTGATGATAACGCACGGTCTGATCTTTCCAGTATACGTCTTCATCGGGGTAGTTGAAGGCGTGATGCCCACCCATCTCAAAAATGGTCAGATGCCGACCGAAGGTTGGACCCACATTATCAACATCCACAAGTCTTATGCACGGTTGGCTTATCACTAAGGGATTCGCTGGAGGAGGCGCTATTCCGTTGGTAACATACGGTTGAAAATCAACGATGCTGGCGCTTGTTAGATATAGATCGTCTCTCCACCTAGCCACAACTGGATAGGGCTTGATTCTTTTGTGCCCACGCTTCTCAAAGAAGGATAGGAAAGCCTCACGCATCTCTCGTAGGTTGTATTCTTTGCGCGTAGGTGAATTGTGGATAAAGGTTAAAGGTGCACAGCCCTCTGCTGTGGCCTCACCACATGTTTCTTGGTCGGGGTTCTGTGTCCAGAAATATTCACCACAAACTGGGCAAAGCTTTCGAATGTATTCGTACTCATCAAAGAAGGGAACGTGATACTCGCTCTCTGGAAAACGTCTCAAAGTGTATTCCTCATAGCAATAAGACTAGGAGATCCGAAATTAAATGTTTAAGGGAATTGGAGCTGTTTTACAATGTAACCTGAAGGCGATTTGCAAACTTTTGAGGAGAAGATTCCGAATTTCAGCATCACAAGACGGGAACTGCTATCCGAATAGAGCTCCGAGACCTTCCATCGCCGCCTCTTCTTTCTCCTTCTCCTCTTCCTTCTTCTCTTTCTCCTCTTTAGCGGGTTTCTCCACGGCTGCTGGTGCAGGAGCGGCAGTTGGAGCAGCCGTCATAAAAGCTGGCGAACTCTTGATCGCCTCGTCGATATCAACTTCTGCCAGTGAGGCTACGAGGGCTTTAACCCTAACAGAGTCTGCGTTTATGCCAGCGGCTGTGAGAACATCTTTCAGATTCTTTTCGTCGATCTCTTTTCCAGCCCTATGTAAGAGCATTGCGGCGTATACATATTCCATAACCTTTCACCATCCCCTCTTTTCACGGTCTTCCTTTTCAACCTTTCTGAGCGAAATACATGAAATCTTTTGATTGGTGATAGCCAATCCTCTACTTAAGCTTAGCACTCTTGTTACCTGTGTGTCTTGGCAAGCGCAAGTGGCTAGACGCGTTCGTCTAGTGGTAGGAGTCATGCACGTCCCACCTCGGAATATCCTTGGCATCTGGATAGTAGGCCTAGCATTTCTGTATGAGCCCTTCTTATGAGGTGGGCTACTGTGTCCCGAGAAACTATGCCCGCACTCAGAGCCAGACCATAGCCCTCATATTGTGCTCTTTGAAGGAGAAGAGAGATGTTTTCCGAAAGCGGATACGCTGCATTCAGCGACATGCTAAAGGCATAGGTATGGGCTTCCTGAATGCTTCGCTGAACTTCTTCTAGATCTAGTTGTAGCTGCTCTTCGCCGATGAATAGGCCATCGTCATAAGCTGTCTTCAGCGTAAGCCCTATCTCGACAGATTTTATGCCGAGCTTGGAGAGCACGGTCGCCAGTCTCGCCGATATGGCCTCTCCCTCTCTCACCACTAACGTATCCCGGCTTATCCAGACGCTTCCAGCCTCTATTCTGGTGGGCAAGCCAACTGAACCAAGCTGGCTAATGATTGGCCCCGGAGGCAGTCCAGTATTTCCAGCTGGAACAGTAACGTCATGAGCTGCCATATCTCCAGCTCGTGCAGTTGTTTCTACCTTACTCTTTTGAAGCAGTAAAGCCAGTCTGAAGGGGTTTACGTTGGTGAAGAGGAAGATATTAGATCCGATCAGGTTTTCGCCCAATTTTTCCAATTCAGGCTTGTTTTTGCATTTCTCAATCGATCTTTTAATTATCGTGTTCTTGACAACACGGAAATGTGCGCTGTCCTGTAGCTTCCTCCTCAGCTCTTGGAGCTGTGGAGCCCTAACTTTTTGGAGGCTTGCGGTTCCGATAACCTTGTGTTCTTGAATGAGGCTCCTTATTTCCTCAACTTCTCTTGCCTTTTCCTGAGGATTATGGCGCATAGACATGAGTTACCTACCTATAGACTAACTTTGACCGACGGCCCCATGGTTGTTTTAAGATATGCTGATCTGACGTTTTTTATTCCTCTTCTGAGTTTCCTCTCAATAGTTCTCATTACCGCTTGAACGTTTTCGGCTATTTCTTTCTCTGCCATCTTTTCTGTTCCAACACGGCATTGGAGAACTGGTTGTCCCCGCAGTCTTACTAGTACCATTTTGCGATATCTCTTTATGTGCTCGACTATGTCTGCTGTTGGAGGCACTGGCGTAGGCATCTTCCCTTTTGGCCCTAGGACTGCGCCCAGAACCTTCCCTATCAACGGCATCAATGGTGCCTCTGCTATGAAGAAATCATATGTTTTCACCAGATTTCTCTGGCGCTTCTTGTCACCCATCATACCTTCAAGCTCAGGTCTTTCAACAACCGAATCTGCGCCTGCCTTTTTTGCTCTTAACGCCATCTCACCAGATGCAAAGACGCATATTCTATTCTCCTTTTCCGTTGGGTGGGGCAACCCGATTAGTTCCTGAATTCTGCTTTCAGGCTTTTTTGGATCTATGTCTCGCAGGTTTATGATCAGTTCTATGGATTGGTTGAAATTTCTTTTCTCCGACTTATCCTTAACTTCTTTGATTGCCTGAAGGAGCCTCTCATCATTCAGTGGCATCTCTGAAGCCTCGAACCAGAAACCTACGGAAGCCATTTATAAAAAGATTGTTACGTCCCTTCCTCCACGAACAGGTCGTCGTGCTTTCCTTCATCTATTTCCACTTGCACCTCACGTGGATCCTTGTCTTCCACAGTCACACCCATGCTGACGCAAGTGCCTAGAACCTCCTTAGCCGCTGCCCTCAGACTTCTAGCGAGAAGCGTATCGCCCTTATCTTTGGCTACCTGAATGATTTGGGCAAGAGAGAGATTTCCAACCTTTTCGGTCTTTGGAGCTCCTGAACCCTTCTCAATCCCCAACTCGCTAATAACTAACGCCGAGGTTGTAGGTGTTCCAACGCTGACCTCGAATTCCTTCGTTTCCACATCTACAACGATTTTCACAGGAACCTTCATACCGGAATACTTCTTTGTTATTTCGTTGATCTTGTTCACGATGGCGAGGACGTTTACTCCCAGTGGGCCCAGAGCGGGGCCCAGAGGAGGCCCCGCGGTTGCTTTCCCGCCACTGACCAATGTCTCAACAACTTTCTTCTCGCTCATCTCACTCTACCACTTCTCCCTTCTCTACAACTTTTACGTAGTCGGCGTGAACCGTTATGGGTAGGGTGAAGGTTGCCTCCAGCAGCTCAAGGACCACCTCCTCCTTTGTTTCGTCTACCCGCGTTATCTTGGCTCTCATTCCTTTGAAGGGACCGCTCACGACCTCTACGATGTCTCTGACATCCAGCTCCTCGATCATAGGCTTCGCGACGATATATCTCTCGACCTCGGGGAAGGTCACGATTCCTGGGACTCTGGATCTGACGTGTTTGATTCCGCCTATTGCCTCATCGACGACGTGTGGTCCCTCTGCCTCGATGAATACGTAGCCCTTCAGCGTCTCCGGTACAAGAATGGCTTTTATGGATAAGTTGTTGGTTTTTACTTTGGCTGCCAAAAGGTTTGCCACGTTCTTCTCTTGTCCAGCCGTGGTCCTTACTGTGAAGATCGCTGAGGAGAACTTTCGCTCTTCCATAGAAGTTCCCTGCTATGTTCCGCCTCCCGGCGTCAGTATGCTTGCTATGAGCTTGATTATGAACCCTATTCCTCCAATCGCAAATGTGCCGAGAAAACAGATCTTTATCGAGAGCCAGAGCTCGCTCTTGCCCGGCTTTGTGGCAAGCTTTAGCAGTCTTGCGCATGACCCGAGAAATGACCTCAGTCCCATCGTTAATCGCATCCTTCAACAATTAGTTCTGATATAAAAAGGTATTTTCGCATGCAAGCGCTGCTAGAGCAAGAATTTGCTTAAAAGTAGTATAATCGACATGAGGCTGTATGTTTGTGTGACCAGCATTATCCACTGGGGATTGTGCGCAGACAAACTTTCAATGTCCTCTGCTACAGCGCTTTGGCTCCTTGAGGACGCGTGTTCTTTAGATAGAGAGTAGAGCTTCTTGAACTTTCTTAGAACAAATATGACGGCAACCGGTACAGCGAGCAGGAAGACACTCAACCATGAGTGTCGCCCATGAGCCCACTCGAGTAAGAAGGCTGTTCCGGTGAGTATGGCGCCTGCGGTCAGCAACACAATGCCTAGCAAAGAAGCCTTAACAAGTCCTAGGCGCACCGTCATGGTTTCGATGCCCATTGCTTTGTCTCCAAAGTAATCTCGAATTTCAGTTGGGATTATCACACCATATACAGTCAGAGCGAGCCCTATTAGCGACACGAGGAAGAAGGGGTTCATTTCGGTTGTGAAAGTGTAGTAGGCGAATAGCACTGGGAAGACAGCGAGTACAAGAATTAGCGAGATCGCCGCCAGCCAGTCTTTGGATTTTAGTCTTATCGGTGGAAGAGAATAGGCACAGCCCAAGCAGATTCCAACTATCCACAGGAGCAGAAAAATGGGCTTCTGCTGAATTAACATGAATAGAAAGACCAGAATCAGAGTAAGAGCAAACTCGATGAATAGCACTTTTTTCAGTCGTTTCGGTCCGAAAGAATTCATTGCTTTGACAAGTTGTTTCTTGCGCTCATCCTTCGAATCTAATTCGCGGTCTGAAAGGGTGTTGGCTTGTGCACCGATGGCAGAGCTTAGATTGATTATGGCAAACGACAAGATTATCATAACCACCAATTCACCAATGCTTGTGGACGGTATTGCTCCCCAGCCAAGTCCCATGATGAGCGATCCTAAATTAGGTAGTAGGAACTCTGCTCTGGAAACAGTACCAAGCGATTTCATGGTTTCGAACATTGAATTGTCAATAGTCCACAGAATCGACTGAAATAAAAAGTTCGCGCATAAACTGTTCTACACCTTTTCTATAGGTACACCGATCTCCTTCAATATCGTTCCAAGTTTCTTTTTGTCTGCACCACGAATCCCCTTCCAGTCGAGAATCACAGTGTGCACCTTTTCCGTCGTCCTCTCGACACATTGTGTTACAATGTCCAAGTCCATCCCTGAGACGGCGTATTTAGGTATCATGTGACCGAAGGCTATTTCTTTGGTCAGCGCAATTCGAGTGAACTTTGCACTATAGTGTGGACCTCCAATGCCCAACGCAACTGGGTATCTTGACACTTCGGAAGCCGCCGCCATCGCAGCATGAGCAACAACCTCAGCCGCCCTCTCATCTCTCCACTGCTGAGCTGAACTCCCAACCTCGACGAACATGGTGGGCACATCTAAGGAAGGTCCGTGATGCGTAGCCTCGTAGGAAACCGCATAGTCCAATTCCACTTTCTCTTTCATCCTCGCCATCTCTACAAGCGCATCCTTCATTGCACTTGCAGGGGATACAGAAACTCTCCTAGGAATGCCACCGAACCTCGCCGCCCCTAGGTTTCCCGGAGTGTGAACCGAGAGCGTTGGGATTCCACTGGCGCTGCTGTGTCTGGATACAAAGATCAGCAACTGTGGACTGAAGAAATCTGTGATGGACTGCGAGTTGATCAGGTCTTCCTTGATACATAGCATTCTGATCTCGCTGTCCTGAAGTCTCTTCAGATAAACAGGATTTTCATCGAATGATTCGGAGAGTTTCTCAAACTTGTAATGGCTCAGGATTTGTTGTTTAATGTTCATGCTGGCTATGTCCCTTTCAGAAGCCACAATTAGAATCATACCGATTTCTCTCTGCCTCCATGTGCACTTCCTTTGATGAACCTTGCTGAAAAGATGCAGAAAGGAGCCATCACACTTCATTTAACAATCATTTCTGTAAACTGTTCTGGCTTAAACTCTTTCAAGTCTTCGTATTTTTGGCCTGTTCCAATAAATATTATGGGTTTGCCGGTTGCATATGTTACGCTGAGGGCCGATCCTCCCTTCACGTCGGCATCCACCTTTGTCAAGACTGTTCCGTCAATTCCAACGCGTTTGTGAAACTCCTCCGCTTGCATCACCGCATCGTTTCCGGTGAGCGAGTCAACCGTGAGAATGGTTAGGTCTGGGGTGATCACTCTCTTGATCTTTTCAAGCTCGTTCATTAAGTTTCTGTTTGTCTGGATACGCCCCGCTGTGTCGATGAGCACGGCGTTTACTCCGTGAGCCTTGGCGTGGTTGACGGCATCATAAGCCACTGCTGCTGCGTCTGCGCCGTATTTGTGTTTGATCATGCGTATGCCTAGTCGTTTCGCGTGTTCCTCAAGTTGTTCTATAGAGCCTGCCCGGTAGGTGTCGCTGCAGGCGAGGACGACGGAGTATCCGCTTTTCATGAGAAGTTTGGCTACTTTGGCTATGGTTGTGGTTTTTCCTGTTCCGTTTATTCCGACAAAAAGGATCACGTATGGCTCGTTTACTTTTTTCTTCTTGTCAAGCATATCCCACAGGTCTATTTCTTGGTTTGTAGTTAGGACCTCAAGCAGAACTTCCCTCAGATTCTTTCTGACAATCTCCTTTCTATCTTCCAGTCTTTTAACTTGGACTCCATCTAGTCTTTTTTCCATCTCTTCGCAGATGTGGTCGGCTACAGATATAGCGACGTCGTTTCCTATCAGGTCTAGTTTGAAGTCTTCTAAGATTGGACGGAGTTTCTCAGTCTTCAGCTCGGTTGTCGTTACTTTGCTTAGAAGCCCACCAAGGCCTTTTCTAAGTCTTTCGAACACCGCTTGTTCGCTCCCTTTCACGCAGTTTCGTTGTCACCCCTTCCAGTTCCGACCTGTGTTCCCCAATTTTTCCTATTACATCATTCAGCTGCTGTCCAAGGGTGTTTCCCGTCTTTGCGAGCTCTGCTATGCGGTTTTCGACGTTCTCTCTGGCTTCTTTCATCGTTCTCTCAACGGCCACGTCAGCTCCTATTCCCACGATCACTTCTTCTGTGCTGTCCAGCTTCGCCTTTACGTATGAGCCTCCTCCGATTGGCACAAAGAGTGGTGCATTCTTCTTCTCTTTTTCCACGCCTTCGAGGGTCATGCTTGCGACTCTGAGTTCGGTGAGTGCTGCTCTTACAAGGTTTATTCTTGACTGCAGAGCCTCAGCGGTTCCTTCCAGAATTCGAAGCTCGACGGCTAGTCTCCGGAAGGTTTCTTCGTCACTGGACACTCTCTTCTTCTCCAAGCGTTAATTTCCTGATCGTAGCGTCCTCTATCTCGTCAGGTTTGATTTCTTTGATGTTGTGGATTTTTATCTGAAAGCGTTTGGCTCTGTGTCTGCTGCCTAGTTCTTTATAGATTCTTTCTGCAACCTCTTCAGGCTTTAGCGCTCTTACCTCCTTATGAAAGCTTGTTTGGAGATTTGGTTTTGTAATTTCTCCTGTTACCAGAAAAACTTTGACTTTGATGTTTTCACCGTTGGAGCCCTTCTTGGTCATCGGATCACCGAGCCATCAGTCCCTCTGAAGATTAGTCCCAGCATATAAACATTTAAACGCGCCGTGATTTAACATATCCAGCCTATTTCGAGACCGACAGAAACATGGGGCTAGAGACAGGTTCTTTCCAAAATCGTCAAAAATCAACATCATTTTCGCTGTTATGGTTTATCCTACTACATCAAGTGCCTGTCCGATGATAAAGAGCTCGGGTCCAGTCGTTATGGTTCCTGCAACAACACTATGTGTGTTACCTATGAGGCCTGTAGCAACATACGGTATCCCACAGTTTATCGTCCCCACATCAACTTCAACCCCTAACACATCCTTCAAAACCTTCTCTTCATCCTCCCTCAGCAATGGGTGAGCCAAGACGCCACTATTTGTCGCGGTGGCTAGAGAGCCAACGTATGGCAATCCAGCTATCTCACCGGGAACTACTTCAACACCCAACGCATCCCCTATCTTCCTCAAGTCTCTTCTTTTGATCCGCGGGTCAACAAGGGCTCCATGATCGTTTGCCAGAATCAGATTTCCATAGGCCGTCTTCCTCGTCTCCATAACGCTCATGTTGAAATCTGAGGCTGATTTCACGGCTTCGACCTCTTCCTCACGGACGAAGTGTGGAAGGACTATGCCATTCGAGTTGGCACAGGTCAAGGCGCCTATGAGCACTGACTGGCCGATAGTTGTACGAATAGCCTTCGCTTTCAGCCACTCCTGAAGTCTCTCAGCTTTATTTGCTGGGGCTTGAGGAGGGATGATCACCATCTTGTCGGTGGCCAGAGAGTATACTCCTATGCTTGCGCTGCCGAAAAGGCTGAAGCGAAAAATCGCCAAGCGTTAGTCTCCCTCTGCCAGATAAACGGTTACAGTTCCTTCGACATCCTTGGCTGCTCGAACCTTTATTCTTCTTGGAGGCTTCTCGATTCCCCTACTCCAGATCTTCTCGTTTACTTCATTGGCGATAACGAGCCTCGCAGCTTCTCCCTCTCCCTCGGTTCCGCCGCTGATCTCCATATGCCTCTCAATGAAACCCCTCACAAGGCGCACAGCCCTCGGCGCTCGTTTTCTCCGCGGCGTAATCCAAGCTCTGCTTAGCGGTATTGTGTAAACTCTCTCGTCCACAATTTCTGGCTTTATCTCTTCAGCTTCTTCCTCAGCTTCCTCTTCAACTTCTTCGGTGATTTCGCCTTCTTCTCTGATCTCTTTAATTTCCTCCGGTTCTTCTACGGCTTCGAGTTCTTCTGCTGTCTCTTCAATTTCCTTTGTCTCTTCTGTGAGTTCACTCTCTTCTTCCGGCGGTTCTTCGACGTGTTCTTCTTCAGTAGGTTCCGTTTCCTTGACTTCTTCGGCTTCGTTCATCCACAATCCGCCTTATGCTTTGATTTTCCGCCTCCGCCATTGTCTTCTCTTGGGGTTGGTCCTGACTTGTCCCACGGTTTTTGCAATGACCCATGTTGGAACGGCTTTCTTCTGTTTTCCTGCTTTTGCCAGCCTCCTTTTTTTAGCAGCGGGTTTGTTCCTCGCCACAATCAGACCCTCCTAATCTTTATGTCTCTGCGCTGGGATTGCAGCCTGATTAAGATCTCTTTTAGCTGTTCGTCGGTCATTGGGAGCTCCACCCTACCTTGCTGTGCGAGCTGAATGAGTTGAAGCTCGAGTTGATTAGCGAATTCCGGCTTCACTATCTTCAAATTGGTCAGACGCTGCCTAGCATCCGCGGTTAGTATTCGGCGAAGTAGGCTCTGCTTTTGCATCTCAAGCTGTTGAGCCCTCTGGTTCTTCTCTTGTTCTTGAGCCAACCTGCGTCTCAACTCAAGAAGCCTTCTTCTCCGCAGTTCTTCGAGTTCCTCTTCACCCATTTCCCACACGTTCTAATACTTCTTCAGTTCCGGTTGCTTTTTCTCTAGCTCCCCCTTGATCTCAGTGGATAACGTGTCCAGCAGTCGCCTACCCTCGCCAGTCAATATTCTTCCCTTCTTTCTTGAGATTTCCACGAGTCCGGCGGCTTCCAGTTGCTGCAGGGCATTCCTGATGATGGCGCCACCGCCCTTTCTGGTATGCTCGGGTCTTACTCCGCGATCAACTCTCCCACCGTATTGGGACCGTAGACTAGATATCCCGATGGGACCTCTCATGTAGATCTTCCTCAGGAGGGATGCGCACCGCGTAAACCACCAGTCAAGATTTTCAGGCGGTCTTTCAGTATGAGAGCCGGTCTTCACGAAGGCGGCCCACGTAGGGGGTACTATCTTGTCTATGTTGTTCTTTAAATGCTGTGCTAGTCTTCTGATAATGATTGATGCGGGAACATCGTACGGCGTTGGCAAGGTTTCTCTACCTTAACTATTTAGCGACACTAATTCATGAAGCCTCTTATAAATACTTAACCAACATATGGAGAATGCCACAACCCCCTAATGCACGGAATGCTGTTTGGCTGTACAATATTCCGTCAGTTCTTTAGTTCTTCAAAGGCCTTAGAAGCTGATCTGCAATCAAGAGCCCTTCGTAGGTCTCGGGAAATCACTTGTGTATCACAAAGATACATGTGGTCCATAACTTGGCCAAGGGTATTTCAAGACAAAGCAAGCGCCTGCAAAATCGATTTAGGAATACGCGTATACGAGACTGTTCTAAGAGATCCATCATTAGGGTTAGCAATTGTTAAATAACGCACCAGCAAAATCTATGCTGGGTGCATGAACTGATTTTCCTAGCCATCTGTGATGTTATGCCGGGTCAAGATGATGCTGTTTACGGTCAGTTGGAGAAACTGAGAAGTAGCGGGGAAGTCACACCCTTGGTTATCGGACGCCTTTTCGAAGAAGCAGATATCATGCTTCTCTTGAACTCAGTTGATATGGAGTATCTGGATGATTACTTGATAGAGAACGTGCGAAGCATCAAGGACGTACAAGAGCTTACTGTTGTGCCGATCTATGAGTTCAAGCTCCTCTCTTCCTTTGATTTCATGGTCGAACCAGAAGAGGAACCTACGGAGACTATGCTCTCTGAACTGGAAGATTTGCTCTTTTTCATGGCGAAGGTTGACATTGAATCCACCAAAGATCGTGCTGTCTACAATAGAATTGTATCCATCAAGCCAACAGATGATACTATTCCACTAATGACCGGGCACACATTTCACAGCAAGGAGTTCGACTCGGTTCTCTTCTTCTTAGCAAAGAGCCTGGATAGTGCTTGGGGATTCGTGAAGACGTTGCGTGTCATTGATGGAGTATTGGACACTGAAGTCAGCCTCATCGCACACTTTGAAGGCTTAATACCTCTAGAACGATTCAAGGAATTGGTCTCTTCAACATCCGCCCAGAGTAGCCTTGTCAAGGAGTAGGAGAGAAAAATTGCAAACTAGCGAGAAGAAATTGACGGGTATTAAAAGGCTTGAGATGCGAATCGGAAGGCTATGGGGCTTTCGCCGAGAGAAGAAGGGCGTGGTCACGAGGCTTCCGCCCGAAAAGACCATCGGTAGGCTTGTCAATCTCTTTGTAGCATCTCTAGATACCATCAGCTCATTCTTGAGAGGAAAAATCGGTGAAAGCGGTCTAAAGAGCGTGTTCGAATACCAAGGCGAGAAATTCGGCGAGGGCTTGGAAAAATGGGACTGGAGAGCGGATGAAATCGCCAAGAATATGATTCGTTTGAATTTTCAACCCTTTGGTATGGACGCGAAGTATAGTGGAGACGCGGAAAAAGCCACAATAGTTGTCGAAAAGTGCCCTCTACCCGAAAAATTTCTTCAGTCGGTGGAATATCTCAAGCAGTTTACATTCGAGCAACAAGAGACCGGTGGTGTAGAGCAGATGTTCAGCTCACTCGACAAGGTAAGCTCATCGTGGGAATGGCCTCCGAAGAAAACGGAAGTCTGCGCGACATGCAGGATAGTCATGCCAAAATTGGGGAAAAAACTGGGCTTCAGCTGGAAACACCACATAACTGATGACACTCCACCCAAATGCGTTTTTAATATTGAAATCAAAAAGAACTGAAAACACGCCTAATGCATAACTAATGGAAAAGGCAGGCAAATTCGGGATTCCATCAGAGAAAAACATTTGCATACTGAACGGGATCGCGAAAGCATCTTAACCAGATTTCTCACGTGGCCCCTTTTGCTGTTTGTAGAGCATTATTGTGTGACCACGAACATCGACCAAGTTTGCTCCTGTTTGTTGAGCGATTTCTGAAGCGACAGCTTTGGCCTCCTTGTTCGTGAGCGCGCTCTTTAGCATCTTTATCTTGACCATTTCCTTCTTCTTGAGCTGTCTGGAGATTTCGCCTATCACCTGCTTTGTTGTTCCATTCTTTCCTATCCATATTGTTGGCTGTTTGGAGCTGAGTTCACGCTTTATCCTTCGTCTAATCTTCGATGTTATCATTCTCTTTTTCCCGTCCTTAGTGGTATGCGCATATGCTTGTCACAGTTGAAGCATGTGATAACCATGTGTGGTTCCCTCTTTTGCTGGATGCGGACACGACAATTCACGCCTGGCAAGATAAAGCTTTTACAATGTCTACAAACAAGGCGCCGATACTGTTTTGGCAATTTGGTTCTGGTCCTCATGGCGATTTTCCTCGCGATGTCAACATATCGCTGAGCCAACTGAGGATCCTTGTGAATGGTCTCTTTTGCGAGACTGAAGAGAGTACGGATGCGTTGCAGAGCTATGTGTTTGGTGGCATTCATATCTCTTGAAGACTATCCCACGGCTTCCATTAAGCTTTTATT
>CAYGBA010000024.1:0-21422 GCA_964347995.1 uncultured Candidatus Bathyarchaeia archaeon | reverse complement strand
CATCATCTGGATTCTGTTTCTTTATTTGCACCACCGCGTGGAGCCAGCTGCAACCGCCAGGAGTTATGTAAACATCTTTACACTCACAGACTTTATTCACTTCATTGAAAATTGTTGGTTCTCTAGGCATTCCCATCAAGAACTTATGTTCATTTCTTCCCGCAAGTATGGTTTGGTAAATAGGGTTTTCTCTGTGAGTTATGCACTTGATTTCTATCACTGGTTGCTGTCTTATCCTATCGGCAATTCCTGTCAGATCTAAGAACGGTCCCTCTGATGTTCTTTCTTTTGTTATCCTTCCCTCTAATACAATCTCGCAGTCTCTTGGAACCTCAAGAGCGATGGTCTTGCACGGCACCAGTTCTGTTTTCTCTAATGCATTAGCCATTCCTAGTTCGTCAACACCCTTCGGTAGAGATGTGGCAGCGGCAAGAAGAGTAGCGGTTGAGTTGCCTATGCACATTGCGATGTCGAGTTCGCTGCCAGATTTTCTGAGGGCGGTGTCTGTTCCTCTCTCTTCAACGATTCTGGCTACGAACTTGTTTTTATCTATCAACATGAGCCTGTGGAAACATGTGTTTCTGCCCAACTCGGGGTCTTTTATTATGGCTATGGCAGATGCAATGTATTTTCCACCGTCCTTTTCTGTGTACCTCATTATTGGAAGCTTTGTCAAATCAACGTCTTTCTCAACTATTTCCTGGCATTCTCCTTTCGCCACAACATCAGGAGGTAAGGGGTTTTCTATGGCATTGGATAATTTCCGCAGCAATTGTTCTTTCTTAATGTTCAAAGCTCTAGCAATCAGTTCTTTAGATGAGACGAGGCCGCTTACAACAGGAATACTTGATTCCTTCACTTTCTCAAAGAACACGGGTTTCTCGCCGAGAGCATCTATAATCCCCGCCATCTCATACTCGGTTGACACTTCTTTTCTTATTCTTATTAGTTCTCCATTTTGGTCGAGCTTTTCTAGAAAACTTCTAAAACCCAATCTTCTCCCTTCTTTAAAGGTAATTTCTAGTTTCTAATAAGGCTAATTTACTTGTATTTCTGAATACCGATCTTTGCTCTCAGTACTTGGAATCCCTCTTTTTCCATTGCTGTTGCAACTGCGTCTTGCAGTTCTTTTCCCGGTGTTAACGCTACCATACAGCCTCCACCGCCACCTCCAGTTAGTTTTGCTCCAAACGCGCCCTGCTGTCGAGCCAAATTGACCAGATAATCCAATTCGCTACAAGAAACTTCAATTTCTTGCAGTAGGTCATGATTTTTGTTCATCAATCTCCCAACCTTTCTTAAATCAAAATCTTCTAAGGTCTTTCTAGCCTCGAATGCTAACCGTTCTGCTTGATTGAACAATGGATCATATTTTTCTGGATTGTCTTTCTTTCTTTCGGCAACGCCTGCAACCATTTCCTTCGTGTCAGCAACAACTCCCGTGTTGCCTATGACAATTTCAACAGGCTCCCTTATACTCAATCTTTCAATTGTGTTTGGGCCTTCGTTTAGATTTCTGCTGAACCAGATTAGCCCTCCATACGTTGCAGCGCTGTTGTCGATGCCTGAGGGTGTTCCGGCGTAGGCTTTCTCAGCTTCATAAGCAATTTCGTTGATTCTTTCATCTGACAAAGTCATTTCAAACTCCTCTGCTATAGCCCTTGCGATTGCAACGCTGCTTGCTGCAGAAGCACCTATTCCGCTGAAACCCGGGAGACTTCCTCCCAACCAAATCTCTAAAGACATCTTTTCCAAATCGAGTCCCATGGTTTTCAGCATTCTCTCAATAGACTCTTCTTGTTGGGTTCTCTTCCGTTCAGTGTAACCTTTTGCGCCTTTTCTTTCATCCTTTACGATGATTCCTTCTCCAATTCTCTTCACTTCTGCGTCGGCTGTTAAATCAATTGCAGAAACAATTCCTGGTACGCCGTGAACAACGAAATGTTCGCCAAACAAGATGGCTTTTCCGAAGCCAGAACCGCTTCCCATCGAAACCACCTAGAAAAGACAACTACTTCTGGAAATTTAAATAAGATGTGGATTGCGGAGGCTCCGAAGTTGAACCATCAAAGAGGGTAAGGCTCTCCGTGAAGCGATTGATAGGTCAAGATGTAAACGTTCCAAAATGGTGTTACAAGACTTTACGTGAATCTCGACATTCCTCACCTACTAACCGAAGAGTCATTTCAGAAATAGAACGCGTATGTATCAATCTAACCCTTCATGAATGAGACGCATGCATAACCCACAACTGAGGAGAAGTCGCTGGTGACGTCGCCGCTGGTCTTATAGCAAAGCAGCCGCGCCCTTTTTGCGCTCAACAACTTTGATGCTGTAATCGCTGCAACCACGGGACCGTAGCCACACGTAGAAATGCCGTTAGTCTCTACGGTAGAGTAATAGAGCTCTTCATCCATTTTTAGGGCTGCACTAATGGCTAGTCTGTCTTTTTGTTCAGCTCTTTCTTGGGGCTCGTAGTGGGTCATGTCTGTTGAGGCTATCACTAGGCCATTCCTTCCAGACAACGCTTTTGCAACAGCTCGCCCAACCTCACGACTCGATTCGAGATCCTGCATAAGAAAGGAGATGGGCACAAACTTGAAACTTGAGCCGTACAGGTATTGAAGAAAGGGAAGCTGAAGTTCAATGGAGTGCTCCCTTGCATGGGCTATGTCATCCACATCGATAACACGAGATTCACGCAAAATCTGGTTGGCAGTCTGGGCATCAATCTCTACGTCTCCCAACGGGGTGCGCCAAACCCCTTCATTCATGATGGCCAGCCCACTTCCAAGCCCGTAATGATTTGGACCAAAGAGAACAGCTGTGTCTGGTCTGCCATCAAATGCAAGGTTATAATACGCATTTGCAGCCACTGATCCAGAATACATATAGCCTGCATGAGGAACGGTAAGCCCAAGCATGTTTCGTGGGCCCTCTTCTACGACTTTAGGGAGTTTGCCCGGTCCGAATTCGTGCATGAAGCAGTCTTCTATCTGTGCTCGCAGGGATTGTGAGGTGCCGGCGTACCATGAACCTGCAACAGTGGGACGCCTAACCTTCAACCTTCTCCCTCTTCTTCTCTTGCTAGTTTTACCTCAAAATCATCAATTGATAGAGCCATATCTCCGTCAGGAGGAAGCTCCCCTCTCTCCCGCAGTATTTGTCTAGCAAGAAGCCAATAAATCACCGCGAGGGCTCTTCTACCCTTATTGTTAGTGGGTATGACCACATCTAAATCACGAAACTCGTTATCGGTGCTACAGAGAGACACAACCGGGATTCCAACAGTTGAGGCCTCCCTCACAGCTTGGCCGTCGGCTCTGGGATCAGAGACGATCACAACCCCTGGCTCGATGCGATTTGGATAGAGAGGATTTGACAGTAGTCCAGGAACAAAACGGCTGATAACGGAAGTTGCCCCAGTTGCTTCGCAGAATCTTTCAACAGGAGTACGGGCATACAATCTTGCGGCCACCGCCGCGATCTTATGTGGTTCAAACCTCGCTAGGAATTTGGCTGCGATTCGGATGCGTTCATCGGTTCTCTGAATGTCCAGAACAAATAATCCATCAGGTCTGATGCGGTAGATGAAGGGTCCCACATCCTTCGTTTTCATTCTTGTGCCTATGTGGATTCCGGCTGACAGGAGGGTGTCTTGAGGCAGCAAAAGCCCCTCGCTCGGAATTTCGACTTCTTCATTTTCTTTCTCTGACATGTGTTTTCCTCACAATCGAAGAGCCGGCATCTTAGCTCTCTCTCCAAGCATCTTTTCTACTCGAGTAAGTTCGTTGATTTTTGATATACGTGTTCCTCCGATTATACCTGTTTTGATAATGGGACAGTGGAACGCTATCGCTAGGTGGGCTATATGTGCGTCGGTTGTTTCTCCAGATCTATGTGACATGATTGTCGTGTATCGCGCTTTCTGAGCAATTTCGGTGGTCGTCCAGGCGTCAGTGAGTGTCCCGACCTGATTAATTTTTATGATGACTGAGTTCGCAGCGCCGATTTTAATCCCCTTTTTCAATCTCTCTATATTTGTTGCAAAAAGGTCGTCGCCGCATACTAGACAATTTCTAGTCTTTTTCGTGAGCTCTGCGAAAGCCTCAAAGGTTTCTTCGTGGAAAGGATCTTCAATGTAAGCGAGACTGTAGTTCTCGATGAGATTTAAAACGAAGTCTAGTTGCGCCTCTGGGCTTCTTCTGACCCCCTCTCGAGCGTACACATAACGTTTCTCTTTTGTTTTCCACAGGCTGGAAGCTGCAATGTCCAAGCCAACTCTACACTCGACTCCAGACTCCTCTGAAACTGCCTCACACGCCTTCAACATGATATCCAAGGCTTCTTCACTTTTTATGTTGGGTGCCCAGGCGCCCTCGTCTCCCCTTCCTCCAGTGAAGCTTCTATCTGCCTTCTTCAGTAGAGAACCAACTTTCTTATGAACTGATGTATTTGCCTTGGCTGCTTCATGGAAGGAGTCTGCTTTCAGGGGTAGAACTAGGAATTCCTGTATGTCTGGTGTCTTTCCGTATGCGTGTTTTCCCCCACCTAAGACGTTTCCTAGGGGGTGTGGGATTTCATCTGCGAGATAGCCAGCCAGATATTCGAACACCGGCATGCCATAAGAGGCGGCGGCTGCTTCAGCGGCTGCTAGAGAAACGGCATAGGCCACATTCCCACCGATGCTGCTAAAGTCTGTGGTTCCATCGATTTCATGTAGAAGATCGTCGATTTCCTCCTGTTCATCTGCGTTTCTACCGATCAGTTCTGGGGCAATTATGTTCGTGACTTTCTCTATTGCTTTGTCTATATCGCCTTGTGGATAGGAGACGACCTCGGCTTTTCTCTTGCTTGCACCAGATGGTGCGGAGGCTCTCCCGAATCCCGCCATGGTTATTACGTCAACCTCTAGGGTCTCTTCTCCTCGGCTGTTGAAGGTCTTTCGTGCTGTGACATCCTCGATTACCGTCGACATCTCTATCCGCTCACCTTATACCTGTCTTGGCTGTCTCCTGCTTTCAACCTCATAAAACTTGAGAACTTCATCTATGATCTCCACGTGGGAGAGGAGCATGCGACGGCAGCAGTACCGCAAAACCCCCATGCTGTCCAAGACTTTTTTAGGGTCTTCTCCACTTTTCACCCTTCTTGCGAATTCTTCCCACTTATCCCCGATCAGCTTGCCACAGGAGAAACAGCGTACGGGTATGATTATTCTTCTCAATCCTCCTCTGAATTATCCGTAAATGTTGGAAATTAATAAGCTGTTTGAATATACGCTTTCCATTGAAAAATCCTTTTGACGACGAAATGACGACATTTATTCTACCTTATCTGTAGCTTTTCTGATCCTTAGCCCGCGCACTAGGCCCGCCAAACTTCTTTGGTTCCTTCCGCCTTGGATCGCCAGCGATCATAGATCGGTCATAATCCGTGAAGGTAGTTTTAAGCCGAGCACTCTTAGTCCACCTCAACAGAGCCCTTGCGATAGCCATCCTTGAGGCCTCAGCCTGCCCCATGAACCCTCCTCCCGACACGTTAACATCAATGTCGATCTGCTTCAATGTTTCCTCGTCTGTTAGGAGAAGAGGCTCCATAATATTGTCTCGGGCTATCCTTGGTCGATAGATTTCGATTGGAATGTTATTTATGCGGATTCTTCCCTTTCCATCCCTGACCGTTGCTCTGGCGATGGCGGTTTTGCGCTTTCCGCTAGTTAATAAGATTCTTTCGCGACCAGGCATGTTATTCACCGGTCGAAGCCCATCCGATCTCTTTGGCCAATTTTCCAACGGTAATATACGGACATTTGAGCTTCTCCGATCTAGCGTCGGGTATTGTTTGTGTTTCCGTCTCAATAGGCTCTTGAGGCACATCGACAAAAACTTTGAGCCTCCTGTAGGCCTGCTGGCCTTTCGGTTTTCTTCTCGGAAGCATTCCCTTTATGGTTCGGCGGACGATCTCTTCCGGTCTTCTGGGGTAGAATGGCCCTTTCTTGGGGTGTCCCACCTCAAGCCTTTTCTTAGCCTCCTTGATCCTGCTAAGCCTCTTTCCGGAGATGACAGCCTTCTCTGCGTTCATGATTATGATGTTTTCTCCTTGGAGGAGACGCTTGGCTATCGTGCTTGCCATTCTGCCAAGGATGAGCCCTTTTGCGTCAATTACCACCGTCTGTTCTCTAGCCATCTGTTTTCACTCAATAATTCTCAAGTTTATGCCTTTTGGATGTTTCTCGACCAGCTCTTGTATTGTGAGGCATTTTCCTTTGGCTGCCAGAATTTTTGCCTCTGCCTGTTTGGAAAAGTTGAAGGCAGCCACCATTATGGAATGGTCGATTTTGCCAGAGCCTAAAACTTTGCCTGGGACGGCTATTGTTTCCCCATCTTCGGTGTGGCGGTTTAGACGACTCACATTTACGCTTGTGCGTCTTTGTCTTGAGCGCGATAGGCGATCCGCTATGTCCCGCCATATTCTTGTTTTGTTTTCTCGGGATTTCTTTTTCAAGATTCGGATGAGTTTTATAAGCTCTGGGTTTGTTGTTCTGATTCTTCTCATTTCTTCGTCGCCTTTAATTGTTTGACGAATTCTTCGGATTTCTTGTTGATTATTTTGATTGCTTCCAGCATGATTCTTTCAACTGAAAGAGTTCCTGATGATTCTATGTTGAGAATGAAGGTATTCGTGTCCCCTTCTATCTTGATGGCGGGAGGGTCCTTTGGGCAAGCGTCAACGCAGTCTTGACAGAGAGTGCAATCAATTATATTCCGGATTTCTATCTTTTTATCAGTCTTTACAAGGATTCTCTTCGGACAGACGGCCGCACATTCGCCGCAGAAATCACACCTTTCCTTGTCCACCTCGATCTCTGGCATGTACTTATATGTACAGCTTGAGACCGGTTGCCATTTCGCGTGGTCCTTTCCCTTTCCAAGCCGGGCGTAAGCTTCAAGCTTCATTTTCTGATCTGGTGCCAGCTTCACTAGTGGAATTTTGTCACTGACTGGTGTTATGTCGGGGTTGTCGGACTGAAGGTTTCTGGAGTAAACTGTGGTCGTCTTTTCTGTGGCTTCGGCTTCGAGGGTTAATCCCACGCGGCATAGGTTACATCCAAACTCGCTCTTGCAGGGACATTCATCTGGCAGGTTATAGGTGTCTAAGTCAGTTTTGAGTGGGATGAGTCCCAGCCTGTGAGCGAGAATTTCGTCGTGAAGCATTGATGAGTTTTCGATGAAGACGACTTCGTCGATGGCCATCGAGGGGACTTCAGCGAGTATGATTCTGCGTAGGGCATTCATAAATGGGGTGTCCGCTCCTTCGATGATCAACCGAGCATTGAAGTCGGCCTTTTCGAGGACGCGAACCTCCATAACATTCAGTCTCTCCGAAGCGGGTGTAGTATGAATGATGCGTGCTTTCCATAAGGAGAGAAAGGCATTATTTCAATGTTTCCTTTAGCATCTAGGAATCGTTTTTCGCTGTCTCCACACAACTGCTTGTTTGAGTCTTGTCAGAGACTAGGTTAGAACAACGACGAACAACAAACAGTTGATGGCCTTAGATCCTGCGGCCTCTTCTTCCACCCTTTCTCCGAGTTCCATCGTGCGGAACTGGAGTGACCTCTTCTATCCGACCAATACGGAAGCCAGCCCTAGCCAAAGCCCTTATAGCAGCCTGAGCACCAGCTCCTGGCGTCCTGGCGCCAGACCCTCCGGGCGCACGAACCTTGATATGTATGGCGTTGATTCCCCTATCCTTGGCGACTGTGGCCGCATGGGCCGCGGCCCTCATTGCAGCGTAAGGCGATGATTCCAGTCGGTCAGCCTTGACGAACATACCTCCGGAGGTCCTAGCGATGGTCTCAGCCCCGGAGATGTCCGTGACGTGCACGAAGGTGTTGTTATAGGAGCTGTAGATATGGACGACAGCCCATTTTTCAGACTTCTTGCTCAAGCCTTTACAACCTCAGTTGCGACACGAACAGACTTTCTTATGGGATGATCGGAGTTTGAGAGTTGACTTGTGGGAGCATAACCTATCTTCGCTTCCTCATCCTTCAAGACCAGATAACCAGGGGATGAAACCCGTTTTCCATTAATGGCGACGTGTCCGTGAACAATAAATTGGCGAGCCTGATGCATAGATTTGGCCAAGCCCCTTCGAAAAACTATTGACTGAAACCTCCTCTCGAGGATACCTTCTATGGTGAGGTCTAGAACATCATCTAGCTTAGCACTTTTAGGCAGAATCCCGAGACGATATAGTCTGTCAAGAAGCTGTTTCTCCCGTTTCCTTCTCTCCTCTGATGACATTCCTAAGAGCGACCTAGCTACCCCCCTAAACTTGGAGACCATGGTTCTGTGGCGCCAAAACTCTTTCTTGTTTCGAAGCCCGTATTCACCGATTAGCCGAAGCTCCGTTTGAAGAGTGTCTGTTTGCCAAGGAAACTTTGATGTCTCATATTTTTTTCTCGGCTTCTTTGGATCCCCCATATCAGTCCCGTTCCCGCAGCTTCCTCAGTTCGCGCTTTTTCTTGACGCCTACAACCCTCCCCTTTCTTCCCGTCGTTCTTGTTCGCTGCCCCCGTACCTTCAAGCCATAAGCGTGACGGATACCCTTCCACGACTTCATCCTTTTCATCTCGTCAATGTCGGTTTTCGTCTGGAGAACCAGGTCTGAACCTACTATGTGAAGGTTATTTCCGGTTTTGCTGTCTTTTGAGCGGTTGAGGAGCCAACCCGGGACATCGTATTTAGAAGGGTTCTCTACAACGTCTTTGATCCTCTTGACCTCAGCGTCTGAGAGGAAACCGAGGCGATTTTCAATGCTAACCTTTGCTTTTTTAGCAATGACTTCGGCTAGTCTTATTCCAACGCCCTTTATTTTGGTGAGTGCATAGTCCACTTTCAGAGTGCCATCTAAGTCCGTGTCTGCAATTCGAATGATGTGTTGAAACGCCCTAGGCATCTTTTACCATCTATACTTTTCTGAAGCTAAAGTACGGAATGAATCGAACTTTATTTAAACCTTGCTTTTCGTTTTTGGTGCAAGCTACGCCTTGTTGTCTCATCTTTCGTTCTATTTCGATTTTCTTGCACCAGCAGAGGTTGGGTTCATTTATTCTGTGAGTGAAGTAAGATAAAGGAGAGGGCAGAGAGTAGATAAGTTTGTATGTTGTGAGAGTGTTGTATTAGATCAAAAGTGAGGGATACGTCTCTTGTTGCCTATCCACGATGAAAATAGACCCTCAATCAAGCCTTACGTGAACTATGGGCTTCTGCTGATTAACATAGTGATCTTCTTTTTCTTCTTTCTGCAAGACCCCATCCGAACGCGAGTGCTGTACAACGGGATCTGGAATTTCGGAGTCATTCCAAGTGATATCATACGTGGAGAGAATCTGTGGACTCTCCTCACCAGCATGTTCATGCACGCCGACATCATGCACCTACTTGGAAATATGCTTTACCTCTGGGTTTTCGGGGACAATATTGAAGATGCCCTGGGTCACACGAAATACCTTATTTTCTATCTGCTTGGCGGCTTAGCCGCAAGCTTCACTCATATAGCCTCTCTATTCGCAGCTCTAGATCCCTTAGCACGTAATGTGGGTTTTGGCATCCCGTCTGTTGGGGCTTCAGGGGCTATCTCAGCTGTTCTGGGCGCCTATATGCTTCTCTATCCTAAGGCAAGAGTGAGAACCCTAGTGTTCTACTTTCTTATTCATATTATAACCATACCAGCATTGTACTATCTCGGATTTTGGTTCTTCTATCAGCTACTGATGGGGTTCTTTTCAATCACTCTGCTATCCTCAGGAGTGGCCTTCTGGGCTCACATCGGAGGTTTTGCGGTCGGATTAATTGCCGTAAAGGTGTTCGGAGTAAGCCCTAGGCCGAGGCGAGATGTCACAGTCGAAAGAGGACCGATCAAGCCCTTGTATATAAGCCCCAAGTTCAGGGCTCCCTTCGTAGATGCCATGGTGGAGGACGATACAGTGCGTGTTCTTGCTGAGTTGCCTGGAATGGAAGAAGAGGATGTGATGGTTAGGGTGTCTGGATGGGAGCTGGTGATATCAGCTGAGCACGAAGAGACCGGGTTCTATAAGCGGGTTGTGTTGCCCTTCATGGTGTCTCCTCAGATCCACGATTTGGACTTTAGAAATGGAGTGCTGAGCTTTACTCTCTACAAAAAGACATAGGACACTTCATAGAGCACAATTGCGTTGATACTAGATTTACCTGATTTTTACCCGCAAACTGTGATTAAATCTGCGACTACCCTGTGCTTATTGTCAAGGACTCGAGGTCTCGGGGATAATATGTTAGAATCTCCGATCCGTCCTCTGTTATGACTAGCGTGTCTGAGTGTCTGAATCCTGCGTATCCTGGTTTGTATATGCCTGGCTCGCAGCTGAAGATCATGCCGGGCTTCATGATGGTGTTGTCGCCTATGTCGAGCCACGGTGGTTCATGTCCCTCAAGACCGAGTCCGTGCCCTGTATGATGTCTTATGAGCACCTTATAGCCTGCCTTCTCGATGACTTTTCTGGATGCCTTGTCAACGTCGCTGCACTTTGCCCCGGGCTTGAAGGCTTTTAGGCCTGCGTCCTGAGCCTTGAGCATAGCCTCGAAATATCTCCTCTGCTTTTCGGTTGGCTGCCCGATGATCATGGTTCTTTCGAGTTCGCTGCTGTATCCGCCGATGTCTGCTCCGGCTCCTGTTACGACTACGTCTCCTTTTTTGATCTTCCTTTTGATGCTGATTGAGTGAGGGATAGCTGACATGGGACCAACTTGCCCTCTGAAGCCGGCACTGGCTGGGGAGCGCCCCCTTTTGCATTGTTCATACTCTGGTCCTAGCGTCTTCTTCATGATCATTGAGGCCTCGTAGGAGGCTCTTAGTGCTATGTCAACGTCCCACAGGCCTGGCTCTGTGTATTCTTGAAGCAGTGTGTGAGCGAGGTTTGCCCATTTGGCGCTTTCCCTTAGTAGTTCAATCTCCTCCTTTGATTTGATTATTCGCATATTCGGGACTATGTCCTTTGCTTCTACGAACTCGGCTTTGGGGAGCTTCTCGGTCACTTTTGGTCCTTTGTAGCCCCATGTCCCTGCTGCTCCTGCCGGGTTGTCTATGCCTATTTTATTTTTCTCCAGTTCCAGCTCTTTCAGAAAGGTTGCGAAATGGTTGATTGGATGTTTTTCTCCTGGGTAGTCTGGGTAGGTTTTGATGTTTTTTATCAGGGTTGTTTTCAGTGGTATGTGGTCTTTTTCTAGGTGTGGTCCCATGAAGGTTATTTCTCCGTCCAGCGGGATGATGAGTGCGGCTGGTCTTTCTGTTTGGATGTAGGAGTAGCCTGTGAGGTAGAGGAAGCTGGTGCCGTTCGTCAAGTAGAGGGCATCCAGCTTCTTTTTTGCCAGTTCGTCTTTAACATTCTTGATTCTTTTCGCATACTCTTTCTCGCTGATTGATATCTTAACCATAGAGACACTTCGCGCTCTATTGTCTTTGAATAGAACTTCTTTGGAGTAGCAAGCATAAAGATTTAGCGATAAGTGAAGCGGGACTAGAATTCACGGTTTCTTCGTTTTCTGGTTGGTGATTTAAACCGTTAAGGCTTATATGAAGGCGTAATATTATGTCGGTTCTACATCTTGTTGGGGAGCATACATGAGGAAAACCAGAGTTATCATAATGGGGGCAGCGGGAAGGGATTTTCACAACTTTAACGTCTACTTCAGAAACAATGACGAATACGAAGTAGTAGCCTTCACTGCCACGCAGATACCAGGCATCGAAAAGCGGGAGTATCCGCCTGAGCTCGCAGGTTCCAACTATCCTCAAGGCATACCAATCTACTCGGAGGATGAACTGCCTAAGCTCATCAGACAGTACAGCGTAGACGAGGTGGTTTTCGCCTACAGTGACGTCTCTCACGAACACGTCATGCACACAGCTTCAAGGGCTTTGGCTTGCGGCGTTGATTTTAGACTGATGGGGCCCTCAACCACAATGCTGAAGGCCAAGGTTCCTGTGGTTTCGGTCTGCGCGGTCAGAACAGGATCTGGAAAGAGTCAGACCTCCAGAAGGGTCTCTAAAATCTTGAAAAATCTTGGATTTAAGGTGGTTGTTGTGCGGCATCCCATGCCCTATGGTGACTTGCGTAAACAGATTTGTCAGAGGTTCGCATCCTTTGAGGACTTGGACAAGTATGAGTGTACGATTGAGGAGCGAGAGGAATATGAGCCGCACATCAACAATGGAGTAGTGGTCTATGCGGGTGTCGATTATGAAAAGATTCTGAGGGAAGCTGAGAAAGAGGCAGAGATGATCGTTTTTGATGGAGGCAACAACGACATTCCATTCTACATATCTGACCTACATATTGTGGTTGCTGATCCGCATAGGCCAGGGCATGAACTGACTTATCATCCAGGAGAGACGAATCTACGGATGGCAGATGTTGTGATCATCAATAAAGTGGACACAGCCGAGGCTGCGAATGTTGAAACCGTTCTGGAAAATGTAAAGACGGCAAACCCAGACGCCCCCATAATCAAGGCGGCCTCGCCGATAACCATTGAGGATCCTAAGCTTGTTGAGGGCAAAAAGGTTCTAGTCATCGAAGACGGGCCAACTCTGACTCACGGTATGATGGCTTATGGTGCGGGGACTATAGCTGCCAAGAGATTGAAGGCTGCTGAATTATTAGATCCACGTCCCTACGCCGTCGGGTCGATAAAAACAGCCTTCAAGAAATACCCGCATCTGGGAGCCTTGCTTCCTGCTATGGGTTATGGTGAAGAGCAGATAAGAGAGCTTCAGGAGACGATCAATGCGACGCCTTGTGATGTTGTTGTTATTGGAACCCCTGTAGATTTGAGGCAGGTTTTGAATATGGATAAGCCAGCGGTGCGAGTTACATATGAGCTTCAGGAGCTTGGCAAGCCTGATCTTGAGGATATCTTGGAAAACCGCTTTCCAAGGCACGATAAGGTTTGAGCTGAGGTGAGAATGTGGAGGAGAGCATATCGCGCATACCTGTCAGGTTTGTGATCGAAGGTGTTGGTGAAGCGGAGGGGAAGCTTGTTCGTTATCTTGCTCCGAGAACTGTGGAGGCCGTGACTAAGGGGCTCCCAATTGAGGGTCGAGCAGCCTTATGGAAGCAAGAGGTCTATTTCGAGATTCCGGTGAAGATGGGAGAAGAGAAGGCAGAGCCTACGGTAGAGAAGGGAGCTATTGCCTATTGGCCTATGGGAAAAGCGCTTTGTATCTTTTATGGAGAGTCGCAGCCCTACAGTCCGGTTAACGTCATCGGTAAAGTGACGAAGAATCTGGGAATTTTTGAAAACGTGAAGAGCGGTACCAAAATCAGGGTTGAGAAGATTTAGTTTTGAGTCACGGGTAAGTGGTCTCTGTCCACGCCTTTAGGATTTCTTCACATCTTTTCTTCAGAGCCTGATCTTTGCTCCGTTCTTTTAGAGCCTTCAAGAATTCGATTCGTTTGTTGACGGCTCTGATTTCACCCGTGTCATAGTATAATCTGCTTTCAGTGTAGTCTTTCATCTGCTGAGCCTTCTGTATGAGAAAGCCGGCAGCCTCGACTGGATCTGCAACACTGTATTTGTTGATCCAGATGGCGACTTCTGATTCGCGTAGTTGGCTGAGACCATCAATCTCAACGATCTCTCTGATGTAGGTTCGTAGGAAATCGTAGTAATTGGCTATCTTGACGAGTTCTAGAGCTTTTTCCACTTTACTCTTGAAATCTCGGCTTCCCTTCACTCTGAGTTGATGTTTGTAGCCTTGCTCTATCAGGGTTCTGGCTTCCTGTACCTCGTCTTCGGTGTAGACTCTCTCTGGAAATTTCATGCGCCTTTCCTTCTAGCTTTAAGGCTGATCTGATCTTATAAAAAGAGATTCTTGAACTGTTGAACAACGAAACCAGCGAGAGATGCAACCAAGTGGCCGGTGTAGTTGTCTCCTCTACATGCGTGTCACAAAACATAACATATAAACCATGAAAATAAATACAAACCAGAAGGAAGCTGGACAAGATAGCGAAATGTGAATACTGTGGAGAGGAAGTCGCCCTCCCGTTCAGGTGTCCTTACTGCAACCGCCACTACTGCGCAGAACACAGACTGCCAGAAAACCACAACTGCACAGAATACTGGCGGGCAAGAGCGCCACGCCCACAACCTCCACCAATCATCACTCCCGAGAAACAGTATGAATACACGATCAGCTACGGCCCAAGATCAGCAACAAAGACATTTCAATTCAGCTCGACAGAACTCAAACATCTAGCCATCGGAGCACTGCTGGTCATGGGTGTTGGATTATCCTACATCTACCAAGCGGAGGGCTTACTAGTATTGGCAAACCCGGAAATTCTGGTAGGCCTTGTAATAGTCTTCACACTTTCTTTTCTCCTTCATGAGATCGCCCACAAACTCTCAGCGCAACACTATGGATTGTGGGCAGAATTCCGATTGACACTGTGGGGGGCGATCATAACGCTCATTTCAATGCTTCCACTCCCGTTCTTCAAAATAATCTCTCCAGGGGCCGTAATGATTGCGGGGTCAGTAACGGGGAGAGAAGCTGGTAAAACGGCTCTCGCTGGGCCTCTAACTAACATTGTGATTTCAACCATCTGCACCGCAGTTCTAATAGTTACACAAAATACATTCTATGGGGCTATACCATTCTTCGGTGCGTGGATCAATGCTATCATAGCTGTTTTCAATCTAATCCCATATGGTATAATGGACGGGCTGAAGGTCTTTCAGTGGAACAAGCTGGTCTGGACCGCCGCATTTATTGCGTCTCTTGTTCTGGCAGTCTACGTCTTTGTGTTTGTATGATAAGTCGATCTTCCATCAAGAGAAACCAAGTTCTGATGCAGTTGAAATCTATAGAGACAAGTGGAACAAAACTGAGAATACTTATTCTGTCTTCATAATCTCTTAATCATGCTAAGTAGACTAGTGTCTTTTGATAAAGTTGGATAAGGAAAAAGAGAGACTTCTGAGACAGCTAGAGGTTCTGAGAAGACACATGAGAAATGTGGAAGAGCAGATGCAATCTATTAAGAAAGGACAGAAGAGCCCCTAACCCCATTTCTCCCTTTTTTGTTTCCGAAATGAAAGAAATATGAAACTAGAGCAATGGTGAAAGCAAGACTTTCACAGATACTTGAGAGAGTCAACAAAGAACTACATGGACAATCAGGCAGTTCAGTTTCATTGGACTCTCTAACCTACTTGAACCTACGATTCATAGGTAATTTTAAACAGTCTAGTTTGAATAGCGTCAGAATGCGCTGAGAGAGAATAGAGACCGCAGACGATGGAGGGAGCTATCTTTCTCCTCGCTCCTCCTTCCCCTGCTCCCTCCTATAGCCTACTTGTGAGAAATAGAAGGAGTAAGTGTATCGTGTGGGGTGAAGAAACCTACAAAGCAATATCCGGTGATGCGATAGTGAAGACTTACATATGTTCTTCCACAACTCACAAGACTGCAAAGAGGACGTAGAGTAGACGCGATAGAATTGGAGTTTCACAAGATAACCGTAAAAGAGTTTCCATACGTTTCCTATCTTTGTCTCTGGGGCATTAGCCGAAGACAGAAAGAAGCCATGAAGGAACATATGGGGAAAAGGCTGAAGTGGATTGAGGAAATGATGGCAAAAGGACTCGAAATAATCGTCGCTTTGGGCCTCAGAAAAAGCAAGAAGGGGTTGATTGAGTATCTTCCAATCGAGGATGCTCCTGAACCTGTGAAAGGGGAGCGCTCTTTATTCATCAACTGCGTTTGGGTTCTACCACGTCATTCGAAGGCAGGCATTGGAAAAGGGCTTGTGCAGCATTTTCTCAAAGCAGCCAATGAAGTAGGTGGGGCCACTGTATTGGCTTATGAAGGGGATAAGTGGTTTGATTACTTCGACTACATGCCAACCGACTTCTTCAGGAAATTTGGTTTAAGGAAGTCTCTAGAGATGGAACTCGTGTGCTTCTTCATCTAGACTTAGGTGCGCATGAAAGGCCTGTGCTCATTTTTCCTAAAAGGCGAGAGAAGAGTGAGAAAGATAAAGTCGTACTGGAAGTCTTCTGCAACAGCCAGTGCCCTTGGTGTGGATGGATGGCTGACAATGTTAGGAGAAATGTGAGGAAGTATCCCGGCGTGACTTTGAATATGATTCACACGGACCGTAGAGAGACTATTGAAAGATATGGGTTGGTAAGAGGGGTATCCATTAATGGGGAGCCAGTCATCAAGAGAATGACAACATGGAAGGAAGTTAAGTCGGTGCTAGACAAATACGAGAACGTTTCATGAAATCAACAGTATATTTCAAATAATAGGCAATTACATCAGTTCGATGCTGACGAAGACTTCTTCGGGTACTCGGATTCTCATGATCCTTCGCATGACGCGTTCTTCTGCGTCGATGTCGATGAGGCGTTTGTGGATGCGCATCTCCCATTTGTCCCAGGTGGGGGTTCCTTGGCCACAGGGGGTCTTTCGAACTGGGACGCGGAGCTTCTTTGTCGGTAGAGGGGTTGGACCCTTCATTTTTACGCCTGTCTTCTCGGCGATGGCCTTCAGTTCTCCGCATACGTTCTCTAGTTTTTGGTAATCTGTGCTTGTTAGGCGGATTCTTGCCTTTCTGACCATCGCCTGCTTCTCCTCGGCATCTCCTCTATCGACCTGTTGAGGTTTTAAATACTTTTTGCCTTGGAGTTTATCTTTGGGTTGTTTGGTCTGTAGAAGTGTTGCTTTTGTTTGTGTATTGCTTAGGTATGGAGGAGGACATATTCTTTTTTTCGTTATATATGAGTCATTGGAGTCTATCTCTTATAGAGGTTTCTTCTATGGATTGTAGAGAGATCGTAGGCTGATGGTTTCGATGAAGAAGGGAATAGGTGTCTGGGTTTTCGGGTTTTTGACTTTTCTTGCGGCTTTGCATACTTTTGACGCCTATCTTTCGTTGATGTCTGGAGAAGCAAGTCGTCTTCTGGAGCTCTATGCGATTAGCCACGTGTTGATAGCTATAGATGTAGGTGTGTATTTCTGGGGATCGTTGAGCTTGGCCTTAGTTTTTCTCGGCGTGACCAGCCTTATCGCGTGTCACAACCCAATCATGGCTCTTTACAACAAGATTCTGGCTGATATAGAGCTTGCTGAGGGCGAGATTGATAGGGCTAGTGAGACTGAGACGAGTTTGCTGGATATGATAAATCATTCGTTAACTTCCAATGGCATAGATCTCCGAGCCGTGAAGGAGGGTTTGAAGTCTTTGAAGGATAGTCAGAATGGTTTGAGGGTGGGGATAGCGGGGCTGACGCGGAAGTTGAGTGAGTTGGAGGCTGGTCTAGAGGTGGGTTTCCAGAAGTTGGAGGCGGACTTGGAGAGTGGGAGGAAGTGTCCCTTCTGTGGGGAGGATGTTTTGCTGCAGTTTAAGCTGTGTCCCTACTGTGGTGAGAAGCTGCCTCATGCACCAATGCAGGTAGAGCGCCTCTAGACCTGAGAAGCTCTAACGGGGGACAGCTATGGGTTCAGAAAACGCTACCATATTCGATTTCTAGTTGGGTCATGTAATAGAAGGCATGTATGGGTGAGGTTTTGAGAGACAACTTCACCGTTCTATTCGTCTGGAGAAGGTCTTAAATCTAAACATCACTCATAAAAAGCGGATGGGGTTTCCAAAAATGAGTGAGAAATTGCCAATCTCAGACTTCTATAAAGTCATAGACCACATCACAATCTTCAAAAGCCAGAAATGGTGGGAAGCCATAGTGGTCTTTGAATCCTACGGAAGACGCTCAATAGCGATGTACATGTAGCAGTTCCGAGATGGAAAGTGGAAAAGAAAACACAAATTCCAACTGAGAAACGTCGAAGAGTGGAACAAAGTTAAGAATGCCGTAGAAAAGCTCACACCAAAACTAACGCCCGAATAAAAAACGCCCGGTTTCCGGGGCTAAGCATCCAATGCAGCCACGCACACATTGTTCACCACCGCGTCGCCGAATTGGCTGATCTCCTTCCTTTCGGAAGGATATTGCTTGATTTCTAATTACATTGATTTAATGGATACGAAGGGTTTACAGCATGTATTTCCGCCGTGCCAGATTGGTTATTGGCACCATCCCCTTCCGACCGGGCAATAATAATATATGTATTTTGTGTTATTTATTCCTTTTCTTAACAGAGTAATCAGGCATAAATCATCACGCATGAACCGTAGCCTTAGTAGGCTATACACAAATCGAACCAAAACTGGAGTTGTGTTTTGACTGATTGACAACCGTATCATAAAATTACTAGGGATTAAGAGATGGAAAAACGGTCACTTTTCGTTAGTCAAATGCGTGTTCATGTTTATACCCTTGTATGATTGGTTGATTCACGCGCGTTTAAAACCCTCTAAGGTGTAAAAATGGAAAAGAGGCTGATTTCTGCAGTAAGCAGTATATCTGCATGTTAACAAAAGTTATTTCTTTCGGTTAGGCAAGCACTCAGCACGGTGTGTAGATTTGATTTCGTGGAAGCATTCTTTTAAAGAAATAAGCGCGGATCTGGAACTAACGAAGAAAAAGAAGCAGGCTCTTGACGATCTCCTCGAAGAAGGCAGGATTTCGGAGTCCACGTATGAATCTCTCAATGGAGAACTTACCGATGCCATCGCGAGTATTGAGGCCCGTCGGAAAGCCCTTGCTGAGAAGGTTAATTCTAAAATCAGCGAACTTGAGCAACAGATCACAGTGTTGGAGATGTTTCTGGCAAACTCTGAGATAGGATATGTGGCTGGAGAGATCGATGAGGATCTTCATCAGCGGGAGAGTAATGCTTTCGCCTTGGGACTTGAGGCTGTGAAGCAGGAACTGAAAGCGGTCAAAGAGGTTGTGGGCGATCTGATGCCTAAGGAATCAGAGGAGGCTGCTCCGCTATCACCGCCAACGGAAGTTGCAGAAGTCACGGAAGTCACAGAAGAACCGCAGATACAGGAACTTGCCGAAGAGCCGCCTGAGATAGTTGCAGAGGCTCCCATGGAACCTGAGACAATCTCTGAAGAGGCACCAGTTGAGCAGTTAATGGAGACGCCAGCAGAGAAGCCGTTTGTTGAAGAGCCAGTTGAGATGCCACATGAGGCATCGCCAGAAGTGTCACCGGAAGTGCTGCCTGAACTGCCACCTGAACTACCGTCTGAAATGCCGCCCGAAGAAGCCCCAGTGGAAGAGGAGGAACCTGTACCGTCCGAAGAGTCTGTGGAAGAAACTGCTGAGGAAACAGCTGAAGAGATTGTGGAGACTCCTGAGGTTGCCGAAGAGCCAGTTGTGGTGGAGGTTTCTACCGAAGAAGAGGCCACAACAGAAGAAGAATACGAAGAGGAAGAATACTCGGAATACTCAGACTAGAGTTTACTCTTTTCTAGTCTCTCCTTTTTTCTGCAATATCAATTTCCTTTGTGGTAGTTTTGACTTTTCCACCTTTTTTCTCGATAATCTCAGACAGCTGAGCAAGCGCTTTGCTGACGCGGTTTCTAGCTACATTCGAACTGTCAGCGGTAGTAGAAAGGTGAAACTCTATTCTATGTATCCTTTCGACGCCTTTGGGATGAGATTTTATGTAGACATGGGGGTTGTCGTGCATCACTCTGTCAACAGCTGGAGCCAACTCGGACTCCATGACTCCGGTTGCGTCTATGCTTGTCTCAAGGAATGTGAGGTCACCAGTCGCCTTCCTGAGCATGGGTAGAACAGAGCCTTCAAAGATGGCTTTCATTTCAGACGGAACACCGGGAAGCGATATTATGGTCTTTCGTTCATGTTTCATGAGCACTCCAGGCGCTGTTCCAATCGGGTTGGGCAAGGGCTTGGCTCCCTCAGGTAGGGTAGCCATCTTAACCCTGGGTGATGTCAGCTCGTAACTTTCCATTCGCCCCTCCTGTACGTAACTGCGATACTTTACCTCGACCATCTCTAGAGCCTCATCGTTCACCTCCAACTTGCGGTTAAGTGCCTCTGCAACGCCCTTCAAGGTTTTATCATCGAAGGTTGGACCGAGTCCACCCATGGTGATTATGAAATCGTTCTTTCTTTGCATGGTATCTTTCAGGGAGGAAGCTATCTCATCAACGTCATCTCTGATCGTGATCATTCTGACAACATTGCCTCCTAGACTCGTGATTCTCTTTGCCAGCCAGTTCGCGTTGGTGTTGAGGGTCTTGCCTATCAGGAGTTCTGTTCCCACGCAGATGAGTTCGATTGAAATCGACATCTAGTTTCCACACAGGCTAAGAAGGTAGCATGCGTTATTCAAGATTATGGCGATGAGGCAGCAGTTGAAAAGTCGGTAACCTAAGCATGTGATTCAAGCGCTACGCGCTGTCTCTCTACTTCTTTTTGCCGAGCCACCACTTGAGGTACTCTTTCCGTTCTCGCCGCCGTTGGTCCTCCTCAGATTCGAAACTTGGCCTCAGCTGTCTACGCAGCTCAAAGAGTTCTTGAACTGTTACAGAGAGTCCGCAGCTCTTACATACGTAGCGTTTCGTAGCCGACATGTACTTCAGTTCTCCGCCGCATTCTGGGCAGTACCGCATATGCCACTCGCCTTTTCTATTGATAATTATGGTGCAGAGGGCGTGAAAAATACCTTTTGGTTCAGCAGGTGATCGGGAGGGGCTGCAGTTGTGGTGTCTTTTCCGAAATTTGGTGCACCACCACAACTACTTTCTAGGCCAATTCAAAGCTTCGGCGCTTCTCAGCAAGGCCGATGTTGTGACGCTTTCTTCTACAGGGAACGAACGACAGGTTGATACAAAAGCTTGAGAAGGAGTTAAAGTCAGAAGCATGGGTGGTTTCGCATGTCTTTGCCTTCGAGGGTTGGAGACCGTTAAATGCCGATCATAAATCTCAAATATGCCTCTACAAGATTGGAAATCACAGAGACCTCACTTAGCGCATGCATGCGTGTCATAGCATCATTTTTTGATGATCATTATTCCTATTGACGCTGAGAAGAACCCACCGACAAGTTCGGTGAACAAGGTAAGAAACCATAGTGAATTATGACCTAAGGCTTTTAGTTCTGGCACACTTTCTTCTTGCAGAGTTTCGCCAGAAACTGAAAGCTCTCTCGAAGAAGAATGCTTGGAAGACCCCAAACACAATTAACGAAACGCCGATTGTGATCAGTATCAGAGCAAGAACTCTTTCAAATCGCATTTTCAACTTCATTCCACGTATAGAATCTTAAATCGCATCCTCTATGCATTGATATGCTTCACTGTTCGGCATGTTCTGTGAACTGCATTAGTTCGATGTGCATGCGCGTGTGCGCACGAAATATGTCATATGGCTATACAGATCGTGATTGGGAATAACGGCTTTATTAAGACACAAGATATACAT
>CAYGBA010000023.1:2179-21837 GCA_964347995.1 uncultured Candidatus Bathyarchaeia archaeon | reverse complement strand
CTGGATTCCCGCCGCAACCCTGATTTTTGGCTTGCCAGGAGAGACCGATAGAGACCTCGATCTCACAATCGATCTTGTGGAGCGGTTAAGGTCGTTCAGGAGTCTGATTGTCCCACTGTTTCTCGTCTCTATGGGAGCACTTAGAGGAAGGGCTGAGCCCTTCATGGCTGAAGACATGAGGCTGAAGCATTCCGAGCTTTATGTTAGGTGCTGGGAGCACAATCTGTTTTGGACTCCATCCTTGCTTGATGACTACTGTCGCATAAGCATAAGAAGTAGAATCGTAAGGCATGGCTTGAAGATCGTTTTCTCACATGTTCTGAAGCAGCTGGAAGGCATAACGAAAAGATGTCGAGATGAATACGATTATGATCTACCTGCTATGATAAGAGACATTAAGAGTGGAAGGACAAAGGCTGTGCCCCTGAAGACTCGTCTGGCCTATCAATTGTTAAAACTAGTATAGGAATGAGGAAATTTTTGTCTCAATAGTCAAGCGCTCTGATTTTGTCCTCGTCTCCTTTCCATGAACGTAATCAATTTAGAGGGTCTTACGGCGAGTAGCCGACACCTTATGCTTGTCTTTTGCGGGTGCTTTCGCCTTTCAGTTTGAAGAATCTATTTTTCGAAGCCTTGCGGGCGAGCTCATAATTCACCGAGATTAAGGTCGAATCTGCTTGATAGGTTTTTCAGATCATTAAGCACGTAGGTGAACACATAGCCCTTCCATTTTCCCCACCTATCGTCTGCGATCTTTTTGAGCTTTGGAATAATACTACGGGGCGATTCCACCTCCTTTCTGAAGATCAGCATTTTGAATATTTTTGCGCTCCAGACGTCAAGCGCGAATCCTGGATGTGGAGAGACTATGTCTGCAGAGTATTCACCTATCCCCTTCAGTTCCATCAGCTCAGCCTTTGCTTCTTCAGTCGACATCTCTTCTAGCTGTTGAGGTTTTGGGAAAGCATTGCATACGGCTTCGGCAATACCCTTCAGAGCCTTGGCTCTGTAGCCGAGCTTGCACCTCTCCTTAAGTTCTCTCACCGCCGCTTTCGCTATTCTCTCAGGAGAAGGCCAGTACAAAACCTCCTTGCGGTCGAACCTAATTTTTACACCATAATTCTTGATTAATAGATCCCACATCTGTTCACTTCTCCTTATCGGTGCCATCTGCAACATCACAGCCAAAACGAGGCTGGAAAAGATGTCCGGCCGCATGGTTCTTCTCATCCCGTCCAGGTCTTCCACCAATGATTTGACAAGTGTTTCATGCTCAGCACGAGCGTAGAATCCTCTTATGTCTTCCTTAAGGCGAAGGATCCACGTCATCACTCCTAAAAGCTTTCCTTCCTCTCCTGCGCTCAGTCTTTGACGAGAAAAAACCTCACAAAATATCTTGGGCCTCTCAACGGTTCCTTCGGATCTGAGCTTCAATCCAAAAGTCTTTTCAGAATTCAGCCTCATCGCAGTCCAGAGAGTACCGTCTTCAAATATCTCGAAAGGGGTTAACCAAGACCATCTAGCAGGCTTACGAACCGTGAGCAAAAAGTTGTAGGGCGGAACAGCTCTAAGTCTGAAAGCGGTCGAACGCGGCAACTCCCTTATCGACATGATGGTACCCATCAATTTTCCACTCTTTCACTCATTAGTTTTCTGATTGTAGGAGTGAACTCTTGATTTCTAGCACTTTCATTTTCACCCTTCTCTCTCCTCTTTCTGGGTTGTCGTTCAGTCGAGTGTTTTAAGTGTACACAGAACTTGCGCGTTACGTCAGAGGAACATACATGGGAAGATCGGCTGAACATTGCAGAAACCCTTGGAACGGCAAGTGTAAGAACACAGACATCCAGCTCTACATCTATTATAAGGGCAGACAGCTGCCGATCTGTAGGGAATGCTGGTTTGAAATCGCCGACAGAGACGTCCAGTGGTGAGAGAATGACTAGCTATCAGGAGGGGTTTGAAGACTCGCTTGAGCTCTTCCTCACCGGAGTTAAAAACTCAAAGAGCAAGAAGGATGCGTTATAGAGATTTCGTAATCTGCTGGGTCTAGTCAAGGAACATAAGTCTGACAGACTTAGAGAGAAGATAGGGCAGAAAAGTAGATCATAAATCTGAGAGCGCTTCAGGCAAATCTTCAATCTTCAGGATTGTTTTGTCCGGATTTTCTCTGTTTACGCCTTCCTCCACACAACTCTTCCTCAAAAAGACAGTCTTCATATCTATCTTCTTGGCTCCTGAATGTCATGATATGGAGCGTCCCCCACAAAAACCGCTTCTGACGGAGCCACCTCCAAGGCCTTCAGAGCGCTCTCAAAGATTCTAGGACTGGGCTTGCGCCAACCGATATCTCCCGAAACAACAATAGCATCAAAGAAACTGGTCAAATCGAACTTATTTAGAAGCTGAATTATCATTGGTGGGTGTGGAAAGTTGGAGACGAGTGCGAGCTTGTATTTCTGACGTAGTTGTTGAAGGACTGATGGAACCTGTTCATCCATTGTCATAGAATTGACTCGTAGATTCATGAAGGCTTCGACAGCATCTATTATCAGCTGGTCATCGGGATTGAATTAATATCCAAAAAGTTTCAGAGTTTCGGAGACTCGAAAGCAGAAGCTGAGCTCCTCAAGAGAGTCTTCTGTCTCTCTGTAGATTCGCCCTCTAACCTCAAAATACGCCTTCTCAAAGTGCTCATAAGGAAGAGTCACCTCGTCACGCGAAAGGCTTTTGTGAAGCTCTCTCAGGCAGGCATCATAGTCAAACCGATCAGACCCGACGAGGGTGTCCCCTAAATCTAGGAGTACTGCCTTAATGCTCATCCACAGCTACCTCAAGCACTGCAACAGGACAGCAGCTGATTCCTAGATAATTATACCTTTTGAAAATGAGATTTGAGATCTTGAATGAAACTCTATGTGGTAAGGTAGGTTCCATTCAGTCAGGATTGCTTCAGTCTTTGAAGGATGCTCAGCGTGCACGCATAGCCTTGTCTTGGTATTCGCACAGCTGAACAAGCGGACACTCATAGCATCTAGGCTTCGGCGCCCTACACGTATGTTTGGCGAGTAGCCAGAGCAGACCTGCCACTCTGTCTCGACTCTCGTGTTCAAAGATGAATCTAAAGAGAGCTTTCTGGATTTGATGATATTTTGCGCTAGGTTTGACCAAGCCAAGTCGCCTTGCGAGTCTGTCATAGTGGGTGTCGATTGGCAGAACCTCTCGGTAGCCATATCGGTCTGTAAGCAGCACGTCTGCCGTCTTGTTTCCTATTCCAGGCAGCTCCATGAGCCTCTTCTTTGCCTCCTCCCTTGGAAGCCTGAGAACTGGAGCTATGTCGCCCCCGAATTTTTCCAGGACAACCTTTGACAACTCCTTTATTCTCTTAGACTTGACATTGTAGAGTCCTCCGCTCCTGATAGCCTCCTTGATCTTCTCCTTTTCGGCCCTCGCCAGAGCCTCAGGTGTGATCTTGAACTCCGCTGCAAGCCCTCTGTATGCTCTGATGCAATTCGCCTCACTCGTGTTTTGAGAGAGAACCGTGATTATCAAGTGTTTGAATGGATCAGAGGAGGAATCCTCAGGATACATGTCGGCTGGCCACCAGTACGACCCATACTTCTCCTCCAAGATGGGGATTAACTCTGGATCGAGTCTTTTCATAACCGACATCAGGTATCATATTATACCTGTCAACTATAAAGTTTTAACACAGAGTAAAGTAATGATATGTTGTTGCAGGTGAGGTTGTTGAATGATTTGATCGCCAATAAGAAAAGAATGCTCCGCTCCGGACGTGCACTAGAAGGACCATTGCAGTTTGAAACTGGAACACTATCAGAAGATGAAATTGAAGCCATCCTCAACACTCTTCCGGTAGACATAACCTTCGTCGACAAAGAAGATCGTGTCAGATACTTCAACAAGCTGGGGGAAAGAATTTTTGCGCGGACAAAGGCTGTCATCGGGAGAAAAGTTCAGAAATGCCACCCACAAAAAAGCGTCCACGTAGTCAACAAGATTTTGGACAGCTTCAAGAGCGGCAAAAAGGACGCGGCAGAGTTTTGGATTCCAAAGGGTGACAGACTGGTTCACATTCGATACTTTGCGGTGCGAGGCAAAAACGGGAAGTATCTTGGGACTATGGAAGTCACACAGGACATCGCCGATTTGAAAAAGATTGAAGGCGAAAAGAGGCTCCTAGACTGGGAGGACTGAGGCCTCCTATTATCTCCCTCCCAAACTCGCAAGAATGAACCCCTCTGAATAAGATTCGTCATCTATTAATACCTGAGAAGGTTTACTTCTTCTCATGGCACTTATTCTGAAAAGGAAGAGTGATTTTAGAGCCCACGGTCCACGATGCCACTCCCAAGGATACCTTAGACACGACATCCGTCCGGAGGAATGGAGGTGAGAGAACCATTAGAAGAAAACTTGCGAAATGTCCTTTCATACCTAGCCTCCGAAACTATGAAAGCTAGAAAGAATGGAAAGATTGATAGAGCGGAAAGGTTGTCCGTCGCCTTCAAGATTCTGTCCGAAGAATACGACGAGATTAAACATCCAAAAGAAGCCGAAAACTAGGAAGCATTGTTTTTCCTAGGTCAATTCCAACTATGTGCGTTCAGGTGGTTGTCTAGAGCACGGCTCCTTCAACAGGATGTTCTGCAAACTACATCGAAGCTCAATAGGCAGATCTTGTTGTCACTAGGTGGTATAGCATACAATTTGTGAGAAATTCCAAAAAACTTGGAGGAATTTCAGCCGCTATTTACTTGATGTTCCCAACCTTGCAGAGTTGTGGTGAGAAGCGGTTGGAAGAGGGGGCTCTCTATCCTTTTACTCTTTCTCTTCTTCCTCTTCCTTCTCTTCTATCCTTGTTTCAGCTTCTATTTCTTCGATTGGCTTCGGCGGTGGGGTTGTTGCCATGGTCCAGCCGATCCATGCGCCGATTGCTAATACGGCGATGAATGCAATAACTACGGGGACTCCAACCAGCCATAATACGACAGTAGGGAAGAAGTAGAATGCTACAAGATATGCTATTGCGACAACTGCACATGCTAGGAAGATCAACCAGCCGATAGCCTGATCTTTGCTAACCATATTTTTCACCTAACGGGGCATGTGTATGTCAACAACCCTATTATAAAGTTTGTCGTTCAAAACGAATTATACCGTTCCAGCTTCCCAGCTGGCGATGTATTTCTTCTGCTCCTCTGTTAAATCGTCAATCTCCATGTTCATCGACTTCAGTTTTAGAACCGCGACGAGTTCATCGATCTCCTTGGGTACGCTGTATACTTTTGGTGCCATCTGGCCTTTTTCTATTAGGTGCTCTATACAGAGAGCCTGATTTGCGAACGACATATCCATGACCTCTGATGGGTGACCCTCCGCGGCTGCTAGGTTGACGAGTCTTCCTTCAGCCAGTAGGTACAGTTTTCTTCCGTTTCGGAGGTTGTACTCTTCCACATTTGCTTTTATTCTTCTTTTTGAGGTTGAGATTTTCTCTAGGTCTGGTATGCTTATCTCCACGTTAAAGTGGCCTGTGTTGGCTAGAATGGCACCATCTTTCATCTTTAGCATGTGCTCTTTTCTAATCACATTGAGGTTTCCAGTCGCCGTGACAAAGATGTCACCTATCTCTGAGGCTTTGCTGAGAGGCATTACGTGGAAGCCTTCCATAACGGCTTCCAGTGCTCTTGTCGGATTTACCTCGGCTATATTGACTCTTGCACCCATACCTCTGGCTCTGTGGGCTAGTCCCCGTCCACACCATCCGTAGCCGCATACGACGAAGTTTTTTCCAGCCAGCAGGATGGTTGTGGCTCTTATTATTCCGTCCAACGTGCTCTGTCCAGTGCCGTAGCGGTTGTCAAAGAGATATTTCGTGTATGCGTCATTTACCGCTATGATGGGGTATTTAAGAGATCCTGCCTTTTCCATAGCTCTCAGGCGTATGACTCCTGTTGTCGTCTCCTCTGTGCCGCCTTTCGTGTTCTTCAAAGCCTCTCTCCTTTTGGAGTGGATTGTGCTGACAAGGTCGGCTCCGTCGTCTATTGTGATTAAGGGCTTGCGATCTATCACCTTGTTGACACACCAGTAGTATTCCTCAGTGGTTTCTCCACGCCACGCATAGACATCCATTCCAGCCTCTGCGAGTGCCGCGGCTACCTCGTCCTGCGTTGACAAGGGATTTGATCCGCAGAGGGCGACTTCTGCTCCTCCAGCCGTGAGAGTTTGTATGAGCACTCCTGTCTCTTTTGTTACGTGTAGACATGCACCTATCATAGCGTCTTTGAGGGGTTTTTCTTGTTGAAATCGCTTTTTGATCTGGTTGAGTACTGGCATGTGCATGGATGCCCATTGAATGATTAGGCTTCCTTGGGGGGCTAGGCTTGTGTCTTTCACCTTGAAGTCCGTCATTTGACATCACGCTTTTGTTGATATGTTCTTGGGAGTTATTATTGACTTTTGTTCTTGCCTGTCTGAAGATGGAAGATGCAAACTTTTAACTTGTCTTAATTCTGTGGATTAGGGGTTGAATATGTTTAGATTGCGGTTGAATAAGCTGAAGGAGTATCTCTCATCTGTCTACGAGGCTGATGTTGAGGTCCGGTACGTTGGTGAGTTAGATAAGCGGAAGTTTAAGAGGGCAAAACCACGGATAAAGCTAAAGGAGTTTGGGTATGGTGTTCCTTACGAGGTCGAGTTCGTAATCAAGGGGGAGTTGAAGAGTGTAATCTTGGAGACCATGCGCCCAGGAGGCTTTGGTCACGAGCATTTCTCTGACCGGGCTGGGATTCTGTTGTGGCAGCACTCCGCCTTCAACAACCTTCCAAGTCATGCAAGATCTGTGGACGTTGGAGCCTTCACCGACGATGAAAGTTTGAAGTCTCTAGGCAACTGTGAGGAGTTCTTCATAGTCACAGACAGGGTTAAGGGGCGGCCATATTTTCATGATTTAGATAGGATCAAGGAGAAGGAACGACTGACTGATCTGGACAGACGGCGCTGTCTGGCCTTGTCTGATTATCTTGTCAAGATTCACGGTGTGAAGGGCGACGAAGCTGGGTTGTATGTCAGGCGTGTCCGGGATTTGGTGGGACATGGAGAGTGTATCATGGGTTTGTGCGACAGTTACCCAAGCAGGCTTGATTACATCAGCAATGAGGATCTGTGCGAGATTGAGAAGCGATGTGTGGAGTGGCGTTGGAAGCTCAAGAGGAAGACGCATAGATTAGCGCAAGTTCACGGGGACTATCATCCATGGAACATCCTGTTCAGGAAGGACACGGATTTCTCCGTCTTGGACAGGAGTAGAGGAGAGTGGGGAGAGGCTGCCGATGACGTGAGCGCTATGAGCATCAACTATCTGTTCTACTCTCTGCGGACCTATGGAGAGCTTAAAGGATCATTTGGGGAATTGTTCAGCTTGTTTTGGGAGAACTATCTGAATAAGACGAGTGATGAGGAGATCTTGGAGGTTGCCCAGCCATTCTACGCATGGAGAGGTTTGGTCATCGCCTCCCCAATATGGTATCCTAATCTGTCTTTGGATGTGCGCACGAAACTGTTTAACTTCATCAAAGGTGTGCTTGAGGTAGAAAGATTCGCTCTTCAAGATGTCAATTCATATATCCAAGGATAGCACCCTCTTTTCGACTAGTGCTGATTGCAGAGGCGTGGGAGAGATGAGGATTTGTGAGTTTCTGAGCTTTACGAGCAGAGTCACGAAGCGTCCTCCAGATTTCAGGTTGGAGATTTTTGAATCTTCTTTGCCTGAGCTTAAGGGTGAAGCATCTCTCCTTGATAGGCGCGCGGAGACTGGGAAGGGTATAGTTAGGAATCGTATGTTGATTAGTTGTGATGCTGGGAGCGTTGAGGCGTATGTGCATTATGTTGATGGAATTGCGAAGTGTTGGTGCATGATGAATGGCACTGGATTTTTCAAGGGGTTTTATGCAGCCGGAGTGTATTGGGACAATCCAGATGGAACGATATACCACGAAGGAGTCTACCAACACAAGGACAAAGTGCCAAAAAATCCTCAAACTCTACAAGATATTTTCTCGCACTACTAGGCAGTTTTTCGAATTTGTCCCAATTCTCTCCCTAATTTTGGGTACGCGCGCACTCAGTTTCTGTGAAGAAGGCATGTTCCTTCTGTTCCACACATCTCAAGTGATACTCTCAATATTTGACAGTGAGATATAGCAGCATAACTAGTGCCACGCATGTAAACAAGTCTAGCAACGCAGCTTCACGTGTAGGCAGAATGCTCGATCTCAACGACGGAAGACTTCTGAAAAAAGAAAAGCGAGGAACCCACCTCATGAAAGATGCCCTCAAATGCCCCAATTGCGGTAAAGGAATTCAACCAGATGATACGTTTTGTCCCGGTTGTGGCAAAAGACTATGAGTAGACAAAGATGATTACAACTAGAGCTTCCTCAAAACCGAAGGCATCGATGTGCGCGAAGTGGAAAACAATCGTGCTCATGCACTCACTGCTTCTCGAAATGGTTTGATGACCGAAAGCGCAGAAATGTAGTAGCCGAGGTTCTGAGCTAATTGACAAAGCCGCAATCACAGAAGAAAGACGAAACCTTCTTAACCTCAGTTCCTTTTCCTATTCTATCCGATCTTACTCAGGAGAGCATGGCTAATATTTGAACAACCACCCTACTAACAATGGAAGCCTTCACCGTCATACTCGCATTCGCATCCCCGAAACAAGTCGAGATATGAATACGAACAGGAGAGCTTGCGGAACTTTTTTTAAGAATGTTTTTGACTTTTTAAAGGTGAAGATGGCATGATTGAATTCAATGAACGCCTTGCAAAGTTCTCGTCAGCCTTTCTCATACTAGTGTTTGTAGCTGGATTATTGATTGGGGGCTTAGTAAGCCACTACATAGCTTTCCAAGACATTAGTAGTCTAAACAATGAAATTTCAAACCTCAAAGCCCAAGTTTCTAAACTGCAAGGTTATCAAAATATTACCTATCAAAACATTACGCTTTACCAAAACAGCACCGCCTTAGCAGAAATGTATGAAAAAGTAAAGGATTCGGTTGTTATAGTTATTGGACGAACTGGTGAAGAAACTGTTCAAGGCTCCGGGTTCGTCTACAACTTTTCAGAAACAATGGTTGTGATAACGAATTACCATGTTGTTCATGAAACGATCAGTGTAAGCGTGACATTTGCCAACGGAAATGGATATGCTGCTACAGTAAATGGAACGGATCCGTATGCAGATTTGGCTGTTCTCCTAGTTGAAGCTCCTGAAAACGAATTTCAATCTCTGGAGGTTGTTAGCTCCTCAACGTTGAGGGTGGGCGACCCAGTGATAGCTATTGGAAACCCATACGGCCTAGTTGGTTCGATGACTACAGGGGTAGTGAGCGCGCTTGGAAGATCAATAACTGAGGAGGAGTACACCGGAGGGTTCGGGATAGCAAACATCATACAAACGAGTGCACCCATAAATCCAGGAAACTCTGGTGGTCCGTTGCTAAACTACTGCGGCAAGGTCGTGGGAATAACAACAGCCATAGTTAGTGACTCTCAGGGGTTAGGCTTCGCAGTCCCATCAAACACAATACTCAAAGAAATAGAATGCCTAATAACAAACGGTAGTTATGGTGCTCATTCATATTTGGGGTTGAGAGGTACGAATATGAATTATGAAATGGCTCAAGAAATGGGAGTGAACGTTACTTATGGCTGGAGAGTAGTTGAAGTTACGCCGGGCGAACCCTCAGACAATGCAGGAGTGAGAAGCGACGACATACTGATTGGAATTAATGGAACTCGCATTAGAAATGGAGATGACATGGCAAGCTATCTTGAAGAATACACGCTGCCCGGAGAAACCGTGATCTTGAATGTTAAAAGAAAGGAAGGCCAAATATTACATACCTTGGAGATACCAGTAGTTTTGGGAAGCAGGCCGTGGCCACCACCGACCTAAACCCTTATGGACGAGGCTAAATCCCTCTCTGTGTCTCCATCTCTGCTTATCCATGTCCATTAAACCACCTACTTAACATCACATGTTTGGCTCCTATTTGGATTATATAACAGACCCTTAGCAGATTCTACTCACACACACGGTAGCATAGCCGCAAAAGACATATAAACGACCAGACTTCTCTCAATGTGAAACCACATAAAAGGAAAAATCAAGATGCCAGAGTGGGGATACTCAAAAGCGGTTATAGATCCGGAAACAACGGCTAAAGCCAGCGGACGTGAGCTGAGAGTATCTCCAAAGCACGCAAGAGAAGTATGCAAAACAATAAAGAACATGAAATTAGACCAAGCCAAAGAATACCTGAGCCAAGTCATTAAAAAGAAGAAGCCAGTTCCTTACTGCAGACACAAGAAGAAGGTGGGACATCGCCACGGACTCCACAAACCTCCAACAGGAAGATACCCAGTCATAGCCGCACAAAAGATTCTGCAGATTCTAGAGGGCGCAGAGGCAAACGCTGAATTCAAAGGTCTAGATACGGAAAGACTGAGGATAGTCCACGCATCGGCCTATCCCGGAATGAAAATCAGAAAATACAAGCCTAGAGCCTTCGGACGCATGACCCCCTACTTCGAGACACTCTGCCACGTAGAACTCATCCTAGAGCAGATGGAGATAACATAGATGTCTGCGGTTAAACACTTCATAGAGGAATCGGTCAAAAAGACAGAAATCGACGAGTTCTTGAAGAATGAATTTGATAGAGCAGGATACGGTGGCGTCGAAATTACAAAAACCCCACTGGGCACCCACATGGTGATTTACACTATGCGTCCTGGCTTGGTGATCGGAAGAGGCGGAGAAACTATAAGAGAACTTGCGGTAACGCTTGAAGAGAAATTTGGGCTTCCCAACCCTCAAATCTCCGTAGCCGAGATCGAAATCCCAGAGCTGAATCCACATGTCATGGCGTCCCGCATAACCTCAGGCCTGAAACGAGGCATACACTATCGCAGATCAGGCTACTGGGCATTGAACAGAATCATGGAAGCCGGAGCGCTTGGAGCCGAAATAATCATGAGCGGAGTTCTGCGAAGCCGTAGAGCCCGGTACGAAAAGTTTAGAGCCGGATACCTACCGAAAAGCGGGGATCCCGCCATGAAACAAATGAGAAAGGCTGTCTCACACGTCCAGCTAAAACCAGGCATGCTTGGAGTAAAGGTGCTGATAATGCCACCAGAAGCCGAGTTTCCCGACCGGGTGCAGATACTCAAGGAAGCAGGTGAAGAAACAGCAGAGAAAGCTGAGACCGAGGCTGAGGAATAGGATGCCAATCATACGGATGAAAGACATCAGAGCCATGTCTCCTGAAGACCGTAAGAAGAGACTTACTGAGCTACGAACCGAACTCATGAGACTAAGAACAATGGTTAAGGCTGGCGGCGCTCCCGAAAGCCCTTCTCAGATACGGGAGATTCGGAGAACGATCGCCCGAATACTCACGGTTGATAACGAAGAAAAGCGTATTGTGGAGGAAAAAAGATGAAGGTTACGCCCCGCATAGTTCAACGGGAGTTTATCGGTCAAAACGCTGAGGTCGTTAGAAGTTCAAATCCTACTTATGTTGGCATCTCAGGAAGAGTCGTTGATGAAACTCGAAACGTTCTTTTCATAATGCATCAAAACCATAAGAAGGCCATCATCAAGAATACGGCCGTCTTCCATTTCACCATGTCTGATGGGACAGTCGTAGAGATCAACGGAAAAGTCATCGTTGGACGGCCAGAAGATCGAATCAAGAAGCAGTTCAGGAGACTTTGGTAAACAATGGCCCTTTCTTTTGAGAAGCCTAGGAAGACTTGCGATGATCGCAACTGTCCGTTTCACGGAACCCTTTCAACAAGGGGACGCGTAATGGAAGGGGTCGTCGTTAGTGCCAAGATGGACAAGACCGTGGTGGTGAGGCGTGACTATCTTAAGTATGTGCCAAAATTCAAACGTTTCGAACGGAGGCACGGTCACATACCTGCTCATAGCCCTTCGTGTTTAAACGTTGAGGCGGGTAACCGGGTGAAGATAGTTGAATGCCGTCCCTTAAGCAAGACCGTATCCTTTGTGGTTGTTGAAAAAGTGGGGGAAGGATGAGATGGCAGCTAGAGCCAGAGCCCGTGCATTTGTAGCTAGAGGAATGATCGGACAAAGACCCAAGATTTCAAAAGGCCTGCCAGCTGGCTCTGTTGTCAAATGTACCGATAACACCGGAGCCAAGAAACTCCGGGTGATTCAAGTAATCGGATATAAGGGACGATTAAGGCGAATTCCAGCAGCGGCTGTCGGAGATATGGTCGTCGTCTCTGTCAGAAAAGGAACACCCGACATGAGAAGGAAAATCTTTCGCGCAGTGGTTGTTCGACAGAGGAAGCCCTACAGACGCGCTGAAGGGATCTGGGTTCAATTCGAAGACAACTCAGCCGTCATAATGACTCCTGAAGGAGAGATGCGTGGTTCAGAGATTCGTGGACCTGTAGCGAAGGAAGCGGCTGAACGATGGCCGAGAATAGCGAGCGCCGCAAGCATCATCGTGTAGGAGGAAGAAGCCGGTGAAAACGATCAAGCCAAGAAAGCAAAGAAAAAGACTACATCAAGCCCCCCTACATAAAAGATACAAACGTTTTTCCGCTCCTCTCTCTCCGAAGCTAAATGAGTCCCACAACATCAATTCGGTTCCTGTGAGAACCGGAGATACTGTTCAGATCATGGCTGGGGACAGAAAAGGATTTGAGGGAAAAGTCACAGGCGTTGATCAGGGAAAGTACAGAGTTTTTGTTGAAGGCGTAACCCGGGAGAAGGTGGATGGAACCCCGGTGCCCATTCCGCTACATCCATCCAAGGTTATGATCACCCAACTCAACCTTGACGATAAGTGGCGCCGAGAGATATTGAAGCGGAAAGGCGCCGGCGAGAAGGCTCAGAAGGTTAGTGGAATCGTGGCTGAATCTGAGGGAGAATGAATTGGGTAAGAAGGGTGGGAAGAAACACTTAAAGCGAAAACCCGCGCCGAGGTTCTGGCCTATCCATCGAAAGGAACTGGTTTGGACAGCGAAACCTAAACCTGGTCCTCATTCTGTATCATATTGTGTACCGCTCATGCTAATTATTCGTGACATTTTGGGACTCGCAGAAACACGAAAAGAAGCCAACACGGTAATTTCCCAAGAGCAAATTAAAGTCGATGGAAAAATACAGAAGGAAGAAAGCTTTCCAATAGGATTGATGGATGTCATCTCCATTCCCACCATTGAAAAGGCATATCGAGTCTTGCCATCTGAAAAGGGATTAATTCTTCACTCAATAGACGCAGAGGAAGCCAAATTCAAGCTCTGTAGGATCGAGAGTAAGAGCATTGTTAAAGGTGGTCATGTACAGCTTAACTTCCATGATGGAAGAAACGTTCTAGTTCAGCTGGATGATCCCAAAAATCCCGAAGAAGATGTTTACCGAACACTAGATGTTTTGAAAATGAGCATTCCAGATCAGGAGATCGTTGAACGTGCAAATCTAGCTGGAGGAGTGCCTGCAATAATTTTTGGAGGTAAAAACATAGGCCGACACGGCAATGTAGTGGCCTTTGAGGAAAGACCCGGTCAAAGACGCAGAAATCTACTTGCAACAATAGAAGATAAGGATGGAAACCGTTTCCAGACGACTATCGACCTAGTTTTCGCCGTCGGCGACAAGAAACCCTGGATATCTCTACCGGAGGTTCATTGACTTGTCTGGAGAGGAAATACGTAAAAAATGGCATGAAAACCCTATGTTCAATCCTAAAATCGAAAAGGTGACCGTGAATATCTCTGTCGGGAAATCAGGCGAGCCTCTTGAAAAAGCATCAAACGTTCTTAAACAATTAACAGGCCAACAGCCGTGCAAGCGGAAAGCCAAACAAACAATACGCGGTTTCGGCATCCGAAAAGGGGAACCAATCGCCTGCCTTGTAACCCTTCGGAAAGAGAAGGCAAGAAACTTTCTGGAGAAGGCTTTTCAAGCTCTTGATAATAGCCTCTCGAAGGAATGCTTTGATGATCGCGGCAACTTTTCTTTCGGCATAAAAGAGCACATAGAGATACCTGGCACAAAATACATGCCGGAACTTGGCATCCATGGCATGAACGTTTCGGTCACTCTTGGCAGACCTGGATACCGCGTTAAGCGGCGACGGCACGCAAAATCAAAGGTTGGTTCAAGTCACTTGATGACCGCCGAGGAGACGATTTTGTTTGTCAAAGATGAGTTTAAGGTTGAAATTGCATAGATGAAGATGATCTAGATGGGAAAACAGAAACCTGAAAAGGAGCGAAAATACGGCAAGGGCAGTCGCCAATGCAGACGATGTGGTTCTCATGGTCCGATCATCCGCAGGTACGGATTAGATTTATGTCGCCAGTGTTTTAGGGAACTCGCCAAGAAACTTGGGTTTAGAAAATACGAATAGGGTAGGTTTATAGGATGACTATGATGGACACTCTCGCAAATGGGTTGACAACCATCATGAACAACGAGATGCGAAACATGCGTGAATGTGTGATTAGCCCAGCTTCCAAACTTCTGGGCAGAGTTCTAAGAGTGATGCAACTGAACGGATATATCGGCGAATTTGAATTTGTGGACGACGGCCGTGCTGGAAAATTTAAGGTACAGCTTCTCGGCCGTGTAAATCAATGTGGTGCCGTGAAGCCCCGTTTCAGTGTGAAATTTGACGAGTTTGAAAGATGGGAGAAAACGTTTCTCCCGTCTAGAGATATAGGTGTTCTAGTTGTCTCCACTTCTCAGGGCGTGTTTTCCCATCAGGAAGTTAAGAAAAAGGGAATCGGCGGGCGACTGCTCGGATTTGTCTATTGAAGAGGGTTGGTAATGCGTGTTGTTGAAGCTGTTGAGTGGGTTGGAATTCCTGAAGGGGTAGAGATTAGTGTAGATGGAAGAAGAGTCACGGTTGAGGGTGACAAGGGAAATTTGACGCGAGATTTTTCTCATGCTCCGGTTTCTATCCAATTGGATGGAGACAAGGTTAAGATCCAGACCAGTTGGCCTCGAAAGAGGGAGGCGGCTCTTGTGGGTACGGTAAAATCACACATCCAAAACATGATAACCGGGGTGACAAAAGGTTTCACCTACAAACTCAAGATAGTATTTTCTCACTTCCCTATATCTGTCAAAGTCAGAGAGAAAACAATTGCGATAGAAAACTTCACTGGAGAGCGAAGTCCACGTGCAGCCAGAATAATGGGCCGCACCAAAGTCACCGTAAAGGACGAAGACGTAATCGTACAAGGAATCAACATAGAAGATGTGAGCCAAACCGCTGCAAACATTCAAAGGGCAACCAAGGTCAAAAACAAAGATCCACGGGTTTTTCTTGACGGCATCTACGTCTATGAGCGACACGAGGCAATGGAAGAATGAAAGAGAATAGACCGAAGGCTTCCTCCAAAGAGCAAGCACTGAGAAAGCGGAAGCAAGTTACAAACAAAAAACCTGATTTCGGACGTCAGGAAAGCTGGCGCTATAGGCGATTGAAAGAGAGCTGGAGGCGACCTCGCGGCATAGACAGTAAGATGCGTAAGAAAGTTAAGGGCTGGCCAAGGTCTCCCGGAGTCGGCTATCGCAGTCCCAAGGAAACAAGAGGGCTTCATCCCTCTGGATATGAGGAAGTGATCGTTCGAAACGTTGATGACGTCAGAAAGGTCGACCCAAAAACACAAGCCATCAGAATCGCTCGCCAGGTTGGAGCAAGAAAAGAGGTTGAAATCTCCGCAATAGCTGATGAACTGAAGATTCATGTACTGAATCCGAGAAAAGCTCTGGAACTCGAAGAGGAATTCGAAGAAGTCGAGGAATTAGGCGAGGAAGAGGAGGAGACAGAAGGAGAACAATAGCATTGGAGGAGCGAAACAGCATTGAGCCTTAAAAATCAACGACGCTTAGCCGCCGAGATCCTCAAGGTAGGTGAGAGCCGTGTCTGGATGGATCCCGACCGAACAGAGGAGGTTGAAATAGCGATTACCAGGGACGAGATTCGAAGATTAATCCATGAAGGCGCTATCAAAAGCCGTCCAAAAGGAGGAGTCAGCCGAGCACGTGCGCGCACCCTACAGGAAAAGAAGAAGAAAGGACTAGGAAGAGGTCCAGGTCGCAAAAGCGGATCTACACGGGCGCGAATTCCCAAGAAAAGAGCTTGGATGGAAAAAGTTCGACCATTGCGCAAGAGGCTGCGCGAGTTGAAAACAAGCTACACGATCACAGAAAGCGTGTATCGGCATCTATATAAGATGGCGGGCAGCGGCGAGTTCGAATCAGTCGCTGACTTAGAGCGCTATATTAAAACGCGTGGTCTTGGGAGGAAGCGGTGATGGCGAAAGGTCCTAGCCATAGCGTTCCCTTCCGCAGGCGCAGAGACGGGAAAACCGACTATAAATCAAGACGAGCTCTTGTCTTGTCTGAGCTTCCCCGGCTGGTTGTTCGCGGTACGTCAAGACATATAATTACTCAAGTGATCGAAGCCGATGTAATAGGTGACAAAGTTGTTGTCTCCGTCAATTCTCGCGAACTACGAGAAAAGTATGGGTGGCAGGGTGCTTGTGGAAACATTCCAGCGGCCTACTTAGCCGGCTTTTTGTGCGGCTATAGAGCAACGATTTCAGGTATAAACGAGGTAGTCTTAGACATTGGTTTGCAGACTCCCTCACCGGGAGCAAGAGTCTTTGCAGCGTTGAGGGGAGTTATTGATGCGGGTGTTGTAGTTTCGCATGATGAGGGCGTATTACCCGATGTATCAAGGGTAAGTGGGCAACACGTCGTTGATTACGCAAACCAGTTATCAGCAAATCCCGACCTCTATCAAAAGGCGTTCTCTAAATACTTGTCCCGAGAATTGCGACCTGAACAGCTTTCAGAACACTTTTCTTCAATAAAGGAAAAAATTGTTTCCTCATTTGGGAGGGAGTAGATGTGAGTTCTGCAGAAGTGGAAGAATGGAAACCTCGTACAAGACTCGGAAAAATGATTTTTGAAGGCGATATCACTTCCATGGAAGAAGTTTTTATGGAAGGTTTAAAAATACGTGAGCCTGAAATCGTGGATGTTCTTCTCCCAGACCTGCAAGAAGAGGTAATCGACATTAATCTTGTACAGAAGCAAACAGACGCAGGGGAGAAGTCAAGATTCAAAGCCATAGTAGCTGTAGGAAACCGCGATGGCTATGTGGGTTTAGGCGGAGCAAAGGCCAAACAGGTGCGAACAGCCATTGAAAAAGCCGCTGTAGATGCGCGTCTCAACATAACCGTCGTACGTCAAGGCTGTGGAAGCTGGGAATGTGGATGTGGGAAACCGCATTCCCTCCCCTTTCAGGTCCGTGCCAAGTGTGGCGGGGTGGAAATTGTGCTTATTCCTGGTCCCCGTGGGTTAGGCTTGGTTGCAAGCGAAGCAGCTAGAATAATCCTCAGACTTGCCGGTGTGAAGGATTGCTGGACGAGAAGCTATGGCTCGACAAGAACAGTCCCATCCTTCGCTTACGCTGTCTTTGAAGCTCTTCAAAAAACGTACAGACTTGTCACACCGGACGATTGGGTGAGGTGAGATGGAGGAAAAGAGGAAATGTCTGGCGGTCATTCGAGTTCGGGGAGTAAGTGACGTTTCCAGAGAGATTGAAGAAACTCTTGAAATGCTCGGTCTGAATCGGAATTGCCACGCCGCGTTGATTGACGACCGCCCATCCTACCTCGGTATGCTGCGCAAAGCACGGAACTACCTGACTTGGGGCGAGATTTCTAAAGATGGCATCATGCTTCTGCTCAAGAAGAGAGCAAGGCTCATCGGAAACAGAAAATTGACCGAGGGGTATGCTCAGGAAATTGGGTACGACTCGTTAAGCAACTTGGCAGAAGCCATATATGAACTGAGAGTCAATTTCGGTAGCCTTCCTGACATAAAGCCAATTTTTCGTCTTCATCCGCCCAAAAAGGGGTTTAAGGGTAAGGTTAAACGGAGTTACGTTGCTGGTGGAGTCATAGGATACCGTGGAGAAACTATCAACGAGCTCATAAGACGAATGGCCTAGTTTTTCTGCAATGTAGAGAACGAACTGGCATAGTAATGTATTTATGTCCTGGCTCTATGCACAATGTTGAGGGCTTTCATTGAGCGACAGTTGGTGGAGACGAAAAAAGAGGAAATATCGATCTCCATGGTTTAACATGTTTGATGAGTTTGACAGACTGGAGAAGATGATGGATGAGACGATGCATAGGGCTTTTACAACATCTTCTAAAAGAAAGGGATTGTATGGCCCCTACGTTTACGGATTTTCTATGTCGCTTGGACCAGACGGAAAGCCCGTAATTCGGGAATTTGGGAATGTGCGGAAGAGTCGTTTTGGGCCTGAGATTAGGGATGAAAGGGAGCCTCTTGTGGACATTATGGAGGAAGATGAGGATGTGGTGGTTGTGGCTGAACTTCTAGGCGTTGAGAGGGATGACATCGAGCTTCATACAACTCGTGATGAGCTAGTGATTTCTGTGGATACGCCTAAGCGGAGATTTCGTAGGGAGTTAAGACTCCCTGCTAGAGTTGACCCGAATTCAGCTGTGAGTTCCTATAAGAATGGAGTGCTTGAGGTGCGTCTGAAGAAGATTTTGGAGGAGAAGGGCGAAGAGATTTTCGTGAAATAGTCCATGTGTGGATTCATGCGTAACTGTTTTTTCCAAGCGTGTGCTCCACCCACATTCATGCAGGTAGAGACAGAGAGACACGGCGGGATCCCCTCCCCTTATATTTTTCAACATAGTTCGTTATTTGGATCCAAATATGTATGACATGCGCGCCTTTAGGAGGTAACGTTATTTTCGACAATTCAACATTATCTAGTGTCGAAAAAGTGTCGGATTCCTCCTTTTTCTCGCGACTATGTGAAGATGTCTTCCGTAACCTATGATGCTTTTTTCTTCGCACAGAACCAGCTCAAGTTCTAAGAGCTTTTTGATTTTGATGGGATCGTGAAGCAGTGGATCTGCCATTCTGGAATATGCGATGGGCTTCCCTACTATTTTCACAACCTGAAAACCATGCTTTGAGAAGAGTTGTTCTAGGTCTTTGGGAGTAAAAGCCCACCATTGAAACCCACTTTTCGGATAGTCGCTCGCTCGCGTGCGTTTTTCACGTAAAATCCTGAATGCACCATCTACGTCATGCTTTGAGGCAACCTGCTGTCGAACTATTGATAGAAGGCTGTCAACCGCGGCCGCAGCATAATACTCAACAACCCGCCGATTTTGATCGTTAGATTGTTTCAAAGTTTTCACTCCTCACTTAACAAGGACGCACACGCCACCAAAAATGTCTTGCGCGTACCTTTACTTTAGAATCTCTGTTGCTATGCGCGCGCAACTTGGGTATAACAATGTTTTTCGACACTCTCGACTTTGCTCTCAACAATGTTCAAATATTTAACTGTCGAAATCGGTTATGCGCACAATATGCTAGATTGTGTAATTGTCATGACAATGCCTTCTCTAAACTAGCCTACAAAACAAGGGGTTATCTTACGTGAAAGTGTTTATATGCTCCTTCAGCATATCCAATGTCGCCAATTCATCATAACAGACAGCTAGAAGGAGAA
>CAYGBA010000023.1:0-2079 GCA_964347995.1 uncultured Candidatus Bathyarchaeia archaeon | reverse complement strand
TCCTTCAGCATATCCAATGTCGCCAATTCATCATAACAGACAGCTAGAAGGAGAAATCTATGGCTGGCAGATTCCTCAGAATGTTCGGCCCCCTCTCAAGATTTATACCCGAAGTCAGCCCACCAAAGCGCAGCGTGAGCTTCAACGAGAAGCTCTTCTGGACCTTAATGGCACTAGCCATATACCTCATCATGTCCGAGGTGCGGCTCTACGGGATTACCAGCACCCGATGGGGGGAACTCGCAGCTCTCCAGGTGATCTTTGCCTCACGTAGAGGCACTCTGATGGAGCTAGGAATCGGACCAATAGTAACCGCAGGCCTCATTCTACAGCTTCTTGCTGGATCGGGCATGATAGCGTGCAACTTCTCCGATCCAGAAGACCGATCTTTATTCACTACTGCCAGCAAGGTTTTTTCAATAATCATGATAGGAGTCCAAGCATCTGCGTACCTTATCGGTGGGGTCTATGGTGACCTACAGCCTATGGCGTCCCTGGTGATCTTCATCCAACTCATGATCGCAGGACTTGTGCTGATGCTCTTAGATGAGTTGCTACAGAAGGGTTGGGGGATTGGCAGTGGAATCAGCCTCTTCATTCTGGCTGGTGTGGCCCAAAGCATTTTCTGGGCGAGTTTTGGTTTGACTCCGCCCTTGGGAGATGGAAATTCGCGGGGAGCATTTATCGCATTAGCCCAAATAGTCCCGCGGATTATGGGAGGTTCTAACATCATCGTTGGAGACCCGCCTGTAGATCATGGTCCTTGGTCTTGGTCGCACATCTTCATCAGACCGGTTGATCCAACTTTGCCAGCTATGTTGGGCCTTATCACAACAATAGTTGTTTTTCTCATCGTTATCTACGTTGAAGGAGTCAGGGTTGAACTTCCGATATCATATGCTCGCTATCGAGGATTCCGCAGTCGATATCCAATAAAACTTCTATATGTCTCTAACCTGCCCGTGATCTTTGCTTCCGCTCTTTTCGCAAACGTATATTTGTTTTCTCAACTTCTCTGGAGCCAACCTTGGGGTCGCGACAACTTCTGGGTGGGTCTCCTTGGCCGATATGAAGCAGGAGAAAGAGGGCAACCCATACCCGTTGGCGGACTCGTTTATTACGTGCTTCCTCCTCAAAGCATCTCTGAGGTCGCAGCCAGCCCTGATCGAGCTATTGTATATACCGGTATCATGATCGCGTTTTGTGTGGTGTTTTCACTGACATGGCTCGAGGTCGGAGGTCTGGGTCCAAGAACCGTTGCGAGGCAACTCATCGACTCTGGGATGCAGATTCCTGGATTTCGAAGGTCCGGCAAACCAATTGAGTCGCTTCTCAATCGATACATTCCCACAGTTGCCATACTTGGAGGATTGACAGTAGGGCTGATTGCGTCGGTCGCGAACTTCCTTGGAGTGTTCGGAACCGGAATGGGAATCTTGCTTGCTGTTGGAATCATCTACCAATATTATCAGCTTCTGATGCAGGAGCGCGTAGCAGATATGTATCCTGCCTTCCGGCGCTTCCTAGGAGAGTGAAAATAGTTAAAAACGTAGACGCAACAAGTTTAAGGCACCACGAGATGTCAAGATCGCTGGATTGGTGATGGACGGTGTATTTGCCCCCTTCAATTTCAATTCTATTAATCGCAATGTTTGTCTCATTCACGACATCACTCGCAAACCGTCTCCTTATCAATAGTGATCAACTCCGAGCTTGGAGACGTGAGGTTAGAGAGTGGACCTCGGAGTTCAACGAAGCCAGACGCAGCAATGACAAGAAGCTTCTAGCGAAGGTTCAAAAGAAACAACCTCGAATCATGCAAATACAAAAGAAGATGGCGTGGCAGTCGATGAAGGTATTTCCCATCTCAACAGTTGTCGTTCTCGTAGTCTGGTGGTTGGTTTTGATTCCTACGTATGGACAAATTGAAGGACCATATCTTCCATGGAACCTTCCATGGCTTGGGGGTGAAACTATCGCATTGGGCCTCTTTGGGTGGTATCTTCTCTGTTCCTTCCTGTTCAGCACTCTTCTTTCACGCGCGTTTGGCTTGGCAACAGGAATGGGAGCAATGCAATA
>CAYGBA010000022.1:0-23664 GCA_964347995.1 uncultured Candidatus Bathyarchaeia archaeon | reverse complement strand
GTTGTCCTAGTCGGAGGGGTTGCCAAGAACGCAGGTTTTATTGAATCGCTAGAAAGGGTCTTGGGCGTTGATCTTCTCGTGCCCGACGAACCGGAGTTTGTTGGTGCCCTAGGAGCGGCTCTTGCGCCCATGAGGAAGAATGGAGAAAAGGGAAAATGAGTAAAGAATATTGGAGATGGCCTGAGTACAGGCGAACTGTACCTGGCAAGGACTGGAAAGATGCAAAAGTAATCTCGGCTGGAGTCGACATTGGGTCTGTGAGCTCTAAGGCTGTCATTATGACCGATGGTGAGCTCTACGCGTACAGCATCATGCGAACCGGTTCAAGCAGTCCAGACAGCGCCCAAAAGGCGATGGACTGGGCGTTAGAAGGAACAGGGATTAAACTTGATGATATCAAGTACACCGTAGGAACCGGCTATGGGCGGGTGAATGTTCCTTTCGCCAACAGGGCAATCACCGAAATCGCCTGCCACGCTCGGGGCGCGAACTTCATATGGGGACCGACCGTAAGAACAGTGCTGGACATGGGTGGTCAAGACTGCAAGGCAATTCATTGCGACGAGAGAGGCAAAGTCACGGCGTTTCTGATGAATGATAAGTGTGCCGCTGGGACAGGACGGGGCATGGAAGTGTTTGCTGATCTCCTTTCAGTATCTATTGAAGAAGTTGGTCCGATGTCGCTGAGCGTGGAGAAGGAGCCAGAGCCCGTGAGCAGCACATGCGTCGTCTTTGCAAAGTCTGAGGCAGTGGGCCTTCTGCGGAAAGGCTGGCCCAAAGACATGGTTCTGGCCGCTTACTGTTCTGCCATGGCAAGCAGAATATCCGAGTTGCTGGAGAAGATAAAGGTGGAGAAAGATTTTGTCATTACCGGTGGAATCGCCAAGAATATTGGTGTCGTGAAGCGATTAGAGGACATAATCGGCTTCAAGGCGTTGCCAATGAAGGAAGGCTTTGATCCTATGACTGCAGGAAGCCTAGGTGCCGCCTTGTTCGCTAAAGCTCTCTACGAAAGATCCACTCAGACCGCATAAGAAACTGAACTGGGGTTGATGCGTGTGATTGTCCATTATGGCTATAAAGATGGCTCAGGGGAGTACTTCATCAGCGTTGATACTGACAAGTGCAACAGCTGTGGCGATTGTGTCGAAGCCTGCCCCGCGGGGGTCCTAGAGATGATAACCATGATGATAGACCTTGAGGACCAGCTGGTAGCAGCTGTGACTGAAGAACATCGAAAGAAGATAAAGTACAGTTGTGCTCCCTGCAAGCCAGAGAAGAGACCGCCATGCGTCGTAGCCTGTAAACAAGAGGCAATTACGCACACATGGAAACCCCTCTGAGAAGATGAATACATTCAATCCCTTTTGCATCCGAAGATGGAAAAGATGAAATCAGTCTCACTTACCATAGATGGCAAGGAAGTTCAAATAGAGCAAGGCACTACCGTACTGGAAGCGGCGCAAAGCTTAGGCATCTACATCCCCGCACTTTGTCATCATCCAGATCTACCTCCAGCGCCGAAGATGAAGCTTGATGGTCAGATTTATCGTGGCGGAGAGCTCATTCAGGGGCGCGGCTCGAATCCTAATGGGTTTGAGGGTTGCCAATTATGCGTCGTAGAGATTGAGGGCGTCGAGGGTTTTATCACTGCCTGTGACACGCCTGTCGCTGGTGGTATGGTTGTTCAGACCAACACTCCGCAGGTTCAGAGGCTCCGGCGCGAAAACCTAGCGAAGATTCTTGCGAGACATCCGCACGCCTGTCTTGTTTGTGCGGAGAGGGAAGGCTGCAGCAAGGAACCGTGTTCGCTCAATGTGCCAGTTAATGAGCGCTGTTGTGACAAGTTTGGAAACTGTGAACTGGAGAAGGTTACGGAGTATATTGGAATTGAGGAGGATGTTCCACGCTACTCTTTCAGAGACCTCCCTGTAGAGGATACGCCGTTATTCATTCGGGATCATAACCTATGCGTAAGCTGCGGTCGCTGTGTCCAGGTTTGTCGGGACGTCAGAGGCGTGGAGGCTCTTGGAATCGTATATAACGGTGATGAATACATCGTGGGCACGCTAAGCCCTTCACTGGAAGAATCCGAATGTAGGTTCTGTAGCGCCTGCGTTGCGGTCTGTCCCACGGGTGCCCTAATGGACAAAGACCTCAGATGGCCCGCGAGTGAAGAGGATCTCGTGCCATGCAAACACACCTGTCCTGCTGGAATCGATGTTCCCCGATACATCCGTCTCATCAATGAGGAAAAATTTGCTGAAGCCGCAACCGTGATTCGCGAGAAGGTTCCTTTCCCATCTGTCTTAGGTTATGTCTGCCATCATCCGTGCGAGGACGAGTGCCGACGGGGCGAAGTCAACGAAGCGATGTCAATCTGTGCACTGAAGCGCTTTGCAGCTGAGCAGGATACTGGATTGTGGAAGACCCGATTGAAAAAGGCTCCATCTGGCGGTAAGCGTATAGCCGTAGCTGGTTCAGGGCCTGCCGGGCTTACTGCAGCCTATTTCTTAGCAAGAAAAGGGCACGCCATCACCGTATTCGAGGTGCAGTCTGAACTTGGAGGGATGATGCGTTTTGGTGCTCCTGAGTACCGCCTTCCTCGAGAGGTGCTCGAGAAGGATATTGCAGGCATTTTGGCGTTGGGGGCGGAAGTGAAGACCGGCATCCAGATCGGTCCAGACTTGTCGCTTGACGATTTGGAGAAGCAGTATAACGCCATATTCTTAGCTACAGGGGCTCCGCTGAGCAAGAAATTGAAGATTGATGGCGTGGCGCTAGAAGGGGTTCTCTGGGGCGTCGATTTTCTGCGAGACGTTAATTCTGGAAGAGATGTCACGCTGCGAGAACGGGTTTTGGTGATTGGGGGTGGTAACGTGGCCATAGACGCGGCTCGGACAGCCCTCCGCGTGGGTGCTAAGGAGGTTCAGCTGGCTTGTTTGGAATCTAGAGAAGAGATGCCCGCCCACGAGTGGCAGATCGCGGAGGCGGTTGAGGAAGGGGTGATTCTGAACGTGTCTTGGGGGCCGAAACGGATTTTGGGAGATGCCAATGGTGTGACTGGGATACAGCTCGTCCGTTGCACCTCCGTCTTTGACACTGAAGGACGGTTCAACCCATCTTTCAACGAAGAGGAGACGACATCAATAGAAGCCGATTCGGTCATAATCGCCGTTGGTCAGGCTTCAGACTTGTCTTTCTTGGATGGGAAAAGCGAGGTCCAGACCCCTCGAGGCGTTATAGAAGTCAAGGAGGATACTCTCCAAACAGGCGTTCCAAAGATATTTGCTGGTGGTGATGTTGTGAGTGGCGCCACCTCGGTTATTGAGGCTGTTGCCATGGGAAGAAAAGCCGCGGCTTCCATAGACAGATTTCTTGGCGGCGATGGGGTTATCGACGAGACGTTAATCGAACCCGAGAAGCTTGACCCGTGGTTGGGGCAGGAGGAGGGCTTCGCAAAGAAGCAGCGTGTTCAGATTCCGTATCTACCGCTTGAAGAGAGGCTTCAGGACTTTTCTTTGGTCGAGCTTAGCTTCGACGAGAAAATGGCTGTTGAGGAGGCGAATCGTTGCCTGCGGTGTGATTTGCGGCTTGAGCTCTCGCCGGTGATTCTTCCTCCTGAGAAGTGGTTGGAGTTCAGTTTAGAAAATGTTAGTACGGTTCCAGAGACCAGCGGGGTCTATCAGCTTCTGGATGAGAAGAGACTGATAATCTCTATTGTTGGCACGCCCAATCTACGGCGCGACTTGGAGCAGCAGCTGCAAACTGTTAAGAAAGCTTGCTACTTCGGATACGAAGAGGACCCGATGTACACGAAGCGGGAGAGCGAGCTCATTCAGAAGTTCCTGAAGGAGCACGGCAGAATGCCTGAGCTGAATGAGGAGCTGCTTGATCTCTTCTAGAAGCCTATCTGAGTTATGTGTGCACATTGTGAGGTAAGTTCATGGTCTTGTATCGATTTGATGGCAAGGCGCCAAGCATTGGTGAGGAAACGTATGTTAGTCAAAGCGCAGAGGTCATTGGAGATGTCATAATCGGCGAGCGCTGTTACATTGGACCGGGCGCCAAAATCCGAGGGGACTACGGAAGCATTCGAATAGGGAACAGAACTAGTATAGAAGAGAACTGTGTGGTGCACGCGAGACCTGGTGAAACCTGTAGGATCGGCGACATGGTCACGGTGGGTCACGGGTCAATTCTGCACAATTGCGCGGTGAAGGATTATGCGGTTATCGGTATGGGCGCGATTGTCAGTGATTATGCGGTGGTTGGGGTCTGGGCTGTGGTCGGGGAAGGCTGTGTCGTGAAGAACAGACAGGTCGTCGAAGATCAGCAAATCGTGGTTGGTGTACCTGCGAAGATTGTTGGTGCTGTGTCCGAAGAGTATCGAAAGCTATGGACAAGCTACAAAAACCTGTACGCAGAACTCGCACTGAAATATCAAAAGACACTGGGGATGATAGAGCCCGAAAATGAAGAGAGCCGATAGCATCGTGCATTAAGGATTTATTCTACTACAACGCGCGCATGCTTAGAAATTATAAGTTGGAGAACTCAGTTAATCCTATGAACCTACGGGAGACTACCCAAGGAACACTCATTGAAATCCGTGTGAAGCCACAATCGAAGCAATTCAAGATAGAGATTGAGGAAGATGAACTTCTTGTGTTTTGTCGAGAAAGTCCCGTGAAAGGGCGAGTGAACAGAGAGTTGACCAAGGAGTTGTCACGGCTGTTCAAGAGAAGAGTACGGATTCTTTCAGGGTTTCGTTCAAGACAGAAGAGGCTTCTGATCGAAAATGCTAGGACCCAAGAAATCAATGAGATTTTGTCACAGGCGCGCACACAGAAGTGAATCTAACATGACTGTCCTCCTAGATCTTCTACAGATTCTCTTTCGACAATTAATTCAACCTAGTCTCCTCTGAAGTCATGTTTTGTTGCTGATATGCTCAAAGAGAAAACAAATTTACTGGTCAACCTCATTGTTAAACAGAAGATGTCTAAGAGAGAAGAGGAACTCAAGAAGAACGGGTGGATGAAACAGAATACGATAGGAGAGCCGAGGCTAGGTGAGTGCGTGGAGCTATACAAGTCCTTAGGCTACGAGGTCCACCTTGAACTCGTGCGCCCCAAAGAGATGACTGAAGAGTGCCGAAAATGCTATGAAAAAGAACTTGGAACCGTCAAAACAATCTACACAAGAAAAAAGTAGGGCTGCAACTCTTCAGGCTTTTTTCAGCTCATACGTGATTCTGTCGTCATCCAGCCTTACCGGGACCAATTTCACATTCATTCCTAGCTCAATTTCATCTTGTTTGACATCTTTGCTTATTCTGGTGAAGACGCACACGCCCTCTTCAAGCTCCGCCAAGGCAAGCGTGTATGGCGCTTCGAAGCCAGCTGGTGCAAAGTAAGCCGTGGTGTACGTGATCAACGTTCCTCTACGGCTCAGCGAGATCCATTCAACATCGCTTGATCGACAATCGATGCAGTCCGCCCTCGGCGGGAAATAGAGCCTTCCACATGCCTTGCACTTGGTCGCCGCGATCTCGCCTTCTTCCAGATGCTTCACGAAATCCGCAACCTTCGTCTCTGCGATATAACTGATTTCTCCGAATTTTTCAAAGCCCATGCGGCTATCTCCTGAATATTATTACGGAGCCGTACAGCCCGATGCCCCCAATGTTATGCACCAGACCCGTCTCAGCCCCATCGATCTGCGTCTTCCCAGCATCGCCCCGAAGCTGCAACACAATGGTTCTGATCTGCGAACCCCCTGTGGCACCGATCGGATGGCCCTTCGACAACAATCCACCGTCTATATTCACGGGAATTCTTCCACCAATGTACGTCTCCTCAGCGTCTATCAGCTTGCCACCTTCACCTCGCTTACAGAAGCCGAGGTCTTCATAGGCCATGATTTCGGCTATCGTGAAGCAGTCATGAACCTCCGCAACATGTATATCAGCAGCCTTCAAGTCGGCCATCTCATAGGCTTGCTTGCCTGCCTCGACAGCACAAGAAAGCGAAGAAACGGTCTCTCTACCTGTGAGCGACATGGATGCAGAGGCCAATCCCAGACCAGTTATCCACACAGGCGTGTCAGTATTCTTCTTGGCAACATCCTCACTTGCCAAAATCATGCATGACGCCCCATCCGCGTTGGCACAGCAGTCGAAGAGCTTTAGCGGACTAGTGATGACCCTCGATTTCAACGCTTTCTCAAGAGTGATCTCCTTCTGGTACATAGCTTTGGGATTCATCGCGCTATACTTGCTGCTCTTCACCTTGACTTTAGCGAGCTGCTCTTGAGTGGTTCCGTGTTGATTCATGTGAGCACGGGCGAACATGGCGTAGTACGCAGGCATCATAGCCCCAAACGGAGACTCCCACATAATGTCCCCGCCCCTGAGCATTCTTTCCTGCGACTCAGCTGATGTCAGCTCAGACATCTTTTGGAATCCAATAACCGCGACCACTTGATGGAGACCGGAGCGTATGAACGACCATCCAATTCGAGTTCCTACGCTGCTGGAGGCGCATATTGCCTCGGCTAGAAAGGTTGGTTTCGGGTTCAAGCCTAGATATTCTGCTATGAGTCCTGAGGGGCTTCTCTGCTTGTCGTATTCGGGTGCTGAACATATGATGGAGGCGTCGATGTCTTTTGTGGAGAGGTTTTCGGCATCCTCCATGGCTTCTCTGAAGGCTTCAAAGCAGAGTTCTCGAATCGCAACTCCACATGAGCGGGTGAAGGCTGTCTGGCCTACGCCCACGACAGCCACTCTTTTATCCATGCATATCTCACTCTAGCGCGTGAGTTTGGCACCGCATTTTAAGCAGTACTTAGAGTCTCCTGGGAGGTATTCTGCGCCGCACTTGCTGCATTTACCTATGTATGGTCCGTAGGGGACCCTCGGGTCGCCTCCTTCCGCGATGAAAGAGCGAATCTTTTCCATTTCGGCCTTTCGCTTCTCTTTGAAAGCCCACAAGCCTTCGCTGGGCTCCATCGATCCGATGTTGAGGGCGAACCAGGCTTTTCCATGTTCCCATGTGGGACGCCAGATCAATTCTTTCCACCAGTTGTGATGAACCTTGTAATACCAGAGGCTGGATGGAGACAATTTCTTCATTTTATCGATGTATTCTCTTACCTTGTCGTCAAGTTTGTCTAGAGGCACGACGTCATTCACGACACCGTATTTGAGGGCTTCTTCCGCGTTTATCTGGGAGCTTAGGAGTACCATTTCTGCTGATTTCTTTATGCTCATGTGGAGGGGAAGCCATTGGGACAGTCCGCCGATGGAGGTCATGCCGACTCTTGGACCTGGGGAGATGAATCTTGCATGATCTGCCGCGATTGCGAGATCACAGCAGGCGACGAACTCCCAGCCACCGCCTGCTACGGCGCCGTTTACTCGGGCGATAACGGGCTTTCCGCAGTGCATTATCATGTCGAAGATTCTGCCGTAGTATTCGCCCCACTCCCAGAATTTCCAGGGCTTTTTGTTGTATATCTCAGCGTATTCGTGCACGTTTCCGCCGGTGCAGAAAGCCTTGTCGCCTACGCCAGTCATCACTATGAATTGGACGGCGTCGTCTCCCATCGCTTTCTCGTAGCCAGCCGATACCTCTTTGAGAGTTCCGAAGATGTATGAGTTCATTTCTTTAGCATTGTTGATGGCAATACAAGCCGTGTGATCGTACCAATTTGGATCATATTTGACAGTGCGCCAGTCTTCTGGGTCCTCAGCGGGATACCAGTCGTATTCCCTTTCAGCCATATTTATCACGTCAACGGGATTGTTTTTTGAAGTTATTTAAGATTTGCTGGAGATAGGGAATTAACTGAGAGAATTGTTGAGCGCGCGCAGACTCCGCACCTATTTCCCGAAGAAGACGCCCAGGTTGCGCGGGAGAACATCTAGGTATTCGATCAGATCGAGTTTCTTCAGTTTTTTAATAGTCGAAGCAGGTAGCTTATCAAGAGGCGCTCCTTCGAGTAGAAGGGCCGTTTCCTCTTTGGAGAATTCTTCCTTTCCCTCAATCCATTGCATGAAATTCTTATTCTCTGGGCAAACCCTTTGGCAATGGAAACAGCCAACCACACAGTTGTGCCAAGAAGGATCCATCCAATCCGGAAACGGAACATCCCTCTCCTTTTCGTTGTAGAAAACGATACACCGCTCGGCACGGAGAAGAAAACGATCAGAAGGAATCGCGCCACTGGGACAGTTCAAGCGGCAAGCATGACAGTCTTGGCATCTTTCCATCATCTGCGATTCTCGCCAGTTGTCTTTCTTGCAAGGCAGGTCAGAGTATACTGCTACAAGTTGGAGGAAGCTTCCCATTCCCGGAACATAGCAAATGTTGTTTCTTCCGTACAAGCCGAGTCCGCTCCGCACCGCCAAGAGTTTCAAAGGCAACTTAGTGCGCTCCAAACGGTATCCACTTGCGTTAAGAATCTTTGCCAAGAGATCTTCTACCATTTTTCTCGTCTCTTCATAGGCTACGTAAGTCGGAGGAAGCATGAGTGACCGCCATTCCCCATTCCATGTGAAAATGGCTTGGCTCTGTGGACGAGGGACAGCAACAGCTATCAGAGACGCGGCTTTTGGCAAACTATCTGGGATTCGGAAATCAAACCAGGCAAGACGTTCCTGATAGAATTCTTTGTTAAGCAGGCCCTGTTTATGGCGTCGTTGAATCTCCTCTTGCAGGTCACGGAGGCGTTGGATTGATACGATGCGTCCTTGATAGCCACATGCCCCCAGCTTGAGCAGAATCTCGTCCACGAATTGCTTCATATCAAGTCACGTATTTCTTCCTATTTGCACAATATGCATGTTGCTAATTAACATATTCATTCGCCTTGGACTAAGTATCATTGTCATGCACGCGCGACTGGAATGATAACAGCGAAAATTAATATACTTGGGAGAATCGCGCATTTTGCAGTAGTAGAAGCTAACCCTGTCAAAACAATCGCCACAATAGAGCGGAGAGACTTTCTGGCTGCAACAAATCACTACCTTTCCTCAGAGTCCGACAGAATCACTCCAACAAAACCAAAACACAGTCTAGACCGAATAGAATACCTCAATACTTGGTTCAACAATCGGACACAACCAGCTGATCTGGACGATCTAAAGACAATTCAACGAACCCATGATGCAGAAATATGCTCTCACGTTCAAGAAATCTATGAAGGCGAGCTCAGAGAGCTCACTACATGTTGGGCATGGATCGCCCCTTTGGAAGACGATAGCGCAGATCTCTGTGAAGGTTCTCCATGCAAGAACGAGTACAAAGAATATTTTCTGTCGTGAGATGCCATTCCACTTCGAATATAGAAAAGAGGGCGCTTGTGGGCGACATCACCACTATAAATTAAAATGAATGATTAAGCCAAAAGAAAGCAGGAAATGATAGTCGTAGGTCTTGAGTATTCAACGATACCTGCTCGCAGGCGTGAGTCATGACCCTGAAAAACCATGCAATCAGAAAGCTGACGGAGATCGTAGGTCCAGAGAGTGTGCTGACGGACCCTGAAGACCTCTATGTATATTCATTCGAAACGCTTTTTGAAGAACCGAAATACTGCCACTTGGACGCTATAGTGAAAGCCGTATCCGAAGATGAAATCGCCCAAATAGAGGAGCTGGCGGCAGCAGAAAGGTTCTCAGTTATCCATCGAGGAAAGAACGCTGCCATCCATAGGCCTCAGGAAACAACGAGAAGCATAACGATCATCTTAGACACGGTTCCTCGCCCAGAAATCACAGCCTTCGACGAGAAACTTCGCAAAAAATCTCAGAACCTTAAGAAATATAGACAGAAGCTGATGGATGCTATGCGTAAGGAAAGGTCCTACAAGGGCCTAGCCTCGGTGATGGCATCGCTTTTCCAAGACAAGGGAATTTTGCAGTGCGGGGACTGTGAGGTCTGCACGGGATATTGCACCGTGTCACCTACCTTCAGTCACGTAGAGACGTACTCTGCGAAGGGGAGACACCTCCTGACGAGAGGCCTAATGAAAGAAGAGCTAAAGCCGTCAAGGAGGCTTGCTGATACCCTTTACTCCTGTACCCTCTGCGGACTCTGCTACGCCCAGTGTTTGCCCGATCTACACCTCCACGATGCGATACTGGAAGCGCGAGGTAGGCTGGCTGAAGAGGGTTTGGCACCTGAATCTGCCAGGGCGGCTCTTCGAAACATCATTGCGTACGGGAATCCGATGGGAGCATCAGCAGATCTACGGATGAGATGGATGAGAAAGTTGCCAGAAAATCTACTGAAGAAGACTGCCGATGTCTTGTACTGGGCTGGGTGCAACACCACCTTGCGTTCAGGCGTTCGGGCGACAGCGAACGCGACCGTGAGCGTGTTGAATGCGGCGGGCGTCGATGTCATGGCTCTGAGGGAAAACGAGGGCTGCTGTGGGTTCTCGCTGGTCGTTGGAGGCTTTTTCGAGGAGACCACGAGAAATGCCGAGCGCGTTGTCAAAGCGGTTGATGCGGCTGGCGTTGGGGCGCTCGTGACCTCCTGCTCAGGCTGCTACGAGACCTTCGTAGACTTGTATCCGAACAAGCTGGGTGTCGAGCTGCCGTGTCAGGTGCTTCATAGCTCTCAGCTGGTGGAGCGTCTGGTGAAGGATGGCGAGCTAGCGCTTAACAATTTGCCGATGAGGGTTTCCTACCATGATCCCTGTGGGCTTGGCAGGCACTGCGGCGTGTATGAGTCCCCACGGAACGTTCTGAGGTCTATTCCCAGTGTGCAGTTGGTTGAGCCTAGTCTGAGCAGGGAACGCTCGAGATGTTGTGGGGGTGGCGGCGGTTTCTGGGGGATCAACAGTAGTGCCAGTATGAGTCTCGCCCATCTGCGGATCGAACAGGATATTATGCCCCTGAACGTCGAGGCGTTGGCGGTGACTTGTCCTCTGTGCTACACGAATTTTCTCTATACCTTGAAAAAGCATAGCGTTGAGATGAAGGTCTATGACGTCATGGAACTCATGGAGATGGCGTTAGGAGCGGGAAATGCGACGCTTAACCCCGGGTGAAACCAACGGTAGACGAATGATTAGAGCTTACGTGTCTTGAAGTCCTTTTTGGGTGTTTTCGTATTTTTCGATGAAGTCTGTTCGGACCGGATAGAAGATGTCTAACATGACGAAGGATTCATCTCCAATAGTTGTATCGCTGTGTGGCACGTTGGCCGGGATACAGTAGAAGTCGACTTTCTGAACGACGCGCTCTTCATCACCTATCTTTAAGAGAGCCCTTCCACGGTAGACCATCCCGATCTGTTCCTGGGGATGAGAATGCAAAGGCACACGGTGGCCCGGCAAAGTAGAATTCAGAACCATCATCATCTCCTCACCGTGCAGACCGGTCAAAATGGTGGTTTCTAAGCCCTCCATCTGCTGAAATTTCGGGACATGAGCTTTCTCGATAAAATATGGGTTTTCTCAGCCTTCTTCATTTGCACGTACCGCCTAGCCTTCCACTTTCTCATTTAATCAATCAATTGATAAATTTTTCAGAGAAAAGATTTACGAACTGTTTGTTCGGCATTCTTTGGTACAATTCGAAACGATGTGATCAAGCGATAGTCTTCAATCTCCATGCAATAACAAACAAGCCAATGGTCAATTAGATATCATACGCCCTCAAGCAGGATACTAAATGTCCTGGCTTCATTTCTATAGGTTCTGGTTCTTCTTTGCTGCAGTTTTCTCTTGCATATTTACATCTCGGATGAAATCTACAGCCATTGGGAAAATTGTAAGGATCCGGTGGTGAGCCTTGTATTCCTTTGATTTCGACTTTTCTGTCGATTCGCGGCACAGAAGCTAACAACTCTCTTGTGTAAGGGTGTGCTGGCCTTTTGAAAATAGTCAAAACATCACCATACTCCATGAACTTCCCTGCATACATAACCCCAACATAATCAGCCATCTCCGCTACGACTCCCAGATCATGGGTCATCAAAAGCATTGAAAGATCAAACTCTTTCTTCATCCTCTTTATTAACTCCAACACTTGTCTTTGCACCAACACATCCAAAGAGCTCGTTGGTTCATCCGCTATTAGTAGCGACGGATTACAGATCAACGCCATTGCAATCAATATCCTTTGCCCTTCTCCTCCACTGAACCTATGAGGATCATGGTAGTATCTTTTCCTCGGTTCTTTCAACTTGACTTTTCCAAGATAGTCAAAGACAACCTCTTTTATCCGTTTCCATCTTGCTCTTTCATGGGCTCTTTTTGGCTCCCCAGTCTGATACCCGATTATCTTCATCGGATGCATTGAAGCAACTGGATTCTGGAATATCATGGAGATCTCATTTCCTCTTAGCTTTCTTATCTCCTTCTCTGGCAGCTTTAGCAAATCTTTTCCTTTGAAGAAGATTTCTCCACCAACAATTTCCCCCTGTGCGACAACCTTCAGAGCCGTCTTAACAACTCTTCCCATAACAACATCTTTTGTTGGATCGAGAACTCCAGATTCTGTTCTGAAAAAATGTGGGATCAACCTTAGGATTGAGAACGCAACTGTTGTCTTGCCAGAACCAGTTTCACCTATCAACGCAACAGCCTTTCCCTTGTAGACATTGAAACTTACACAATCAACTGCCCGTACAGCCCCTCTTTCACTATAAAAATAGGTCTTGAGATTTTTGACATGTAACAGGCTTTCTGAGTTCATGTCACCCATTCAATCTCACGCCTGCGTTTCTCTTTCCAGCTCATAAGCAGAGTTTCTAGACTGATACATCTAACCTACTAGAACCTTTAAACCAACCTCACTTAATCCTCTCTTTTACGTGATAAAATGTTGGATATACCCTCTGTATCAACGCCACTAGCAGTCATAGTCTGCAGAAGAAAACATAGTATTCCTAAAGGATGTTGAGTATTCCAAGTATGTTTATTGTGTTAAAGATAATTATGAAGAGAAACCGTACACTACTTACTGTTACATACACGCCTTATTTGACTTCCTCTGTAAGACGTAGACATATCTCGCAGGCCTCTATAACATGAAGCCCCTTCTCTGTTGTCTTCCAGATGCCAGCTTCCTCAATTATGAAGCCTGCATGGTTTAAAGCGTTTAGATACTGCTCAAGCTGATGGAAACTTAACTGCGCTGTTTGCATTATTCGTGTCTTCTTCTCACCACCTTTAGCAGCCTTCAAGATCTCCATAATTATGTCGTGTCTCGCTCTTCTTCTAACAAGCCGTTCAGGCATTTGACCACCCAAACGCAATACACAATTGAAATTGTTCTTTATACGGTATAGAGGGTTCTTTCTTAAGTCTTTAGCCCCAAACCCAAAAGATGTTTTGCTTGCTTACCAGCGCCTAATAGTTAGGAGGGACGTTTAGGTCTACGGCGTTCACTCTTGGATTTCCCAAATCATAACACAAACATAGTCCCAAGTCACGCTGCCACCGCTTCCATAGTCACTTGAGTCAGTTCTTCAGGCCTGACCAGCTCCCGACTTTTCATTGCAGTTGTGGTGATAACTAGAAATTTGACGCACCACCACAACTCCAAGCCGCGTCTGCAGCGTTCAAATCCGCCAGTGTTCGTATACGTGCGGGTTTTCTGTCATTTCCCTGAATATTGGGATCTTCGGTACATTGTCGATCCCAGAATCAAGTTAACTTTGCAGGAGGTCAATGTCGAAGTTGGAGAAAGGAGCAAGGCTTGCAGAGGGGAAGGAGACACTTGGAAAAAGCTACAGACATAAGGAGAAGAATGGTAAATGAAGATAAGAATAGGTTTGAAGCACCCTGCGGCTGCGTGTTCTCCCGAATTGAAAATTCCTATGTCAGAGTTGAAAGTTGTAGTAGACATAGGATGAGGCTTTAGAATGTTAGATTCAGATTGCGTACACTCTTGTACGCGTATTTCCTAACTAATTGCAATCAAAAACAGTATAAGATCTGTAAAATTGGAAATAGGAAAAAAGGGAGAAAGGGGATTTAGCCGAGGTCGACGAATTCGTCTGGCGTCATGCCGCCGGGAGCCGTTCGCACAACCGTGAGTGCTGCGCCTCTTCCAGTCTTGACCTCTACCTTTATGGTATCATACTCCAGTAGCGCGTTTGCATTACTCAGATGTATTGCAAGGAACGCTTTCTCAGTTGACTCCAGCACCGTGTCGCCGTCACCGTTGAAGATTGCAAATTTAGCTTCGTCCTCACCTACATCGCCCATCAGAGCTGTCCAATCTGTCGCAGTGCTTGTGCCGTTGTAGATGTTTAGTAGAGTCGCGGTTGGCAGATAGACTGAAGTCACAACCGTGTCGTTGCCCAAGTCCACCTGTGATTTTCCAACTGACAGCTTCACTGGAACAAGGAGATAAGTGACATTGGCTCCCGTCCCTGTTTTTGCTATCACGGAACCGTCCAGTTGTAGGGCGCTTGTGGCTTCGTCCATTCCTGATCCTATTGTTTCTTTGGTTTTCTGTGTCGCAAAGAAGCCCATGTTGATTACGACGTAGGATAGGGCTGCGGCTATGACGACGAAAGCTATGAGGACGATGGCTGCTTCGATTCCAACGATACCCTTCTTAGCCTTCAGCAGCTTCCTTAGAGGCCTCATCTGTTATCACACCATGTGCCAGGTGCTAACGTACAGCGACTCTGGAACGTTGAACTCTATAGACAGCGGCGAACTCTTCTCAAGTCTGATCTCAACTACTATGCGTTGCCTAACAGGAGCAACATCGCTTGAAGCCAAGCTGACTATCAGATAGCCTTTCTCTTCAGAATTCAAAGCTTCATCTCCGTTGCTGTTCTCAATCGCAAGAACAGCCACAGTGCTCATAGTGGTTTCATTGTAACTTCCATGCACATATTTCGTTCCGTTTTGTGTAATGCCTACAAAAGCGTCGAATTTCTGGCCTGTCGGGTCGTAAGTGTTCGCTGGGGTCGTTGAATCATACAGTACGCCTCCATAGACGTTTCCCCAAGCTGATTGGTCGACTTTCAATGTCACAACGGTCTCGTTCTTCCAACAAGCGACGTAATCAATTCCAAACGCTCTCAAAGGAATTACCATACAATTGATATCTACGCCAGAAGCGGTCGCTCTGACAAAGATAGATCCATCCATGGTTAGCGGTGTGCTGGCCTGATCAAGTCCCTCCTGCACGACAGCCTTGCCCCTCTCGGTTGCGAACAAGCCTTGGTTCACAACCATGAAGCTGAAGGCTGCAGCAATGATAACGAAGGCTATCAGCACGATCGCGGCTTCAAGACCGACCATTCCCCGTTTCTGTCGCTGAAGCTTTTTCAGCAGCTTTTTCATTTCTTTCACTCCTTTTTCGCTGGTCACAATCTTCATCAGAAAATTATATTAAGTCTTATGAAGTGCTAAATAATACTACGAATCTAGTTCTTAGACACTTATGCCTTTCATATACGCCCTCCATGAGAGAGCACTCTGCACATGTATACCTGCTGGGCTAATGGAGCGGTTCTTGAAAAGCAGAATTCCAAAATGGCCGCTGAAAAGGAGATTTAGACAATCACTGTTTTGTCAAGCTACACATCGGCTGTCCTATTGTCTTCCAATACTAGGATTTGCCTCGAAAGACCAAAAAACAGGCGATTCAATCATTACAACCAATAATAGAACGAAAGAAAAAAGAGGGAGGGATTTTAGCCGAGGTCGATGTATGAGTCAGGGAGCATCCCGCCAGGAGTCATCCTCACAACGGTCAGGGCAGCTCCCTTCGCGCCCTTCACTTCAAATTTCACTATGTCATAGTCCTCTAATGTATGGCTTCCACCAGTAGCCGGGCTCTCGTCCAAGTGAATTATCAGGAAGGCTTTTTCTGTGGCCTCTAGCACTGAGTCTCCATCATCGTTGTAGATTACACTCATTGCCATGCCTTCGTTTTCCTTGCCTTGAAATAGCGATGTCATATTGGAAAGCACCGTTGCCAATTCGATAGGATCGGCTCCATATGCCGTTTCATTGTATAAACCCTGATACAGGTTCAGCAATGTCGCATCTGGTAAGTAAACCGAAACTACAACGGTTCCGTTCTTCAAATCTATCGAAGCCCGTCCAGCTGATAATTTCATCGGGAGCACTATCCATTCGATATGACTCTGATTGTTTGTTTTCCCCGTCACCACGCCATCTAGCTGCAACGCGCTGAGCGACTCATCAAGTCCTGACTGCATTGCTTCTTTCGTTTTCTGGGTTGTGAAGAATCCCATGTTAATTACAACATATGCTAAGGCCGCAGCTATGACTACGAAGGCTATGAGGACGATGGCTGCTTCTATGCCGACTATTCCTTTCCTATTTTTCAAGAGTTTCTTCATCGATTTCACCCCTATGCTGGTACGTAGGCGTCTTTCGGCATTGATGCAGGGATGGTCCACTCCAGCGACAAAGTGGCGCTCTTCTCAAGCCTTATTTCTATGTTTACCTCGGCCCTTGCGAAAGCTGCATCTTCATCTGCAAGCGTTATTATCAGATAGCCCTTCTCACCCGAGTCTAACGCCTCGTCTCCGTTACTGTTTGCGACAGCCAAAACGACTCCTGTGTTCAGTCCACTACTATAGCCGCTAGCGTATGTTTCGTTTACGTAGGCATTGCTTGGGTCTGCGGTTGTTGTCTGGTTAGCCAGCTGGAAGCCCACGAATTCATCGAATCTATACCCTGTTGGATCGTACGTCTCGCCGGTTGTCTCGTAATGGGTCGTTGCATTGTAGCCAACGTATAATAAGCCCACGTAGGCGTTTGCCCAAGCTTTCTGGCCCACTTTCAACGTCACAACCGTTTGGTTCCTTCCCAAAGAGACATACTTGACTCCGAAGGCTTTCACTGGAACAATGATGACGTTTACCGCTTTTCCTTGAGGGTTCGTTCTGACGAAGCATGTTCCGTCCACAGTTAGGGGTGTGCTCGATTGTCTTAGCCCTTCTTGTATTACCGTTTTTCCTCGCTCTGTGGCAAACAATCCTTGGTTTACTACCATGAAGCTGAAGGCTGCGGCGATGATGACGAAGGCTATCAGGACGATAGCCGCTTCCAGACCGATGATGGCTCTTTTGTGTTGCACAAGTTGCTTGACTAAACGTTGTAGTGTGGTATTTGGGGTTTTCTGGTTACAGGATGGACAGGTTACCTTTTCAAGTTTTGACATTGTGCGCCATTGGTAGCTGCATTTTCGGCATTGAATGTTGGATTTTATGTTTCCCACTGCTTACACCACTACTTAGACCACTACTATAGTATATCTTACGATTTAATAAAGATTTCGAATCCATATTGACAATAAACCCCGAACCACATTAACTTCAAATGTTAATTCTGAATTCATACGAGTTAAATACACTACAACTACAGAATTCCGCTCAAGCATTCCATAGAAATCAAGGTGCATTCAAATGGAAGAAGAGGAAAACGAGGAAAACGAGGAGAAAGCAGAGAACGAAGAAGCTGAGAAGATAGAAATCGAAAGCCAGGGCACGATCGAACAAAGAGTTGAACAAATGGAAGAAGATGTTAACGAGGTCAAATCAGAAATCAAAAAGATGTCGTCCGACCTAGGTTCTGTGGTCTCGGAATTGAAAAAATCTATCATCGATGTCAGAGCGGCCGTAAGCGAGATCGAAAATCCATTTAACCTTCTCAGATCAATCTCCAGCGAAAAAGACCTAAAGAGACTAAACAGCGAACGAAAAAAACTGGGGATAAGATCACTAACCTTAGAAAAAGCGGAGGAAAAAGAAGAAGAGGAAAAGCCTTCTGAGCCTTCCCTGCCTCTCTCTTCAAAGCAAGAAGAGAGACCTATACAAGAAGAAAGACCTGTAGAAAGAATGGTTCCGCTTCCTACTGCAAAGACTGGATTTGGTCAACTGAAGTGGGTCTGGTCTCTCCTAGATCTCGGGTTAACTCCTGAGGACATAATGCGCTTTTCTGAATACTGCGAGCACATTGGGTATCTCCAGCCAAATAGCAGCCAATATATCTCTTCTCTGGCTTATGCGGCGAACAAGGCGAAGAAGAAAGGATTAGACAAAGAGCAGCTAATGATGAGCATGTATCAGGCAGCCATGGCTTCTGGTGCGAAAGTTGACGGTGAGGACATAAAAGAAATCGTTTCTGTAGCCATCAGTGGAATCAAAACGCGGGTAAGGAGTGAATAATGGGTTTCTCCATAACTATGAGCCACATTCTGACTGTGATAGGCTCGGTGGTACTGGCAAGTGGTTTTTCTGTATATGCACTGTATACGGGGCAATCGCTTCAAAGCAACGTCTTACAAAATGTTAGCGACATCAAGAGGCAGATGAGCCTTCAAGTGCAGATAGCCTACGCGACAATAGACAATTTCACAAATCCAGATCATTTCGTCATATATGCCAAGAACATAGGCTGGATACCGTTAAACAACTTCACGTATCTGGACGTGTATGTTGGCGAGTATGGTAAGGCCATTCTATACTCCTACAGCTCAACAGCTCAAAATGGCACTGGAACCTTCAATCTCACAGACGCGAATGAAGATGGCATATGGGATTCTCGAGAAACGGCTGTGATAAGAGCCTATCCCAAAGAGCAATCCGATATCGAAGGAACAATGTTCGAAGCCAAGGTACTTCCCTTCAGAGGACTGGCAAGTAGCTTTCTCTTTCCTCCTCCTCCGTGAGATGATTGTGAGGTGGTTAGATGGGATTCTCGGTTACGATAGCGTCGGCAATAGTGCTGATAGGACTGGTCGTTCTCTTTGGCTCTGTCTCCGCTGTGTTAGTATATAGCCTGAATGTGCTTTCTGACACAGCGAGAGAATATCTAAGCCATGAAAAAGATAAACTGGATGTTAAGCTTGAATTGGAGATAGAAACGATCAATCAAGACTCGTGTATGATCAATGTGAAGAATCTGGGAACAAAATCAATCTTTCTCAAAAAGCAAGAAGACTTCCAATGGAACACCATAGTAATCTCCTATCAAAATAATTCCCATTGGCGTTCATACATCATTGAGAACTACACGGTTCTAGAGGTCAATGTTACTGACACTGAGGTCACATTCGACCCTGCCAAACATAGTTTCATAAATCCCGGGGAAGAAGCAAGGATCAGTTTCAACGTTCCAGAAGGGGCTCCCGAGATTCCCGAGCAGACTACTGTGATAATTGTACTCACGTCTCACTACGGGACGACTGCACAAGCAGAGGGAGTGAGATAGAAGTGGGTGTTCTTAGCTTAGGAATCCAAGAGCTCGACAGAGGCTTAGGCGGAGGAATTCCATATCCCAGCCTAATTTCACTCGAAGGAGGACACGGCACGGGAAAAACGGTCTTCACGCAACAGATCATTCACTCAATGCTCAACAATGGTCTGAAGGTTTGTATCGTTTCCAGTGAAACAACCGTGAAAGAGTACCTTTCTATGATGGAATCAATCAAACTAGACTCCTCTTCTTCCTATCTTTCAGGGCAACTTAATATTTACCCGCTTCATGTTGAGGGAGGCAGATGGAGCGAATTTCTATCCTCCTTCTTCCTTAAGGTTACCGCGAATTTTCTTGAGATGAAAAAGAAAAGATATGATGCGATTATAATAGATAGTCTAAGCATTCTCACTGTAGACACGGCCCCACACGAGTTCTTGACCTTCATAACCAGGCTGAAGAACATCGTTTCAGACGGAAAGACGATAATCGTGACGTTTCACCCAAAGTTTCTTACTGAGGAATCCATAATGAAGCTGAGAGCGTCGTCAGATGTCTACTTCATCCTTCAGAATGACACCATCTCAGGGATGGACGTGAAGATTCTGAAGATCGTTAAGTTATGGGGCAGTGAAGGTGTTGAAAGGAAAAGCGCGATAACGCTTGAAGTCAATCCTGCAATCGGTCTCAGAGTGATGCCCATCGGCGGTGTAAACGTCTAGGGGGTCATCAAAAACGAAGCTGACAGCGATATTCAAAAAACGCCCAGAGAAATTGAAAGTAGAAAAACTAGACTTGCTTAAGAAGGAGTTATACAAGACTCTGGAAGAGGCCACAGAGAAGCATCCGCACCTCGCGTCCTACCTAAAGACTTTGTCTGAAAAACCAATCTATGTGCAGCATCTGGACTTCGAGGAGTTCGGAGGAAAAGCCAATCTCATACACCCTTTAGGCTTTGGCACATACGCTCATATCCGCGCTGGAACCGGCATCGGCGAATACAATCTAGTCGAGCCTGAAAAACCAGATCGCGCCCTACTTGATCGTATCGAGGAGGCAGTCGCTAAGTTAGTAAGCCACAGGAAATATGAAGAAGACACAGAAGCTGTTCTGACTTTCCTTTATAGGGAGGCTATCAGAAAGAAAATGGTGAGAATTCCCAAAGACCAACGAGACATCGTGTTATACTATTTTCTGAGACAAAAGGTTAGACACGGATTCTTAGAAGGCTTCTTGGCAGATCCTTGGCTTGAAGACGTTAGCATACCCGGAGAAGGAAACATCTTTGTCTATCATAAAATGTTCACCAGCCTTGAGACGAACGTCAAAGTGTCCAAGGAAGAAATTGACCTTCTGCTAAGGAGTATATCGGAGAGATATGGAAAGGTATTAAGCTATACACATCCGATTATTGACGTTCATCTACCGGACGGATCTAGATTCAACATCGTTTTTGGGGAGGACATAAGCCTAAAAGGCAGCAACTTCACTATAAGAAAGTTCCCTGAAGACCCTATATCCGTTGCTCATTTGATCAGATGGAAAACCTTTACGCCAGATTTGGCCGCCTACCTCTGGATGCTTCTCGACATTGGAATAACATGTTTCTTTTGCGGAGAAACAGCATCAGGCAAAACAACAAGCCTAAACGCGCTTACAGGCTTCATCAAATCAGACGCAAAGATTGTTAGCATCGAGGAGACTCCAGAGGTAAACATCTTCCACAAAAACTGGGTTAGAGAAGTAACCAGATTGCACACTGGCGCCAAGGTCGACATGTTCGACTTGTTGAAAGCTGCGCTAAGACAAAGACCCGATTACATCATAGTCGGTGAGATAAGAGGAGAAGAAGGAAGAGTAGCTTTCCAGGGGGTTCAGACAGGGCATCCGGTGCTGTCGACAATGCATGCCGGCGGATTAGAACAGCTTTTCCAGAGACTGACTTCACACCCAATAAATGTTCCAAAATCGCAGATGAGTGCCTTAAACCTTGCTGTCTTTCAAGCCAGGATCAGAAGGGGGGAGAAACTAATCAGAAGAATTCTAACTGTCAACGAGATAATAAGCTACGACATGGAAAAGAGAAATCTGAACTACATACCAACCTTTGTGTATGACACGGACACGGACCATCTTCGTGCTCTTGGATCGAGTTATATGCTAGAGACAAAAGTTTTGGAGTACAGAGCTTGGGGAAAAGAGAGAATCCCCGATCTATACAAAGAGATGCGCGCACGCGCTGAAATCTTCAGCTATTTGGCACAAAACTACCCCCGATTCGTGGACGTATGGAAGACAGTTGTCAGAGTTCAGAATGACGGTGTGTGGGGCGTCTATGAAAGAGTCAAGGAGGAGAAAACCCCTTGGGAATGACGCTAAAGAAGACTCTGATAGTCCTAATTCCTTCCCTGATCTTCTCTGCTTATCATCTCATCACTGGGAACTTGCTTACAGGGTTTCTCTCAATAGCCATAGCCGTGGGTTTGTCGGTCCTAATTGCATTTGTCGGCAGGGAACGCGTTCCAACTAAGGTCAACCTACAGCTGGTTACGGCAATTCTTCACATGCACGCCTTGTCCATGGGTCATGTTGGACCCGAAGACCTGGTGGGAACCATAGCAGACACGGAGGAGTATGGATTCTACAGCAAGGTTTTCAAGAGAATCCGTAGCCTCGCTAAGAGGTTTGGATACGGATTTACTAGAGCAACTGCCCAGGTAGCTCAGACGGTTAAGTCTCCTTTGAGAGAAATACTCGTACGATGTACAACCGTGTTTTCGAGCGAAGAACCAGAAGGATACTTGGAGATGGAGTCTTCAACCTTGATGGAGGAATACTCTGGACACTACCTGAGAGCTATCGAGTCGCTGAAGATGATAGGAGGCGTGTTCACAGCCTTTCAGAGTGTTCTCATCTTCATGGTGATGACACTGTCGATTATGACCGTGTTCATGGTAGACCCTAACATAGTCGTCTACTCATACATTATCTCCGCTGTCTCCCTATTGATAATGTGTTGGATGTTCAGGACAGTCTCGCCCGATGACAAAACTGTTCACATAGGAAAGTTTCCACCCAAATCATATCTTTACGTCAAACGAAGCTTGTTAGTAGCTTTGCCTATTTCTGCAATAGCAGCCTTTCTAGTCTATCGCATATATGGGCCCGCATTTGCCTTCATAACTATAGGCCTGGGCATGCTTGTTCCTGGCGCAATAGCGTACAAATTCGAGTCCCACGTATATTCAATCGACGATCACTACCCCACATTTCTAAAGGCGCTAGGAGAAAACCTTGCCTCAACTGCAGACCTCAAAGCAGCCCTCTCTTACATCCTATATATGGAGCTGGGACCACTAAAGAGGATGGTTCAGAGCGCGCTAAGTAGGCTAAAGCTCGGCTTAACCCATGACATCGCTCTGGAAACGCTGTCCTCCGAAGCAGCCTCTCATCAGGCATACATAAGTAACAAAATCTTGTTGGATTCGTTAGATCAAGGAGCCGACCCCCTCAAAGTTGGCAACCTACTAGGAAACAGAGTTGTAAGGTTCCTCGACTTCAGGAAGAAGAGAGAAACAGTTGCGAAGGGTTTTCAAGCCACAATCATAGTAATCCAACCCGTAATCGTCGTCTTGCTAGTGGTTCTAACAACCCTTGCATCGTTCCTCTCGGAGTCCTTGTTTTCGCTGCCCTTCTTGGGATTTGCACCAGTTCCCCTTGAAGTTGTTCAGACAGGAAACATCATACTTCTAATACTGACAGCAACAATAAACGCTTTATCTCTGAAAGAACTCAAAGGAGGCTTCTGGGGCACGTTCCTGCTGAACTTTGGCCTCCTCTTAATTCTGAGTGGAGGAGCATGGATCGCAACTCAGAAATTGATAGGCATAGCATTGGGGCAATTACCTGGCATCGAGATGTTCCCAATGCCCGAGATGTGAGTTCAAAGCGTATCCAGTCTCCATCTCTGTGTTTTCCACAGAAAAAACTCTGAATGATGCTGCGAAGAACCTTTTTCCATCTCAAGTTAAGAAGAACGACGCAAGAATGCGTTTCCTGCTAGAACAAAGAAGAACGCAAGGATTGCTAAATTCTAAGATGCTAGGTGATGCTCATAGCGGTGGCTATTCTACTATACGCGCATAAGGGGAGAATTGGATTACTTAATAGATCAAGTCGCCGTGTTGGACGGCTTCATTTTCACTGGATCCTGGGATATTCCAATGATGCGGTGGAAATGGTCGACAACTTTTACCAATCGCTTTGGAGCCTTTTCCAAAGACATCTTCTCTAGTGTTCTAACCATTTCGACCAAGATTTCTTGGGAATAGACGAGGTCGGTCAAAGTTACTAATCCCACGAGGCGTCCTCCTTCGACTACTGGTAGTTTTTTTATGCCCCGCTTAAACATGAGTCGTGCAGCATCCAAAATCTCCATATCTGGCT
>CAYGBA010000021.1:0-23828 GCA_964347995.1 uncultured Candidatus Bathyarchaeia archaeon | reverse complement strand
AAGATCCGAGGTAAAGGTTAAGTCGAAAAAACGAAAGTTAATCTTTTAACCTTTCACTTGTGTATCACTTGTGGGAGATACCAAGGATGCCCATTCTTCCGATCAATACTGGACGTTATGGAACGAAGGAGATGCTTACAATCTTCGACGAGGAGAATAGGCTTCAAAGATTGCTGGATGTGGAGGCTGCCTTAGCTTGGGCGCACAGTGAAGTAGGAAACATACCCCGAAAGGACGCTGAAAAGATCATCAAAATGGCCTCCGTAAAACATGTCAAACTCGGTCGAGTGAAGGAGATTGAACGCGAAATCAAACACGACATAATGTCGGTGGTTCGAGCATTAGCAGAGACCTGCGGGCCAAGCGGAGCTTACGTTCACCTCGGAGCCACAAGCTCAGATATTCTGGACACAGCGACTGCGCTCCAACTGAAAGATGCCCTGAGGCTTATTGAGGAGAAACTAGCTGATCTTGAGGAAGTTCTGATGAACAGCGCAGATCGCTACAAGAAGACCATGATGATGGGCAGAACCCACGGCCAGCACGCGTTGCCGATCACATTCGGACTTAAGCTTGCAGTTTGGATGAGGGAAATAGCAAGGCATATTCGACGCCTTCAAGAATGTAGCGAACGAGTGTTGGTCGGGAAGATGACTGGCGCCGTTGGGACTCAGGCGGGTTTGGGTTCGCACGCGATGGAGATACAGAAGCTTGTTATGAAAAGGCTTGATCTCAAAGCAGTAGAAGTTTCTACCCAGATCGTGCAGAGGGACCGTTTTGCGGAGCTAATTTGTCTTCTGAGTATGATTTCATCCACACTCGATAAGATAGCAACTGAAATTCGAGAGTTGCAGCGGCCTGAAATAGGGGAGGTTTTCGAGTTCTTTGAAAGAGAGAAACAAGTAGGTAGTTCAACCATGCCTCACAAACATGATCCGCAAACCTGTGAAACGGTTTGTGGATTGGCCAAGATTATGAGGAGTCTTGTTTTGCCGGCTCTGGAAAATATTCCAACTTGGCATGAACGGGATATGACGCAATCCTCCGCTGAGAGATTTCTGATTCCTGAAGCCTGCATATTGACGGATCACATGCTCTTCTCGATGACGAAAGTGTTGACAAACCTGCAGGTCGATGAGGAAAAAATGTTGAAGAACATGGATCTGACGCAAGGACGAATGATGTCTGAGGCAGTCATGCTGACCTTGGCGAAGAAACGTATGGACCGCCAAAAGGCTCATGAGCTCATTCGAAGATTGGCATTAAGAAGCGATGCTGAGAAAAGGCCTTTCAAGCAAGTTCTGCTCGAGGACAAAACGGTGCAAGATGAACTAAGTGAAGAGGAGATTGACAAGGCTCTGGACCCAAGAAACTACCTGGGCACAGCGATAGAACAGGTTGAACTGGCTGTGGAAAAGACGAGACTGGAAAGGAAGGCTCGACTGCTGAAGGTCTAGTATTTGGTTATGGCTTGTTGCTTGGCACTCTTTTTCTTTTTCAATTTTTTCCATTCTTTCGACTTCACGAGTCCGCCTACCTGTTCCTTGATCTCTTTGGTGAGTTTCGGGCCGATCAGGGGCAGGCTGGTTAGTTCCTTTATAGAGGCCTTCTTTAGATCTTTGATTGTTTTGAGACCTGAGTTGTAGAGTATGCGTGCCCTTACTCTGCCTATGCCCTTCAACCTCACTAGCGGAAGCAGTTCGCTCTTCACACCCTTCTCAATCCTTACCATGAGTTCAGACAGGTGTGGGCGGAGGTTTTTGCAGCGGAAAAGCTTGGATAACTCGTGCGAGGCGTACAAGAGCCATCGCGCCGTATTGGTAAGCCTGTATAGGTCGCCTGGTTGCACACGGAACTTCTCGATCATCTGGTCTTCGGTTGTCTCCTCTATCCAGGAGTCTAGTACCCAGGCGGTCTTGGCTTCTCCCAGAAACTCTTCGTAGGCTATGCGGTCCGTCCATTCATCGGGCACCTCGACCATTAACTCCTCTAGATGCTCGTCAACAAGCGAAGCGAGGTTGTCTATCTCCCCTGAGTAGGGTCTGAGCTTGGGGAACATGTCTGGCGTGTGGGCTATCATGTGCAGAAAGCTTATGTCAGTCACATCAGGTGCCCTGCTCATTAGGGCGTCTCGGATAATGACTCCAGAAATGGGATCTATGTATAACTCGGAAACTCTTCTTCCGAACTTTGTTGCGTAGACGTTCTCACTGCTGACATCGATCATCTCCTCCTTGTAGAGAAACTTCAGAATCCTTGCGATCACGTCCCTGATTGCCCGTGGATCGTACTGATATGCGTAGAAGGTCTTTCCGAAGAAGTCGTAGATTCCCTGTTCTGTGTGGGCGAAGTCGGCGGCGATTGTGGCTAGGACATGAGATCGAAGAATGCGCTCCACAGCCAGTTTCGACCAGATTCTTTCGGGTTCTGCGAGGATGTAGCTCTCCATCAGATAGTCGCGCTCATCTTCAGTCTTGGCGATGAGCAGCGCCTCTCCAATTTTGTCATAGCGGGGTCTTCCGGCTCTCCCAGCCATCTGCTTGTACTCTAACACTCTGATGGGATAGTAGCCGTATCCGGGCTCGTATCGTCGGTAGTTGTTAATTACGACCATCCTCGCTGGTAGATTCACGCCGAAGGCGAGAGTTGGTGTGGCAGTCAATATCTTGAGTTTTCCTGCTCTGAAGGCTTCTTCAACAACTCCTCTGTGGCTGCCGCCGAGTCCCGCGTGGTGAAAGGCGGCTCCGTCTTGAACAAGCCTCGCCAACAGCTCGCTTATTCTCGTTCTTTCACCCGTCGTGAGGATTCTGTCGGCAACCTGCTTCAGAGAGCGCTTGAGAGGCTTGGACAAGGAATCTTTCAAGCTTGAGGCAGCTTTCTTGGCTAGACTGACCGAGTTCTTCCTCGTAGAGGCGAAGACGAGCGCCTGCCCACCACCCCTCACAATGTGTAAGGCAAGGTTCATAGCTGGATTGCCAGTCTTCTCATTTATCTTGACAGCGTCCCCGTCTTTGAAGTGGGCTTCGTCGTGGAGAAGTACGCCTTCTCTAAGCACAACCGGTCGCCACTCGGTTGTTATGGAGTCAGCGTTCAGCCATTCGGCCGCCTCCTCAGCGTTCTTCACGGTAGCGCTTAAGGCTAATAGCTGCGCGTCTGGATTCATCTGCATTAGACGAGCAAGTACCACCTCTAGGGTTGGTCCGCGCTCTGCATCGTTGAGCAGGTGCACCTCATCAGCAACTATGAGAGATAGCTCATCTACCCAACGGGCTCTGTGCCTGAGTAGGGAGTCTCCTTTTTCGTTTGTGGTGACTATGATGTCGAACTTTCCAAGCCATGGATCAGAGCTGTCGTAGTCACCTGTGCTAATGCCTACGTTAACTCGTCTTCCGTTCAATTTCCTGATTGCTGTGTATCTCTTGAAGTCTTGATATTTCTCGCTGGCGAGTGCCCTTAGGGGGGTTAGGTAGAGAGCTTTTCCGTCTTTTTCGATTATGTGTTTTAGCGCGCATAGCTCGGCGACGAGGGTCTTTCCTGAGGCTGTGGGGCTTGCCAAGACGAGGTTTTTTCCTTCTAGGGCTCCAGCTTTTATGGCTTCCTCTTGTGGTGGGTAGAGTTCAGAAATTCCTGAGTTGTTTATGACCTGCTTTACGGATTCAGGTATCGGCAACTCTGCTATCTTCAACATCTATGCCCTTTTTGGCTATGTCTTCTTGAGGTATCCTTCTGTTGGGGAGTATATAGTTCCTTCCTTCAGCAACTGTCCCAGGAGCCTCTCAGCGTCAGGACCAACAATCTCGTATTCGCTCTCAAGCTTCTCTAGAAGAGCGGATCTCTGTACCATTCCGGTTTCCCTTTCCATCTCAACTATTGCGCCTAGAACTATCTGTAGCTTGTCGCGCAGGCTCTTGGGCTTCCCGGTCATGATTATGTCAATGTCTATCTTGTGAGAGGAGACGTCGATCCCAACCTCCTCCAGCGACCTCTTCATTATGCTGATAGCCGCCTCGGCATCCTCAGCTAGGATTTCCTTCCGATAGGCAACGCGAGCCCTAGCTTCTGCAACCCTGACAAGCGACTCAAGTTGTCGCGCTGTTATGGCTATCGGTGTTCCTTCGGTTTCGCTCGCCGAACGCATGACTAAGTAAAAGTCTTTCAGCCGGTCCAAGGCTTCTCCGGTCAGCACGGGCTTCAGATTCTTTGTGTAGCTTATGTATTTTCTGAGGAGGTCTGCTGGTACCGGAGGTTCAACTGGGACGATTCCCGTTCTGTGCAGTTCGAGTATATGCTTGGTCATCTCTGCGTCCATTTCCTTTTCGGGTACGTCTCTCAGCACGAAGATGAGGTCGAATCTTGAGAGGATCGTGACTGGGAGGGATATGTTCTCTGCGACTGTTCGGTATGGTTCGTATCTTCCGAGAGCCGGGTTGGCTGCGGCAAGTATGGCTGTTCGGGCGTTGAGCGTTGCCACGATGCCTCCTTTGGCTACGGAAACTGTATGCTGCTCCATGGCCTCGTGTATGGCAACTCGGTCCTCCTTTCGCATCTTATCGATCTCGTCGATGCACGCCACACCCTTATCCGCAAGCACAAGAGCTCCCGCCTCGAGAGTCATTCCGCCACCTCGCACGCTGAGCACCGCCGCAGTCAAGCCAGCGGCCGTAGAACCACGCCCAGCAGTGTACAAGCCACGTGGAGCAATCCTTGCCACGTATTGCAGAAGCTGGGACTTGGCGGTCCCCGGGTCTCCTATCAGAAGGACGTTCATATCTCCACGTATTCTTATGTCTGGGAGCTGTTTGGAAATGCCTCCAAAGAGCAAGTACATGATGGATTCTTTGATGTGATCGTAGCCGAAGATGGAGGGCGCTATCGACTGGATGACTTTGCGGTGAACCCACGGGTCCTTTGTTAGTTTGAGTATCTTCTCCTCTTCCTCGGGTGAGATGATCACTGTCTCCGGCTCCTTGCTCACGACATCGATGAAATTTGCATCAAGATGCATTCTGAAGACGCGAAGTTTTCCCGCGCGGGGGAATGTCGGTGCCACTGCTCTGACGACTCCAACTATAGCCACCATGTCACCAGGTCTAGCCAAATCCACTAACTCTCTGCCTTCCAGTCTTATGTTCAACCATCTTGGGAGCTGTCCTGGAGGAAGATCTTCAGGTCTTTCTTGGATGCGAATCTGCTGGGAATCAATGAATGTTGATTCTTCTTGGAGGAATTCGAAGGGTCCCTTTCTTCTGCAGGCTGGATCGTTGCACTGAACTGGAGTTCTCAAGAAGGGACTCGACTGCTCGACGTAGGTTACGGTTCCACACCTTCTGCATCTGAAGGCTGCTCGTGTGACCATAGGTCTTGCTGGGGTCGAGCGGATGATTATGCCTTCTACCATGACAAGTTTTCCTATGTGGATTGACCCCAGTGTTCGGAGAGACGTTGCTATGGGTAGGCCTTTGAAGCGCACATCGACTTCTTCAATTCTCTCGGCGTATTCTGGGTCCTCTATCCGTAGCTGGGCGAGTGCAGCTCGGTTTGCGTGTTCTAGGTATTCGTCTGGTTCTTCGATTATGCTTTCAGCCAGTTCCGAGTCTGTTGTTAGGGCATCTTCGAAATCTACGATTAAAGATGTGGCGCCAGAAATCGCCATTTGGGATAGTCTTTGGCGATACTTGACGATTTTTAGAATGTTTTGAAATCGTTCTTGTGGATCCGCCACCAGAATTTCTTCTGTCAAGATCTGCCTTCTCCTTCGATAATTTTGTCTCTCCAGCTGCTGATTGTCTTGTTTAGTTGTTCGTAGATTGTGCGCTCCTCTTTTGAGAGGTTGTTGAGCGTTTGGTTGGTTTGTTTTGGTGCTGAGGCGAGGGAGATTATCTTCTTTAATCTGCAGTTGATTATGTCCCTAGACAGTCTCGCAGCCTTCTCGTACTCCTTCATCTTCTCAGGTTTCTTTGTGACTTCTCTTCTGAGGCTTGCTAGGTAACGTCGTAGCCTTGGGTAGAAGTCTTCGGATAGAGTGGTTATCTGTTTTGCTGACTGGACGCGTTCTTTCCAGTGGATTTTGTAGAGCTTCACCGCGTCCAAAAGTTCCTTCTCATTTAAACGAGCTATTCCAGCCTTCTCCAGTTCACGGGCCACCCAGTACATAAGCTCATATTCCTTCCCCTCCTCAAGCGGACCCACTTTCAAGCCTGCGAGCTTGATCTCCGGGCAGTTTCTGCGCGCAGTAATTTTGACTAGACTGTTCACAAACTCGAAGTCAACATCCTTAATTGACGATGAAGCCTTTGATAACATCCATTCTCACTCAGCAAGAGCCGTTCTATAGATAGACTGTGGGATATAAAAGCTCTAATTAGAGGAGAGTAGCCAAAATCTGGACCGACAGACAGCCATTTTCACACTTTTGAATAACTTCAAAGATAGGTGGGAATCGTCTGAAAACGCTCACAAGTGGACCTGACCTACGATACAATCTAAACTGGGGTCCAATTAACGGGGTTGCGGAGCCTATCTCGTGCCGTAAGCGATTTTTCGCTGAACAGTGTCGATTCGTAAAGAGATTTCTCACTCAGAAAGGCGTGTTGAACCCGTCATCTCTTGGCGTTCAATCTGTATATCTGTAAAGCACAGAAACGACAAACCTTATTACTCGGTAAGATATATTACGATATAAGAGACCCTTGGTGTTGTGAACCATGTTAACTACAAAGAATAGGATCACAAGTCTCGATCCTACTCATATGCAGTTAAGAAGGCTGGAAGAAAAAATTCCTGCGTTGAAGGGGAAACGGCGAGAAGAAGCTATAGAAACATATCGAGAACTTCTGAAAATTCTCAAAGATGAGCCAATCTATTTGATGAGGTACGAATAAGCCGATTGTGTCCCGCATTTTGACTATCTATGGGCTTTGCCCGCGCTTGTACGTGGCTCAACCGTTATCGCCTAGGGGTAGATGCATTGCGAATTCACAGGTGTCATCTCCTCCAACGAGTGATTTTGCATGCATGCTATGCTGGAGTATCTCGTCAAAGAGCCAAAGCATGAATAATACTTATATCTAGTTCTAGACAATTTTGTACCATTAGAGTTTCAGACACCATTTCCTCAGTGGGATAAAATCCTGACTAGTCGTTTAAGCGGCTTATTTAAACGTGTTCGCATGTATCTTAGGATCACTCGTATGGATCCCATCGCACGAAGATACTTCGTAAAAAACGGTTTTGACGGATCCATGACAATGCTGGGAATTGTCGTGGGCTCTTGGGTTGTAGGTGTTGAACGCCCTGAGATAATTGTGACTGCGGGACTAGGTGCATGTTTAGCAATGGGAATTTCAGGTTTATTTGGGGCGTATATGACTGAAAGGGCTGAAAGAAAACGGGATCTCAAAGCTCTTGAAGATGCGATGATAACCGATCTTGACGAGTCCGTGCTGAAGGATGCTTCTGCTTTTGTGTCTCTTTATGCGGCTGTTGTAGATGGCGGTTCGCCTATATTGACCGCTATCGTTTCTCTCCTCCCCTTCATATTTGCTTTAGGAAAGTTCATGGCAATTTGGGATGCCTATATACTCGCCTTCATTTTGACACTGATCACTCTATTTACGCTCGGAATGTATCTTGGCAGAATCGCTAAAGAAAACATGTTACTATATGGCCTTCAAACATTAGCTGCTGGCATAATAACCGTTGTCATCGCGCTGTTATTGAGCGCTATATGACATGGTTGCATGCATGCGGCCCGAAGTTGGCAACTAAGAAGTGAAATACAGGGTATTGTTTTAACACACTTGCGCACATACTGGATTTAAAATGAGGTGACAAAAGCTGGTTGGTGAGGGAGAACGCGCCCCGGACTTTACATTGCAGGGAGACGATGGACGCGAAGTATCTCTGAGCGACCACAAAGGCAAGAAGGTAATACTCTATTTCTACCCAAAGGACAACACGCCTGGATGTACAACCGAGGCTAAAGAGTTTCGAGACAACGTGAAAGAGTTCGAGAGGGAAAACGCAGTCATCCTCGGCGTCAGCAAAGACAGTGTCAAATCGCACCAGCAGTTCAAGCAGAAATATGCCTTGCCCTTCACGTTGCTCAGCGATCCGGAAGGCAAAGTCTTAGACCTGTATGGTGTTTGGAAGAAGAAGAGCCTCTACGGCAGGACGTTCTTGGGTACGGAACGAACCACTTTCCTGATCAATGAAGAAGGCGTTGTTGAGAAAGTATACCGAAAAGTGAAGGCAAAGGCGCATGCTCAAACTTGCCTTACTAGCCGCCACTTGAACCGTCGCTACGGGGTGGATGCGCGCGCGTCATTCATTGTCTTAGTCTTGAGACGATAGCTGTTGTGGCAATGGCAATGAGGATGATCGCGATGCTCACTTCTGCTGTTAAAACAACCGTTTGATTCTCGCTCTGTTTTGACATGATGCCCACCAACGCCCATACGAGAACAAGGCTGTAGGCTGCATCTTTCCGTGTTGCGATGACCGCCAATGTTACGATTAGAGCCACAACAATCACGAGGATCGCCCAAGTCATGGGATCAATACCGGCGCCATCCCAACCAACAGCGGTCAAGGCGACAGCCACATTAGTTATAGAAGCAACAGTGATCCACCCGAGATAAACACTGAAAGGCAGATGCACCAACACCTTTTCCCTAAGGGCTACATCAGCTCTGCCGATGTCGAGACGCTGATAGATTGCAATCAATGTTGCCAAAAGTGCAAACATTAGCAGAACGCTGAAAGAGATTAGTTCGTAATGCCACAGAAACAGCCAGAAGATATTCAAAGCGCCACTCAAGGCAAAGAGAAAACTGATCTGACGTAGGAATGATCGTTCTCGGTTTCTGGGCAGGGCTTGGTAGACGCTGAAAATGAGCAGAAGCGTGTAGATGAGACCCCATATCGCAAATGTGTAGCCTGCAGGTGTGATCAGCGTTGGATACAGGTCCGATATCTCGCCACTAATCTTTCCCCCTAGAAAGGTCGTTCTTCCAGCCAAAATGTTGACCGTAGCTGTAACGATGAAAGCGACAACGTTTATGCCTTGCAAGAAGGTCCCTTTTTTCAAAGACATAGATGTAGTGTTGACTTGGAGCGCATATAAAGGCTTCTCAAGGCTGGTCATTCGCAAGTATTTACACATGCATGCCCCTGATATGTCCTGCGCGAAATATGACGGAAGGTACAACCTACCGTGAGCGGCATAAAGGCTTTACCTCTGCTCGACCTAGACATGCTGCGAGTTGGAGAGATGATGGAAGATTATAGGTTTTACTGGAGAAATCCCTCCGTGGTGGCTGAGTTGCCGAAAGAACAAAGAGAGCAAATAATCGAAAAATTTCTTGAGCTTCTAGAGAAGGACAAAGCGAAGAATGCAGAGTGGCGAAGCAAATTCATGAAAGCGCGAAACCAGAAATTGCCTCAAGCATGCGGGCGAGGCGCATAACCCACCGCGCGACGCCCTGTCATTTGCGCTCATTTTCCCTTTTCATGATAGAACGCTACAAGTAGCTAGGCGACAACGTTATTTCTATTTATCAACGTGACATATGCACGCATAAGGGCCTTGACATCGTTTCTTTACAAATCAACATCAAATAATGTAAGATTCCTTAATGCATGTATTCATTGCACGATTGAAATAGAAGATACTTACATAAATCTTAACTATGCATTTTACCATCATTTTTTGGGCTGATATATTTGCAGAAGAAACTTCCAGGAGTTGTTGTTTTACTAGTCGTGGCAATTTCAACAGTCATTGCACCCGCAGCGATGTATAATTTCCCCGCTGGCTCTATTTCGGCTGCCGTGCCTAAAACCGAGGACATCTTTGGGGGGAGTTTTTCGCCGTCAGACGTTGCTTCTGCTCCCAGTGAGGCTTTTGATGTCTCATTTAGCATCTGCCCGACAAGAGAGGCGCCTGATACCGTCATCCGTCTCATCATGCCTGCAGACCTCGTGAGGTTGGTTGAAGGCGAGAGTGTGTGGCGGGGCGACGTGGGGAAAGGAGAACGAGTGAATCTGGAGTTCTCCATTGCGGCTGATGAGGGAATCGACGCCAACGTAAGGGTTGATGTTGAGGCATGTGCCGAAGGCTTGGCATTCAGTTCATCCTATTACTTTCACGTAACCACGTTGCCAGAAAAAGTGAGCCTGCAGTCTTCTGAGGAGACTATTGGCTCAACAAGACACGTGACTTCACTATCGCCTGCTGAAGAGTCGGTTCCGCGATCACCGGAAGAGGTGGTTGCGCTATCGCCTGGACTCATAACAGTCAAGGGAACAATGTGGTACATAAATGAAGACGGCGGATATAGCCCTATGCGACAAGTCAAGGTCAAACTGATGGACGAAGACTTGGGTTCGGACGAAGAGGTTGCGTGGCAATGGACAAACTACGCGGGTCAGTACAGTTTCACTGTTAACAACGATGATCCGAATGGAAGGGATCCGTACGTCAAGGTCTACAGCATTGGTGGAAGTGCAAACTGTAAAACTGGTGACGACAAGTGGTATGTCGTGGAGCTTCCTAAGTGTGGAGACGATGTGTCTGACGGCTTCTACTTTGACTATGGAACCTTGGTCCCCCAAAGTTGGAATGACGCTTGGCAAGTTATAGATGCCTGTCTGAGCGAGCGAGACTGGATAGCCGCACGTGTCGGCTGGCAGAGACCTAGCAAAGTAACTGTACGCTGGCCCTATGAGGACTGGCCACATTCCCATGGCGACGAAATACACATGCCAAGCAAGGGTATAGCATCTTGGGACCACGTTACCTCCTATCATGAATACGCTCACTCCGTTCAGTGGACCGTCTATGGAAACAGCTGGCCGCCAGGATGGGAAGGGGGAGACCACTGGGTATCTATGGAGGATGTCCTGCCCGACGCTTGGGCCGAAGGATGGGCCGAATTCATGCAATGCGCCGTGGACAATAATCCCCACAACTTAGAACACATCGACCCCCCTGCAAACATCGAGACAAATGATTGGTACAACTGGCAAGACACAGGTGACATGGATGGAGCCCATGTAGAGGGCTCAGTGGCCAGTATACTATGGGACATTTTTGATCCCAAGGATTGGGCTGGAGACAGCGACTATCTGAGCATGGGCTTTGACGAGATTTTCATCGTGCTCTGCGCACGTCCCGGGGACATCTACGGCTTCTGGGCAGAATGGGTCGCTCGTTGGCCTGATTTTCTAATTGCAGGTCCGCTCTGCACCATCTACTGGCATTACGGTATAGACCGAGACACCTTCGACCCGTTTGGAGGCATGGTAGTCATAAATAGCGGCGACGCCTACGCCTCAGCAAAACCCGTTACGCTGAGCCTGTTCTGTAGTGACTGGGGCAGCGGCGTGACGCACATGCGTTTCTCATACAGTTATCCATCAGCAGATTGGACTATGTGGCACGCATACTCGACCTCCGGGAGTTACTTTTTGTATGGTGATGATGGACCCAAGAACGTCTATGTACAGTTCAAGGATGGCAAAGGGCACCTCTCAACTGTCTACTCAGACGATATCGTTTTGGACACAGTGCCACCCTATGGTGGTATTGTCATTGAGGGGTTGTTTGTCCAATATACCACGACGATGTCTGTGCAGTTGTACCTTCTCTATGGGGATGCAACTTCGGGCGTTGACAATGTGCGCTACAGAAACTCTGATGGGGCTTGGACGAGTTGGACAATTGCTGCGGGGACGAAGACATGGTTCCTCTCGCCGGGTGATGGTGTGAAGCGGGTCTACTATCAGATCAAGGACAAAGCCGACTGGGTCTCAGAATATTACGATGAGATAATCTTGGACAGTACTGCTCCTGTGACGACGCTGAGCCACACGCCAGGCAGCGCCACCGTCATCCTGTCTGCAACTGACGCCACATCAGGAGTTGAGGCTATTTACTACAGAATCGACAGTGGTATCTGGAACGTGTACACAGGTCCAATATCACTCATAGGAACTGGAACCCATACCATCGACTACTACAGTGAGGACAACGCTGGGAATGCTGAGGATATTGAAAGCTCAACGTTCCACTATTTGACTGTGGACACGCATCCGAATGGACTTGATGCGCCCACGGGAGAGGGCTGGTATGAGGAGGCGGAGACGGCGTCTCTGAGTGTTTCGCCTGTGGCGGGGTTCATCTTCAAATATTGGTTCTTGGACGCTGCCTTGCAGACGCCGTATTCATTCGATCTGAGCACAGAGATTGTTGGCATGGATAGCCCTCATACTGCGACGGCTCGGTTTGCTGTGGTTGCCACGGTGGATGTTGTTCCTAACACGCTTAATTTGAAGGGCAAAGTTGCGCATGTGATGGCTTTCATTGAGTTGCCTGAAGGCTATGATGTTAGTGAGATTGATGTTTCTACGATTCTGTTGAATGGTACTATTCCTGTGGATGCTGGGGCTGCTGTGGAGCTTGGGGACTATGATAGCGATGGCATTCCTGATTTGATGGTTAAGTTCAGTGGGGCTGAGGTTTTCACGTATATCAAGGATAACGTTGATTTGAGTGTGCTTGATGGGGAGAAGTATGTGGATGTTGGTTTGACTGTGACTGGTGAGCTTTCGAATACGATCATGTTTCAGGGCAGCGACACTGTCAAAGTGAAGATGCCTATGCCAAAAGTAAAGTAATCTTAGTCAGCACGAGCGCCCGCGGATTTTTTGGGATTTTTACACATATTTACACGAAACGATGTTGTTTTGCAAAAAGGCAATGTCAATCCGCTCATGCATGCGTGCACTCATGCAAAAGTTTTCGGAAAAACTTGACACAAATACTAATTTATAGCGTGCCATTCTAGATAGGCTCACGGAGGCAACCGGTTGAGCTTTGAGATGTGGACTGAGAAGTACAGACCTCAGTCGCTTCGTGAAATGGTGAATCAGAAGGAAATTGTGGAGCGGTTAAACAGCTTTGTTGGCGCTCAAAATATTCCACATTGCATCTTCGCTGGTCCACCCGGAACTGGGAAGACGACTGCCGCGCTGTGTTTGGCTTACGACCTGTTCGGAGACGGTTGGCGGGAGCATCTGTTGGAGCTGAACGCCAGCGACGAGAGGGGAATCAATGTTGTCCGAGAGACCGTTAAGACCTTTGCTAGGACCAGATCAATCGGCGAGATTCCCTTCAAGATCATGATTCTGGACGAGGCGGACAACATGACGGGAGATGCCCAGCAGGCTCTGCGGCGGACTATGGAGCGGTTCACGGAGACGTGCAGATTCATCCTCATCTGCAACTATTCTGGCAAGATCATCGAACCCATACAGTCCCGATGCGCCCCCTTCAGGTTCTCCTACTTGGGGAGGGAGGACCACGACGACTATCTGCGGTCTATCATTGAGAAGGAAAGCGTGAAACTTCCAGATGAAGGTCTTAACGCGATCTTTGAGGTTTGCCGAGGAGACCTACGAAGGGCGGTGAACACGTTACAGGCTGCAGCCTCTCTCGGCAGAGAGATCGACGCTGAGACCGTTTATTCTGTGGTCGGTAGGGCGAATCCAGTGGACGTTCAGGAGATGATCAAGCTAGCGATGAAGGGTGATTTCATGGAAGCTCGGAAGAGGCTGCGGGACATGATTGTGAGATACGGGGTGGCTGGGAGCGACATAATCAGACAGATCCACATCGAAATCTTCCGCTCAGGACTCCCAGACAGATGGAAGATCAAGCTCGCTGATGTCATTGGAGAGATAGACTTCAGAATGACTCAGGGAGCCAGCGAGGAAGTCCAGCTGAGCGCCCTGCTTGCGCGGATGGGCGAGGCAGGACTCGAGATTCAGAGGGGCAGTTAGCCCAGATGTATGCGTCTTGGACCGTGAAGCATAAGCCTTCTTCCTTATCTGAAGTCGTTGGGAACGCTGAGGCTATCCAGAAGCTTTCTAGATGGGTAAATTCATGGGAGAAAGGAATCCCCAAGAAGAGAGCAGCTTTTCTATACGGACCCCCCGGCGTTGGGAAGACAGTCTCCGTTGAGGCCTTGGCTAACGATTTGGGTATGGAACTCGTAGAGAGGAACGCCAGCGACTACAGGACGGCCGAGGCGGTGGAAAGGTTCGCTGGTCTGGCCTCGCAGTACGGCACCTTGTATGGTCGTAGTCGCCTAGTGTTGTTGGATGAGATGGACGGGATTACGGGAACGGCGGACAGAGGCGGTGTCAGGGCTGCCATCAAGATAATCAAGGAAGCCAAGTGTCCGATTGTGCTCGTCGCAAACAGCGCCTATGACCCAAGATTCTCCACACTTCGCAAGTACTGTCTACTGATCGAATTTAGGAAGCCGACAGTATTACAGGTTGCTAAACATCTGAAAAGGGTCTGTGGGCAAGAGGGAATCGAGGCTGATGATCAGGTTTTGAAGTTCATCGCCGACAGGTCTGGACGCGATGTCAGGTCGGCTGTCAATGACCTGCAGGCTCTGGCTCAGGGCAAGAAGAGGCTCGTCCACGAGGATGTTTCATGGCTGGCCAAGCGAGACAGGAAGGAGGTCATCTTCAACGTTTTGAGAACGATTTTTTACTCCTCTGATGCATGGGAGGCGAAGAGGGCCTTGGATGCGGCTGATGTTGATGCGGATATGTTGTTTGAGTGGATCTACGAGAATGTCCCGAGACACTTCACAGACTCACACGATTTGGCCAGGGCTATGGACGCCCTGTCGTTGGCTGATGTCTATCGGGGTAGAATTCGTTCTACGCGGAACTGGAGTTTGTTGAAGTATGTTTTTGACTTTATGACAGCTGGCGTGGCTATGGCTAGGGAACGGTCGAAGCCCGGTGGGTGGATTCCATTCAGATTCCCAGAGAGGATCAGAATGATGGGGAGCACAAAGGGTTTGAGGGCTATGCAGTCCTCGATTGGGATGAGAATCAGGAGAAGATGCCACATTTCCTCTGTTAGAGCCATCAGAGAGGTTATTCCTTGCCTGCGGATTGTCTTTGAAAATAATGCTGAAATGGCCGCTGGACTAGCAAAATGGCTTGATCTGGACGAGGACATGGTAGAGCACTTGGCAGGTGGAAAGAGACAGGCGAGCGCGATAACGAAAAAATTGGCATAGAGACCTTCCGTGTGATTCTTTCTTGCTCAAACCCTGTTGACGGCAGCGTCTACTAAAACAAATCTGCGCTGGTCATGTAGAATTTATCCCCATAGACTTCCGTGAAACTCATCTTTGACAGCGGTTTTGCCATCAGGACGTTGTAGCTGTCCTTTAGAACTATATATCCACGTGACTGGTAGATATGTAACAGTCGGTTGCTAAGTACCACTTCATCAATAACAGCCTTTGTTGTCTTCTCTTCAATCAAATTGATCAGTTTGCTGGTTTCCTCTGTTGTCAGGGCTATGATTTCTTGGACCGCCATGTTTCCCTCTTCGTCCTTCAGCAATGCGTAGCCTTCGTCTGTCACGACGCATTTTTCTGGTTGGATTCTCTTCCGTGTTTCCAGCATCCTCCCGTACTCCTTGTCTCTGACTATAAGGCCAGTTCGGTCTTCTGTGGCTTGGCTGTATATCTTGAGGATTCTGTTCCAGTCGAGCTTGGTCTTCTTAGTAGACTTTCTAGCTGGTATCCTTGGTCTTATGACTAGTTTGTACGCACTTGGAAACACTACCGCCTCTATGTAGCCGAGCTTCCGATAGAATTCATAGGCTACGATCGGTCTGGCCGTTATTAAGAGTGAGAATCTGTAGTTCCCTTCCTTGAAATATTCGTGGCTTCTCCGCATAAGAGCGGTAGAGATTCCTCTTCTAGTATAGGTTGGGTGGGTTGCGACGCCCCAAATTCCTCCAACGGTCTCTTCTGCTCCGTCTAGAGTACGCGTAGGGAGTGCCGTGACACCTACAAAACCGGCTAGATGGTTATTTTCTATGGCGGCGTAGCCAACTGGACCGTGTTGCAATCTTGCGTCTGCACGGATTGCTTTTTCGAATTCTACGGGATTGAATGGCCATCCGATGGCTTGATCCAGCAATGGTAGAAGCTCATTTTTTGACCGCAGTTCTTTGTAGGTTTTGATCTTCATTAGTGGACGTCCTCGAATTAGCTCACTAAGGAATCGAGAAGAGAGATAAACGTTTGTAGCGAATGTGCCTATGTTTCTTTCCGCCGGCACTGTCTACCATGCTCGTAACTCTTCCGCACGCAAAGGGAAAGAGAATTCGACTTGGGAATCCGATTTAGATGATTGCTTGAAACAGGATATACGTCATCATCAAAACTATGCCGCCGACCTGAGACACGCCGCCTCTTGTGAGGAAGCGCCAGAAGACTATGGTTGTTATTAGCAGAAATGGGAGAAGTTCTGTAAAGATCGTCATGTCAACTGCGAATGGTGAAGCAAGGAGAACTATCCCCAACACGAGAGTTAAGTTTGTCAGGTTAGAGCCGATGATGCCCCCAATTGCCAGGTGAACACGCCCCCGTCTGACAGCTACAAAGTCTACCGTGAGTTCTGGTAGAGAGGTGCCTATTGCAACTATTTTTGCTCCGATCAAGATTGGTGGAGCTCCGAGGAGAAGGGCGATGTTGAGACCGGATGAGACCGCGAAACGTGCGGCGATTACGATGCCCGCAAAGCTGAGAATTAACTTTGCAAGAATCATTCTCGTGTTTTCTTTTCCAACTGCTCTAGACTTGTTTGTGCTAACTATGGGCGTTCTCTTTTTTGCAATAAGATACATGTTGATTGCGAATGTTCCTAGAAGAATGGCGCCGATGATGGGGCTTATGGCTATGAAGCTTTTCAGTGGCGGGTAATTAAAGATGACGAGGAGCAGTGGGATTAGGGATGTTAGGAAGAGGATGTCTGTTAGCTCTGTCAGGAGATCTGTGCAGCATGTTCCGAGGTAGCCGAGCATTCCTAGTATGCCTAGAACGGCTCCCACATTGAAGATGTTTGAGCCGAGAATGTCTCCTATGCTGATGCCAGAGGCGCCTTGAAGCACTGAAAAGAGAGCTACAATTATCTCGGGTGTCGACGTCATTACCGCAAGGATTACAAACCCTGCTGAGGCTTCGCTTAAGCCAGTGAGCGCGATGAGTTTTTCGATCGATTTTATGGTAAAGTGGCTGGCTGAAGCCAAAACTGCTAAGGAGATAGCGATGGTCAATAGTTGGACTATGAGCTCAATCACTACGTTCCACCTTATTGAAGTTGTGGTAGGCTTAAATATTTTTTCCGCAAGCGAAAAATGAGAAAATCTGTTACCCACTATCTCCTAACAAGACAGATGGTCCTTTACAAGAAAGCCGTAAATAAACACGGTGCAATCCAGCTAGAAGCGATCAATGCGCGCGCAAAGCCTCGAAACCATGTGAGAATAAAGATCACGAGGATAGGCGTTATGACCGCATACCCAGAAATAGTCAGATAGGACTTTGATCCCCTGCTTGTGCCTTCACACATCGCAGAATGAGCAAACCTATCGATTTGCATGCATGTAATGACATCGAACTGACCGGCAACAGCAGGTGTATGTTTATAATTTTGGTTCGCGTTTAGATTATGATATGAACGCGAAGGAACTGAGATGCTTTATTCCAGTCGGGGGACAAGCAGAAAGATTGAGACCCTTGACGCACGATGTGTCGAAGCCTTGCATCAGATTTTTGAATAGGGCGCTGATCGAATTCTCGATGGCGACATTGGCTGAACAAGGTGTAAGACATTTCATTTTCGGAGAGTACGGTTACACCAACTATTCAAACCTTTTCGACCAATATGGAGAAGGAATTGGATTCTCAACAAAATATCAGATCACGCCGAGAGTCCATATTCAACATCAACCAAACCTTGATGACTTGGGAAGCGCCGATTCCTATAGGCTGAATATGGAATATTATGATGTCCATGATCCGGTCCTTATTGTGCAGGGAGACAATCTCTTTGACATCGATCTGAATGACTTCATTGAGAAGCATGAAGAAAAAAGGGCAGTGATGACGATTGCTCTAACAAGAGTAGAAAAAACGGAAGGCTATGGTATAGCCGAGCTAGATAAAGATATGAGGATTAGAAGGTTTGTGGAAAAACCTCCGCCCGATAAAGCGCCGAGCAATCTCGCCAACGCTGGTATATACCTTCTGTCACCTGAAGTCAGAAAGGAAGTCGAGAGTGATGAAATCAAAAAGATTATGGTGGATAGAAAGAGGCTTGACTTTGGTTTTGATTTCATTCCATATTTAGTCGATAAGGGATTTCCCGTCTACGGCTACGAATTGAGAGCATGGTATGACATTGGAAGTCCAGAAAAATATCTAAGTGCTATGCATGATGTTCTTCATGGAAAGTTGAATATAAGAGTCTCGGAAGAGAAAATTCTGCCAAATAGAAACGTGTGGGTTCAGGGATACAGCGTGGAATCGATCAAAAGGCGAGAAGACATACTCCGGAAACATAAAGAAAAAAGGTTGTCTATCGAGGGCGCCGCTCTGATCGGTAGACACACCAGAATAGGCGATCACTCCAAGATCGCAGATTCAAACATCGACAACTTTTGCATCCTCGGTGAGCATGTAAACATTGAAAGATCAGCTGTTTTGGATGCCGCAAAGATAGGGGATTACTCAAGCGTCTCGGACAGTATCCTAGGTAGAAAAGTTGTTGTAGACTCAACTCGTGAAAACCCCACTTGTATTGAATCAACTTCGGTAATTGGCAACGCGGTTCACATTAGGGAAGGTTGTAAAATCATAAAAACCAGAATTAACCCGCACTTGACGATTCCACGAGGCGTCACTTGTATTGATGAGTCTCTGAAAAACTACGAAGATATTGTTCAACTATCAACTAGAAAGGCTCTTATCTAGGCATACCTACTGATGTTAAGAAATGTTTCCACTGCTGCTTCATTGAGGTTGAAAAGTAGACTAGTGCGCGCGCGAATTAGTGAGTCGTGAGCCCCTTTTCTCCTGGATTCGCTTCTCTAATCATTCCCGTAAGTGCATGCAGTTTCGAGATTACTGGTTTTGTGGCTCTTGAAGGTCTAGAAAGTATTCGTATGTGTCGGCGTTTGTGAACCTCAGGACTTCATGGAATTTTTGTGCAATTACATTCTTTGTGTTTATTCTAGATTCAACTGCTTTGCAGTTTTTCCTCTTTGTCATCACAATGAATTGTTTCGCCAGTGCTCTGCCAATCCCTTTTCTTCTGTAAGCTTCATTCACGATTATTGCGTCGATTTTTGCCGTTCTTCCCTCCCGATCAATGTCCAAGTGATAGCTTCCGGCTAGAACTCCCATGACCTTGTCAGCTTTCTCTGCAAGGAGGACAACACCGTCATCATTCCTGATATAGGCTTCAAAGGTTTGCTGGAAGTCTGGTCCGACGTCTCCATGATATAATAGTGAAAATAGAGGCAAACATGTAGAGTAGTCGCCGACCTTCGCCTTGCGAATCTTGATGGCTTCCGCCCTCCCACTAACTCTTTCATGCGAACATAACAGTGTCTTTCTTAAATCTTTAGTAGAAGTTGAATTCATCTGGGGTAGACTACAAAGAGGGAGAATGTATATGGATTGGCTAGAATTTGTTGTCGTTACGTTATCTCCAGTTGTTTAATTCTTCCTTCGTGCTCTTCACAAAGACACAATCTGACTTTTCCGATAATACCGGTCTTTAGCTTTCCATCACGCGTAATGTCCTTTCTTCTAAAGAGGCGATCTATGGCTTCTTGTGTGTAGCCACTGATGTCCACAAAATACGCGATTTTCATTTTATCGGCTATTGCTTGTTTTAGCAGTTTGACATTTTCAATCCATTTATCAAGATCCTCTTTTTCTGCTTTTTCTTTTCTGCACATACATTCAGCCACAACAATAATATCCCCGTTCTCGTCATAGCCTACTAAGTCAATTTCACCAATGGTAGAAATCTTTCTGCCGAAATCTATTTCTTTCATTTGCTTGTGCCGTTTTGCCAACCATTGAACAAAACGATACTGCATGAATCTCTCCCTTAGATCTGTCTCTTTCTTGACGAAACATCGATAAACCATGTTCAGACCGTAGTCGTTGAACGCATCGTATGTTTCAGATAGGTTTTCACTTATGGTGGGATGAAAACCACAGCATTCACTGATCTCTTTTAAGAGTGCTGGGAATAAACGTATATTATTTCTGACTAGAGTGGCGATGATTTCGTCTCTTTCCGGTGGAAGATCGCTCATTTTCCTGCCTACTCCCGCCTTCTCTATCACAAAGATATAACATAAGAGTTACTTCCTTAAATGTGTAATTCAGGATGGAATGAAACAATGTGCATGTATGTTACCTTTTAATATTCACTTCTTCTAATCTTCTCTTTTAGGTGATGAATGTTGGATATGCTATCTATATCAGCAATGGTAGCAGCTGCGGGTGTGCTGGTTGGTGTTGTTTATTACATTCTCGATGTTCGTAATCAAGCTATGATAAGAAAGACAGAACTCATCACGAGACTGTATTCACACCTTTATGGAAGTGAAGACCTTCAGAGAGCTAGGAAGAAGGTTAACTCGATTACCTACGAAGACTATGATGACTTCGTCAAGAAGTATGGTGCACCAGACTCTGAAGAACCAATCCCACTGGCAATCGCCACAGTCCTTTATGTCTTTGAGGAAGCTGGTGTTCTCTTGTCAAAGAAACTTGTGGACGTCGACCTGATTGATCAATTAATGGGTCTCAACATCCTGAGAGCAGGGATCAAACTCATGCCACTAATAGAAGAGGCAAGAAAACGTCTTAATCTCCCACGTGTTTGGATAAATTTCGAATACCTCTACAATCAAATCCAGATGAGACAGCAAAGACCACCTGTTTACCAGATACAACGATAAACCATTCATTGAATACTAGACCACTAGGAACATGCAAGAGATTACATGGTGTGGAGTAGTTTCTTCCCTAAATCATAAAAACTGAAACAGCAATATTTGATGAATGATATAATATGATGAAACTGAAGAAGACTCTTTTCTTTCTTCTTCCCAGCATGATAGTCATTTCATCCATTTCAACTGTAGGGTCAACAGGAGTTGGTGTAAAAGCTGATGATTGGATCTTATATAGATGGTTTGGTGATTACTCCGTATTGTATGATTTAGAGTGGATTGGCGTCCCACAAGTCACCAATTTGTCAATTTATTGTTACGTGGCAAATGTCTCTGAAACTTGGATATGGGTCAACTACGGAGTATTCGACGGGTATGATATTTTGGATATTGGGCAGTCTGTGTATGATTTGAGCTCCGATTTCTCCGGAGAATGGGACTATCACATTGCATTATCAGATCTCAATGTAAATGATGTCGTGCCTACTTGGACATGGGGGGGTTCACCAGTTACGATAATCGACACACCAATTCGTAGCTATCCTAGTGGTGATAGACCAACGAATCATTTAACGATAGAGGTGACCGGCACTACCCTAGGGAATGTTGTCCAAGACGTCTACTTTGACAAAGCGACAGGAGTTTTGGTTGAAATGTGCATAACTATTGAAAGTGACATCACACGTTCAGTTTGCGAAAGAGTCGTTGACACAAACATTGATCAATGGGTGATTCCAGAGTTTCCATCATTCCTTATTCTACCACTATTCATGATAGGAACACTACTAGCAGCTATACTCTACAGAAGAAAACATTCAATGTGATGAGTGCAAGTGCTTTGGAGGACAGACTTATCTTAGTTACTCACAACTGCCTCTACAATCTAATAGGAAGAATTGAGGAGTTAGTTGTCGTCATCGTTGTTTTATACTAAAATCAGCATGGAGAAGTAAGTTGCAGCTTAATGAAAGTATGGTTCACGCCTTTTGACAGCTTCGGTGAATAGCTGAGTTAACGCTTTATCGTCAGCACCGTTGCGCAGAGGAGTGAGAATATCAACTAGGTTGTCGTTCCTCATCAGGCATGGCTTGAGCTTTCCGTCGCTCGTCACTCGTAGTCTGGTGCAGTGTTGGCAGAATTCGGTGTTCTCTATCGGATGAACAACCTCCACCTTCGCCTTAGGAAGAAAGTATATTCTACGGTTCTGCATGTGCTTGCGCGTCTTCATCTCATACGCCTGTTTCTTCAGCTTCTCCTCGATGTCATCCAATTCGAAGTGATGTTTCTTGTAGTATTCTTCGCTGACGTTTATGGGTTCCAACTCGATCAGCTGCAAGATCGCTCCAGCTCGTTCCGCAAAGCCTAGCATACGCTCCACTTCTCCAGTATTTACGCCTCGCAGCAGAACCATGTTCAACTTGACGGGAAACAGACCAACTCTAACAGCCTCTCTTATTCCGTCGATGACATTCCTCAGATCTCTGCCCCCCGTCAAATCTCGATAAGTCTCAGAGCTCAAGGTCGGGATATTCACGTTCACCCGTCTTAAGCCGTTGGCCTTAAGGTCTTTCGCCAATGACGCTAGGAAACATCCATTCGTGGTCATGGCTAAATCCTGTAAGCCTCTCAGCTTGCCAATCTCAGCAACAATGTCAACGATGTCCTTTCGATAGAGCGGCTCCCCGCCGGTGAGTTTCACCCTCGAAATTCCCAGACCAACAGCAACCTTGACGATCCTCACGATCTCGTCAACGCTCATCTCGCTAGAGCTGCCTAGACCCGTCTCTCCTTCTCTGTGGCAGTATCCACATCGGAGGTTGCAGTTCTGGGTGACCGCGACGCGCAGGTTTAAGGTTGGGCGACCGCAGTTGTCGACAAGCACCATGGCTACTCACGGGTGTGCTTCACGATATGCGGCGCCTCAGGCAATATAAGCCTTTCAACACAGAGCCTCACGGCCTGGGGACTGCCCGGCAAGACGAAGACGGCTTTTGCTTTGAATACTCCCGCTACCGTACGACTCATCAGGGCGGCGGAGCCGATCTCATCATAGCTGAGCCTTCTGAAGAGCTCTCCAAAACCGGGCAGCTCCTTCTCCAATAACGGCCTGACAGTCTCGACCGTCACATCCTTGGCTGCCACGCCGGTTCCCCCACAGGTAATTATAGCGTCAACGTCATCCGTTTCCAACGCCTTCAACACGCTCTGACGGATAACCGCGCCTTCATCGGGAACGACGCCACGCAGAACCACATTGTGACCAGCCTTCTCTAGAAGCTCAAGAATCAGGTCTCCGCTGGGGTCCTCTATCTTGCCCTTCTTTTGCCACTCTCGAAATCTGGAGCTGCTGCAAACAAAGATGGCGAAGCCCAGCTTCTTGGGTGCCTCAGCCTTATGCCTTTCGGCTGTCTCACTCAACAGAATCACCTAGTCAGGGCTTTTTCTCTATTATTGAGGGCGAGGTTTTGTTAAAGACTCTTTCTCTTTGGCGTTCGAAATCGAGGGTAAAGATGAAATAGGGTTACTTAGAATTATTTGGAGATATTAGCGGGCGGTTAAGTATGGGAAAAGAATCTTTAGTCGCGTATTTGGAGAAGGCTCCGCTCTCAGGATTCCACTATGGGGTCTTAACCATCTGCTCTCTGGCATACGCCCTTACAGGCATGGGGGTCATGCTGATTTCCATTCTGTTGTCTCCCATCAAGGCGGAGTGGGGGCTGGATCTCGTGACGACGGGGCTGTTGGCGAGTGTTGGATACGTTGGCATGTTTTTCGGTGCCATCGGGTGCGGGTTTCTGGCGGATCTGGTGGGGCGTAAGAGGGCGCTCCTCTTTGCCATTGTTCTATCTGGGGTCTTCACGGGTCTTTGCGCTGTGGCGTGGGATGTGGGCTCCATGGCTTTTTTGCGGTTTCTGGCGGGGATCGGGTTGGGCGGGGCGTTGCCGCAGCCTGGGGTGTACGTGTC
>CAYGBA010000020.1:19907-24299 GCA_964347995.1 uncultured Candidatus Bathyarchaeia archaeon | reverse complement strand
TAATTAAACATATTTGACATAATGTAAGTATGTAGACTTTATATCAGTACATTGTGGAAAGGTGGAGATCGATTGTTTCCAACGCGCGCGCATCACCGCATGCACAGATTCTGATAGACCATGGTTGAGAACCGATGAATGAAAAAGATGAGCGACTGCCGCTATTGGTCAAGTTGTGCTCAGACAATGCAGCCTATGAGGCCATTCCAAGGCGAAGAGTCTTTTTTAACATGAATACGGTAGGGGAGTTGTTTGAAGCCAGCCAAAACTTCGAAATTGTTGTACACACGCCTTATATCATTATCCTTAGAAGCGGAGAGGGCGGAGAGGTAACATTTTCTGAGGATGGAAGGATGCTGTTGAAGGAAATGTCCAGTAAGGAGGAGGCGATAACTCTGGCTTATGACGTTCTAGATGTTGCTTCCAAAGCTATGAAACCCAGATGACCATTAGAATTCTACTATTTCCAAACCGTTGATATCTCGCTCAACCATGTCTTCAATCTGCAATTTCCTCTCTGCCGCTATTACCTCTTCAAGTTTAGCACGCGTTCTGGGACGCCTGGGCGGAGCGCTGCAGCAAAGAGCGGGTTTTGAAGATATCTGGAAGGTTCCGATTTTCCTTGCTAAACGTTCCACCTCCAACTTGTTCATGCCTAGTAATGGACGCAATAGAGGGAGCTCCTTCAAAGCCTCGTTTTCAACACAAAGATTCCTCATTGTTTGACTAGCATGTTCACCGATAATCTCCCCTGTCACAATAGCCTGCGCGCCTTCTATCGACGCTATCCTCTCTGCAAGCCTATACATCATCCGTCTGCAAAGAACACAGGTCAGGTTTCGAGGGCAATTCCTCAAAATATCTGCAAGGTCGTCACCATGAGGAATCACATAGGCTTTAGCACGACAGCCTGACACAAACTCGCTCAGTCTTTGCATGACTTCAAGGGCTCTCCGCTTTGTGTCTTCACCCGTGAAAGGATGGTTGTCGTAAAAAACGAAGATTGGAACACACCCTTTCTTGATGAGTAGCCAAGCAGCAACTGGAGAGTCTGTCCCCCCAGACACTAAAAAAACAACTTTGCCTTCTGAACTATAGGAAGGACCAGTGAAACAAGATTCTATTTCCACGTTGCCTGTCCCTCGAGACATAGTAGCACCTCTACCGATCGCCCAATATCTCTTTCCACTTTTTCGTTGTATTAAAGTATGCAAACAGATTTAAGAGTTATAACGCTGTTATAAATGTGTGGAATACCAATGCGACCACCATGTGAACTGGTTGTCCGAGAGATAATTCCTGCGTTCAGAACCCTGGTAGCTAAGCAACTTATTAAGAAATTCAACTTTTCCCAGATGGAAGTGGCTAAGAGTCTTGGAACAACACAGGCAACAATAAGCTATTATCTCTACTCGAAGCGTGGCAAGAAAGGAATGGAACACCTTCAATCTAAACCTTTGATACGATCGATTGCAATAGAGGTTGCCGAGCGTATAGCGAACAACACGTTCTCACTCATCGACGCCACGTTAGAGTTTTGCAAGTTGTGTACGGCTTTGAAAGGAGGAGAATTGATGTGTGACATGCACAGACGGTCAGTTTCCATTCCAGAAAAGTGTAATGTATGCCGCAGAAATAGCACTTGAATAAGCAATAATTCAAACTCAATGCTGCTGAATCAGGCGCGCGCAACACTTGCGTCAGCTCTTCATACCCGAACAGAACCCCACTTTTCATCATAGTTGTGGTGGTGCGTGAAAATTCCGATTTATCACCACAACTCCACGCAGCGTTTGAGTTCGGATGCCGCTTCCGGTAGTTTCGACGGGACGACTTAAGAGTGACAGCGTTTGACTGCAAAAGCGAATGCAGATAATGCGTATCCGGAAGGCGACAGGGCGTACATTCAGAATCGTTTAGAGCGTTCGGCCAGTCTGTAGGGGCTTAAATCTTCCCCTGTTTTAGCTGAACCAGATTTGTGATTGGCTTTCGTATTGTTAGGTGAATAAAAAAGGGAAGGTTGTCTATTCCTCTTTGCTCTTGGCTTTCTCCACATACTTCACCATAGAGCGAAGCTTCTCCTCCGCCTCGGTCTGCGTCTCATGCAACCGCCACATGTACCACGACCGCTCCATAGCATAATGGACGGCCATGACAAGTCCAAAGACGACAAGGATATACGCGAGAACCGTAAAAATCAATCCCATGAGACTATACGGATGATACGACAACTTATACGGAATGAACAGAAACCAATCGGGATCCTTCACGGCAGAAACAGTCACCATCGTTCCGCCCATCAGAAAAATCACCCCAGTGACCGTAATTAGATGCCCAACAATCTCGCTATGCCTAGACTCCTCCGCCTTCTCATGCAAATACTCCGTAAGCGACATCTCAACCCATCTCCAGCTTCATGAAACCCACGCAAGCTTACGCCTGCGACTATGCATCTGACGTGATTTGCTCTTTGTAACATCTCGCCCTTAAACATTGTTTCGTCAAAATATGAATTCACAGTAACTACACGACCAGAGCCAACGTGTTCCGTTTCTTCAGCTTGAGAACTCCCTCTGTCCCTTGTTCTCTCACATGAACCGCTCAAGCATAGTGAGCTTGCGATTAGCCTTCACCAAAGGAATTGTGAAACGGGCATGTATGCAAGAACCATGACACGCACGCAGAAATAATGTAAAATATGCGAGCAGACAATCTTTGTTAATCAGAGGGGTACATATGGGGAAATGTCCGAACTGTGGAAACAGCGGTCTCTTCTTGAAAAACAAGAAATGCATAGTCTGTGGCAGCCCATGTTGTGAAAAGTGTCTGCACCGCAAGTTGGAACTCTCCGCGCACGAGGAGGGCGCATCCATTAAGAAGGATGTTTGGCTTTGTTCCGAAGATTGCGTTGACGAATTTACACAGAAACTGATAAAGAGCTATCTCGACAGCCCCTATGACCAAGCACCGGTAAACCTGGTGGCTGCACTCAACCCAAAGCTCTTCGAGGAACTGGCAAAACCCTTCAAGGACCCATCGTTCACAGTTAAGGGCGCAGAGGATATCAGCGACAAGTTGTTTCAAGCACAGATGCTTAATAATGCACAAACCCTAGAGAAAGCAGACCAACTCTTGGATGCAGCACGAATCTACGAATCCTTGAAAATGTATGACAAAGCAAGACAACTACGAGAAAAAGAAAACAAGCAAGCACGCATGCAAAAAGGCAGCTGAACGCAGTGAATCCCTATTTTACCCTCAGGCTCCGTCTTCTTTCAGGTGACGCATGGTTAAATAGCTTCATATGAGGCATTAAAGCGCCCACGAGCTTGTTTTCAGCCTTCTTGAGATGCTCTTGAAATGTTGTACGCGGCACTCTCTCTTTGGCGGCAATTGTTTGAACATCAGAGTCCCTTGGCAGGTTATAATAGCCATGTCGGTGAGCGGTAATAAGTGCAGCCATCTGTCTCTCAGTTAACCCAGAGAAAAGAGCATCAGCCGTCAGAGTTAGGGAACTCGCAATAAATCCATCAAAAGGAACCTTGCGTAAGATCTTACAAACCCATCCCCAATTGTCAAAGCGTCGTAGAAGCTCCTCCAGATCCTTATGCCTAAAGACAATAAGGCGATGGTAAGCCCAGCCGTTTTCTATCATGTTTGGGAAGACGTTGAGGATATCTAATTCCCCGATATGCCTTACGATCGTGTCTTGTTTCATGCAATGACACTCCTTAACTTTCAAGTAAAGCCTGCGATCATCAGACATTTCCTCAATTACGCCCACAACAGGGTGCGCATGAAACTCCTTCATAACAAGCGGATATTCCTCTGGGTTCCTCACAACAACCTCAACAACATCATTCTCTCTATTACACCAAACGAATACACTCATAGATGGAAATCGGCGAGTCATGTCCGCGTAAAATGAGACCGGCAGGGCCACCTTCAAAGCAACTTCATACAGCGTCACTTCAAGAGCACCAAATCTGAAATGGTTGTTGCGAGATATATTGGTATAACCGTCATATGACGTGCCTCTCATTACCGTCATGTGACGGTGAAAAGTCTAAGTCTCTCCTCGTCCATAGATTTGCGTGTGGTGGTTAAGAGTGCAAAAGATGAAACCTTTAGGAAAAGGTTCTTTCCTGAAAACCTTACTTCTTGCGCTAGGAATGGATAAAGACTCTGTCTCCCCGTGGCCGTTCTATGCAGAGACTAAGCCTAGCGGTTCGCTGAGTTACGTACCTTCTGGTTTCGTAAAAACTGCCTGGCTAAAAGCAGAACAAGCCAAAGCCAAAGCACTCATAGAAATAGAACGCCGAAAAGCCTTCCCCTTCCTTTAGCCAGGTTGATTGAATAACCCTTACCCGTCCTTTGCATACATGCCGAGTG
>CAYGBA010000020.1:0-19807 GCA_964347995.1 uncultured Candidatus Bathyarchaeia archaeon | reverse complement strand
CTTTAGCCAGGTTGATTGAATAACCCTTACCCGTCCTTTGCATACATGCCGAGTGTGTTTAGCACGTTCAAATTTGCTTTGTCATAGATTTCCTTCAACATTTCAATTCCATATTTAGAAAGTTATAAACTCAGAAACTCAAGAGTAACTGGCAGAATAGAGGAGAATCTATGTCAATCAAGTTCGGTATCCAGATTGAACCTCAACTAGGTTTTAGCTACAAGTCAGTGGAGAAAATCGCTTTAGAAGGTGAAAAGGCCGGGTACGACTCTATCTGGAGTAGCGACCATTTTTTCCTCGATGACAAATCTGAAGACCGCAACTGTATGGAAGCATGGACCTTACTTGCAGCCTTGGGCGCAGAAACAGAAAGAATCCGTCTGGGAACTCTAGTCACCTGCAATTCCTATCGCCACCCAGCGGTATTGGCAAAGATCGCAGCAACAGTTGACGTAATCTCTAATGGTAGACTGTTTTTTGGAATAGGAGCTGGCTGGAAGAAGATCGAATACCGCGCATATGGGATTCCCTTTCCCTCGTTGAAAGGTCGAATGGATCGCTTAGAAGAAGCGATCCAAATCATCAAGTTGTTGTGGACTGAACCCAAGGTGACCTTCAAAGGAGAATACTATAAGATTAAAGACGCGTTTTCGGCTCCAAAACCCGTGCAGAAACCAATGCCTCCTATTATGATTGGAGGCGGTGGAGAAAAGAGGACACTGAAAATGGTAGCCAAATACGCGGATTACTGCAATCTATGGTTAGTCCCGGATCTGAAACACAAGCTGGAAGTATTGAAAAGACATTGTGAGAATATGGGAAGAGACTACAAAGAAGTCGGCAAAAGCTTGTTCGCATTTGCAGGAGTTTTTGTAACAGAATCAGAAGAAGAGTTGGAGACCCATCTAACTGGGCGATCGAAACGAAATAACATACCTATCGAAAAGTTGAAGGAGCTGTTTCATAAAGATGCCCCGGGTTCTTGGGTAGGGTATCCTGAAGAGGTCATAGAACGCTTCCGGTTTTTCACTGATCTAGGATTCGACTATTTCCAAGTCACGTTTCCTGGAATAGGTGAGGAAGCATTGAAAGCTAGTCAAGCATTTGCGAGATTGGTGATGGAAAAAATATAGTGTGCATGCATGAGCATGCCTGACGTGCATGCTTTCTCCTTAACCTGTCTTTCGCAGTCTCTTCGCTCTGTCTATGAAGTCGTCGCGGCGTGTCAGAAGCATGGCATAAAAAATTAATGCTTCACATGAAGCGCTCAAGCTTCGTCAACCCTATGATTTCGTCAAAGTTCAATCCCAACGCGTCTAGAACCTGATCAAATGTGGACTGCAGATAACCCACATACTTATCCACATCTATCTCGCTGTTAGAAGCCAGCTGAACAGGCTTCACATGAGGCTCATTGACGACTTTGACGAAGCTCATCAGGTCCCCAGCCCTAACCTCGTGGCCCTCTTTCTGAAGAATAAGTGCAGCCTTCACATGCTGCGGCGTCGTCTTCACATAATATCTCGGATCTTTTCCAAGAACAACATGGAAAGCCAGCTTGTCAGGATGCTCACCCCATTCACGTTGCTTCAATTTCAGGTATCGATTCCGAACGATTGTTCGAATCTCTTTCTTTGCCTCCTCGAATTCAGCTGGAGACTTCGCTTCACCCAGCCGCTCTTCCATCTGGTCAAACGCCTTCTTGATGAAAATAGGAATATGCCTCTTCTTTCCGGTCATTCCCTTCACGTCGATGCTCCCGTCGGGCGACACCCCAAGATAGTTTTTCTTCCGAGAGCTGAAAATCGAGTATCTATAGACTTTGTCCACCTCCAGTTCCATCTCAAGCTCCTTCTCCGACCACCTTGCCAAAGTGTTGATCTGATCTTGTGAAGGGGCCTTGAGGAAGACGCTGTCCGTGTCTCCATAAATAACCTCAATTCCCAACTCTCGAGCCTTGTCTATCGTCTGCGTTATGACATACCTCCCAATAGAGGCCGTTGCCTCGGCCACAGGAGGACAATAGAGATCAAAAGTCTCCGCACCAAACACTCCATAACTCGCGTTAAGTATTACCTTCAACGCGCTCTGAATAACATTGTACCAGCTCTGCAGCTCGCTGGGCAACTTCTCATCTCTTGACTTTGGCTTATACCACCTAACCCTCAGGTCCCTCAACGAGCCAATCAACAGGCTTTCGAGTGCTCTCTGCTTCTCGCAGATCCAGTGAGGAGTGTCGGGCACCTTGTTATCCTCACATTCACTGTGAGAGCACCGAATCGACTGATAACCTAAGTTGTGAACCTTGATTATAGAGGGGTACAGACTTGCGAAGTCCATGACCTTGACATCGAAGTGGACTCCCGAAACAGGGTCAACCACGATGGCGCCCTTGTACTTCTTCCCCTTTATGATGGCCTTCGTAGCAGTCGCCCCTTTAACAGCTAAGATGTCCTCTTTGTTGGGGATCAGCATTTTTCGTCGACGATGCTCGTGGTGAAGAAAATTTCGAATCCACCTTGAAACACCCTGCCGGCTGACATCCTCCATAGGCATGCGACTGATCCTCGTCAGCGCCAAAATCAGCTTCATCACCAGATCGTCATCAAACGTAGTGAGGTTGAGATTAATCTCAGCGTCTCTGAAGCAGTATTCGGCGAGCTCCATGTAGGACAGCTCGGATATTGGCTTCTCCAACTCGATCTTTTCCAATCCCAGAATAGCCTTTCCAACGCTGTCCAACGTCACATCTCGATACTTCTGATTAAACGCGTAGATCTGGATAGACCTGTTGAAGAAGAATTTGTAGAGGTCGATGTGAATGCTGTGTCCTAGCAGGCAGATTCTCCGCCCAACCTCTATGGGATTCTGCTTTCTGCTTAAGCCCAGTCTTTGAGCTCTATGCCACAGATACGGTAGATCGAAGTCGTCTCCGTTGAATGTTATCGTGAACGGGTAATCCTGAAGTGCCCTGAAAATTTCGAGGATAAGCTTCTCCTCAGAATCATAGTATTCAACGTTTACGTCAGAGGAAAGCTTTCCAATGCCCTCCTTCACATCCGCTCTCCTTAGAAGCAGAACCCTCTTCTTTCCATCATTTCCTAGAAGAGTTGCACAGATTACCGGATGTGCCGCCTCCTGAGGGTCTGGGACACGCGTCGGTATGGGCGTGAAGACCTCTATGTCGAGGGCGACTCTTCGAAACCTAGGAGCGGGATACTCCAGAAGCCTAGCCCACATCTCCACATTCTGCAAGAACTCCTCAGGCTCCTCTTTGAACAACCTACAGATCTCTTCGACAACTTTCTCGGACGGCTCATGTTTGACTTGAGTCAGTCTGCCGTCTTCGATCTTGTAGATCATACCCGGAGCCAGTTGTCGGTCGTAAATGTAACACTGATAGTATTTGATAGCTGCTTCCCAGACCTTCGCTTCACTCTCGATCCCACCGATCTTCGGATACTCCGCTGGTATGATATCCCTAATGCAGCCTCGGGCGCGGCCGCCGATTGCCAACGGATCTTTCCCAACGACCTTTGTCACAGCTACTTGCTGATCTTGCAGAGCATCATACTTCTCAATAGTTTCAAAGTGATCGAGCCTCGGATGAGAGACTAGACGGTCTATCTTCTCAAGTTCACCGATGGACAAATTTGTTAGGCAATAGGGCATGTGACCTGTCGTGTCATACCACAGATAGATCCGCTCAGACTTCGGCTCATACAATTTTATGCAGGCTAACCCTTTCTTACCATCATACGTGGCGGACACGAAATGTGACGCAGGCAGGTTTTTTGGAGTTAAGGGTTTAGAAACAGTACGTTCTTTTTTCCCAGTAGAACCTCCCGAAGAGGTAATAGGCTTCTTCCTTTTTTCCGCGGTTTCAGGGGTAGGAAAGAATTCGTCTAGCCGTTTCTTCATGTCACTCGTGTCCCGTTAGATATACATCCAGCGTGCTAAAAAGCTCTCTGATTTGGATGATTTGAGCTAGAGATGGAAGAGACTAAACAGAATAAACAACAATTTTCCTCAGTGATGTTACTGCTAGATTGCTGAAAGAGGCGTCCTATCAGATTGCAAAGGATTCTAATCACGCGAGCTAGTTTTTCCTCGCTTTTTCTGCGTGGCTCAATACTTCGAACATAATTCTCGCAGCCTGCATTGCGGTTATTCCCTGATCATAGTGAGGCGCAACCTCAACCAAATCGAAGGCCACAACTCTGCGGTCACAAACCCTGCATAAGATGTCTAGAAACACATCCATACGCAGCCCTTCCGGCTCTGGATTCTGAACCGCTGGCGCAAAGGCGGGGTCTAGAACGTCCATGTCAATCGTTAGATAGGTCCTTTCAGAATCGCCTAGAAAGTCATGTATTTTCTTCACGATGTTCTTGATGCCGTCTCTTCTAATCTGCTGGACCGTCAAAAATTCGACGCCAGCTTTGCTTGCATAATCTAGCTCTTCTTTGCAGACGGCCCTGGTGCCTATCTCCAAGATCTTCTCAGGCTCAACCTGTTCACACAACCTCCGCATAAAGGTGGCGTGACATAGGCTTCGGCCCATATATTCATCGCGCATATCCAAATGGGCGTCAAAACTCACAATAGAAGCATTACTGCCCAAGCATCGCATCGCACCCAACGTGATGGTATGCTCTCCACCAATAACCACAGGCATCTTATCAGAACTCAGAATATCCTTCGTCACCACCTCGACTCGCCGCAGAGTCTCCTCGACATCACCAACAACATGAACATCACCCAAGTCATGAAGCTTCACATCCTCAATATCGATGCCAGTTCTGAAACTGTAGGTCTCGATGTTTAACGAGGCTTCCCTGACAGCCAGAGGTGCAAATCGCGCGCCTGAACGATATGTACTAGTCAAGTCGTAGGGGACTCCGAAAAGCACGTAGTCGGCTTCCTCATACGCCTCTTGAGAACCGCCGAAGACCGGAGAAGGCGATACGAAAAGCTCTCTATAGCTCATGATTCCATTTACCTCTCTGAAAGGTTGTTAGAAGACGTCAACTCTAAACGTTTTCGCTCAATAGGCAGACAGAATGTCGTCGAGAAGCCTTATGAGAACACGGTTTGCATATGAGGGTTCACCGCTTTTTCGGTTTCACTTTGCTTCTCTTAATCTTTTCTCTTTTGCCTTTACCCAGATCATCCAGCTTCTTCATCCATGAACCTCTGGTGTAGACTGCTTCAACCCCTGGCTTGACGATCGCTTCTATGCCAACGGCCTTGCGTTTCTTTTTCTTCTCCGATCCTCCACGAGGCATATGGTCTCATACTCAACTCCTGATATAAAAAGCGTAACTCCGACCGGCTTCTATTACAACTCACGCCTTCAGCACCATACTTTTGATTCCGATCAACGGTTTCGCTAGAGAAACTAATTTATTACCTAACACATTATAGCCATCCTAGAAGAGAGACCAAAATGTCTTTAAAATCGAAGCTTAAGGTTGAAAATTCTGTCGTGCTAGCATTCTCGATTTTCCACGCAATCGCGGGAGTAGCGTGGGCAGCCATCTTAGTCGCGTCGAACCTTATCGCACCGCCACACATCGCAGTCTTAGCATTCCTAAGCTTCATCACAGCCTATGGATTAATCCAGATGAGAAAGTGGGCGGTTCTCCTTTCAACAGCTGTTTTCTTTCTAGGAACAGCAGGCACCGTACCTGTACTCTATTCGTCAATAAATAGCCAGGCGTTCTCGCCAAATTTAGGGGCTCTACTATTGAACTTGTCATTAATTCTTTACGTAGTTCTATTGTTATTCGGATTTGTATATGTAGCAGCTAAGAGAGAAAATTTCGAGTGAGTAAACTAAGGCTGCAACTTGCCCTTTTCAAAATTAGTCTCTGGTTTAAACAAGGTCACTAGGACTTCGTCTCCAGCCTCAACAAACTGTTGTTCCTCACCTATCTCCACAAAGCCGTCAGCCTTCGCCAACGTAGTTATAGCACCGGACAATCCTAAAGCGATAGGTGAAGCCATCAGCTTACCCGATTTGTCACGAGCCAGTTTCACCATCGTGAAAGTTCGTCGTCCCCTCGCTGAGAACATCCTCTTCTCGGCAAACGCCTTAACCACAGGAGAAGGCTTCTCACGTCCTCCGATCATACGATATATCTGAGGACGAACAAGCTGATAAAACATTGAGAGAGCAGAAGTGGGGTTACCGGGAAGAGAGAAGACAGGTTTCCCATCAATCATCGCTATTGTCGTCGGTTTTCCAGGCTTCACCGCAATCCCGGAGACGATCACCCCAGGCCTACCAAGTCTGTTTAGTACTTGAGGCAGAATGTCCTTAGGTCCAACAGAAACCCCTCCCGAAGTGACGACGACATCCGCCAAGTCCAATGCCTTTCTGAGGGCACCTTTGAGTTGGTTCATCTCATCTATGATTGTTCCCAGGTTGATCGGTTCTCCGCCGCATTCTCGAACCGCTGCACTGAGGGTGTAAGCATTTATGTCGTAGATCTTTCCAGGCGATAAGGGTTTTTCTGGATCAACGATCTCGGCGCCAGTGGAGATGATGGCGACCATTGGTCGTTTGTATACGGCGACTTTTGTTATGCCTAAGGCTGCCAGAACCCCCATCTCACGAGAGGATATCTTTTGTCCCTTCTTCAGAATTGTCTCGCCTTTCCGAATGTCAGAGCCGGCTCTCATCACGTTTTCTCCCTTTGAGACCGCTCTATGTACGAAAATAGTGTCGTCCTCTCGTATCGTGTACTCCACCATCACGGCCGCGTCAGCGCTATCAGGTAAGGGTGCTCCAGTGACTGTCTCTGCGGCCATGCGTTTTTTTAACACGACGCTTGGAGGCTCACCTATGCCTATGCTCCCACAGAACTTCAACGCGACAGGTCTGTCCTCTTCCGCACCGAAGGTGGCCCTTGCTCTCACGGCGTAACCGTCGACAGTTGACCTGTTGAATGGAGGGACATCGATTGGAGCAACAACATCTTTGGCTAGAACACGGCCATGGACTTCAGAAAGCGGACTTTGCTCCACACCAAGGGGTTTGGGCGAAAAATTTTGTTCTAAAACAGCCCTAACTTCTTCAAGAGAGAGCAAATTTCTAAACATTTCCCTATTTCCCTATCCTATCGAACAGATGCACAGTCACAGATTCGCCTCTGTCCAATCCCTCACGAGTTTCAGGAATCATGACGTAGCCGTTTGCCTTAGTCATAGTCGAAAGGATGCCTGACCCCTTCACCCTCACAGGTTCAGCCCAGAACTCCCCATCTTTTCCAAAGACTTGAACTCTCAGGAAGACTCTTCGTCCCAGCGCCGAGAAAACCTTTCTTGTTAATCTTGCTCGTAGCATCGGTCTTGGCTCGCTTTCAATTCCCAACAGCCTTAGGACAAGCTCTCGGACAAAAACCTCGAATCCTATCATAGCCGCCACAGGATTCCCAGACAATACAATGACTGGTTTGCCTTGAACGATTGCCAGCGCCGTTGGCATGGCTGGGCGCATAGCTATCCCGTGTACGACTACTCCGGGGCGTCCCATCTGATCTATAGCTGTGGGAACAAAATCATCGTATCCAACGCTTGTCCCTCCAGTCGTGATGAGCATATCGGCTTTTCCTAAGCCTTCTCGAATCCTTGCGCCGATCTCTGATATGTCATCTTTTGCTATGCCAAGATCTATGGCTTCGGCGCCGAGTTCTTGACACATGCTTGAGAGGATGAGTCGGTTCACGTCTATCACCTGATTCATCTTTGGTTTATGACCTAAATCGACAAGCTCATCTCCAGTGGATAGGATTGCAATCGTAGGCTTTCTTACTACAGCAACATGAGTCATTCCTAGAGCAGCAAGCAAACCAATATGATGAGGCTTCAGTCGAGTTCCTGACTTCACAGCAATCTGTCCTTTACGCACATCTTCTCCCCTTTTGGAAACGTTTTCGCCAGGAGTGACCGGATTCCAAACTTCGATTTCACCGTCTTTTCGCTTCGTGTGTTCCAGCATAATCACAGAGTCAGCGCCCCCGGAAAGAGGGTTGCCAGTCCAGATCTCTCTCGCTTCCTTTTCATCGATTTTCTCATTCTTGATTACTCTCACCATCCTTGGTTTGAACTGGGATGCTCCGAGAGTGTCTTGTGCCCTTACGGCGTAGCCGTCTACGGCAGAACGGTCGAAGGGAGGCAGGTCGTTTTCTGCCACGACATCCTCCGCTGTCACTCGACCTAGACCCATGGAAATCTGTGCCTGTTCAGGTTCCAGCCTTTTGGGCTTGAGCTTCCTTAGGAAGATGGAGAGGGCGTCGTCGATGTTTGTGAGCGTTTGAAATCCCTTGAGTCGTGCCAAGGCTTTTCCCACCTACAGCAAGATGGGATACGAATATAAAGATAAACCTCGCAAACTGTCACGTATCTTAATGCATATTGATAGACTGGTTAATTCAGTTCTTGAGCGCGCGCATATTAAGCGTACTTCAATTAATCTTTCACTCTTCGGGTTATAAAAAGAGAGAGCAAAAACTGCAACAAATACAACAATAAACCATTCTTCGAATATCAGAAGAAAGCCTCCTCTCAAAAGTTAAAGCCAGAACTATTCCATTACGAAGAGAAATACTACATTACCTACTATTGCCATAGGATACATCCGGCTTAACCGCAGATTTTTAAAGCGAAATGTTCGATAGCATGATTCTGTTGGGAGGAGATTCATGCAGATAAATTCCGTTGAAAACGCGCTGCTTTCAGCAGTCAACCCCATATTAAAATCAGTAATAAAGAGATTTGATGTTGAATGTACGCGGGACGGAAGCCTACTTGTAAATTCTTTGAAGCACTTTCTTGGTGAGGATGTTCAGTTTTGTAGAAGCTGCGCAAGTTTGAGCCGCAGGGTCGCAGATCCATTTTTTGAAGTCGGCAGCAGAATTCTTGGGGTTAACAGGAGCTTTATGAGAAAGATGTTTCTAGAGCAGGAGTATGGCGAGGCGTGGTTAAAGGGTTTCGCGTTGATGATGAAGGGTATCAGAAAGTATGGCATAAGGATTCCATTCACGCCTGCGGCACCCTTCCAGATCGTCTGGGACTTCACATACCTCTGCAACCTCAGGTGCAAACACTGCTACGCGAACGCGGGGACTCGCCAACCAGAGCTCACGACAGATGAGGCCTGCGAAGCCTTAGACATTTTGTCGAAGATCGCTGATGTCGGCCTCCCTGCCCTCTCTTTCTCCGGGGGAGAACCCCTCGTAAGAAAGGATTTCTTTGAGATCGCGGCGCACGCCAAAAAGAGAATACCTTACATAAGCATAGCCACGAACGGCACTCTCCTCACAAAAGACAACGTGAAGAGGCTCAGTGACATTGGCGTTGACTATGCTGAGATAAGTCTCGATGGGGCGAGCAAGGAGGTTCATGAAAGTTTTAGACGGGTTCCGGGCTGCTTCGAGAAGACGATGAAGGGGATAGAAAATTGTTTGGATGCAGGCCTCGACACGTGTATCGCGGCTACCGCTCATAGGGATAATCTCAGCGAGATACCTAGAATTATGGAACTGGCGGAGAAGTTGGGAACCAGATTTATGCACTTTAATTATATTCCAACGGGAAGAGCGAAGGAGCACGTTGAACTCGACCTCAGCCCGAAGGAAAGGTTCTCTCTTCTTGAGATGATAGGGAGAAAGATTGTCAACCTTTACTTGATGGCGAAGCAGGAGGAGGAAATGACCGGAAGAACAAACATCAAAACTGACATGTTCTTTAGCACATGCCCTCAATACGCGAGCATCGTGAAGAGGCTTTCGGAGGAGATAGGAGAGGACTTCGCGGTTTCCGCTCATTACGCCGCAAAGAAGGGGGTTGAGAACGTTGCAAACTTCCTAGGCGGATGCGGAGCTGGAAGACTCTACATCGCTCTTGAACCAAACGGAGACCTGAAACCCTGCGTCTTCTTCCCGACTAATGAAGAGACCGTCCTCGCCAACATCCTAGAGGACGATTTTGAGGAGCTGTGGGATAACAATGAGATGCTGTGGGAGTTGAGAAGTAGAGAGAATCTGGAGACCTATAGGATAGCTCGTGAGACTGTTGGATGCGGAAGCTGCAAGGACAAATACATATGCGGGGGATGCAGAGCCCGATCATACAGTTACTTCAATGGAAAACTCACTGCAGCAGACATCGGATGCGTTGAGAACGAAGAAATATGGAAAAAGGTAACCAAGTCAGCTGAGTGAAGCTTGGACCATTCTCGCACGCGCAAAGCGAGAGGGAAGCTTCCGTGGATGATGTTATTAGATGGGGCTGAAGAGAAGACCAAGGAAAGACAGCTGAAATAGCACGCATGTGCTTTAAACTAGACGCTGAAATTCTTGGAGTGAAAATATTCAAATTTCTTCTTTATTCTCTGCAAAGTCTCAATGGTTGCTTCCAAGTCTTCCACAATCTTTTCCACGACATCGCAGGAAATCTCCTCTGCCGTCATGATGCATTCAAACCTGTCAAAGAAAGCAGGCTAGCAGACTCAGCAGATAAACATAATGAATCGACAATAACGAACAATCTTCTACATACACACATGCAGATGGATGAATCTTCAAGTTTCGACCAAACGGTAACCTAACAGAAGCCTGAATTCACAACGTTTTTTTGATAAGCAGACCAAAAAGAAGGAAAGAATTCAGTAAGCGATTGTTCTTGCGCGCAGGTTGAAAATCAGTCGAACGTTTATTGGATGTTGAAAGTGTGAAAACCACTGAACCACGCGAATACCATGGCAAACGACAAATACGCCTCTCTGTAGATTGCCTGAAGAAATGAAATGCCCAGAAAGTCGAAACATTCTTAAGTTATTCTGTAATAAACTGTGCACTTAAAAGGGTGAGGCTCATGTCAAAACCGTTCTACATGAAATTCGAGATCCCGAAAGAGGTGGCAGATGCGGCCTATGAAGCCCTTCAGATAGCCACTCGATCTGGGCAGGTTCGTAAGGGAACAAACGAAACCACAAAATCTATTGAAAGAAATGAAGCGAAACTAGTCGTCATAGCAGAAGATGTGGACCCTCCGGAGGTAGTCGCCCATCTCCCTCTGCTCTGTGAAGAAAGAAAAATCCCATACGTCTTTGTGCCGAGTAAAAGAGAAATTGGCACTTCTTCGGGAATAGATGTTCCCGCTGCCTCAGTCTGCATAACTGAACTCGGTGACGCAGCATCACTAGTGAAGGAAATCTCTAGCCGCATTGAGCAGTTGAGGAAGGGCGGCGGATGAGCAGAGAGGAAGAGGAGTTAACCCCTGCTGAGGTCATTCAGATCATTGGACGAACCGGAATCACTGGCGAGATAACACAGGTTAGAGTTCGAGTTCTTGAGGGAAGAGACAAGGGGCGCATCATAACCAGAAACGTGAAGGGCCCGGTGCGGACAAACGACATTCTCATGCTTCGAGAGACTGAGAGGGAAGCCAAGAAAATCAGGTGAGAATGGAGGCTACGCCGGTGCCGAAAAGCCGACAGTGTTCTTTCTGCGGAGACGACTTTCCAGCAGGCACTGGCATTATGTATGTGAGAAATGACGGGACAATTCTCTGGTTTTGTTCGAGCAAGTGCAGAAAAAGCTCTCTCAACCTGAAGCGGGACTCAAGGAAAGTTCGATGGACAAAATATTACGGGAAGGAAGAGAAAGGGAAAGGCTGATCCAAGACTTTCATCCTCTAGAGTCAAAGGTTGTCGTAAATCCTTTGCAGGACGGAGATATGAGGTTTATAATATTTGGTCCGCCCGGTGCAGGTAAGGGCACCTATGCTTCTATGCTGGCATCGAAACTTAAGATAGCCCAAATATCCACTGGCGACATCATCCGAGACGAGATAAAGCAAAACACAGACCTAGGAAAGAAGATTATTGACTTCGTAAACAAGGGAGAGCTGGTTCCCGACGAAATCGTCATCGAAATCCTAAAAGAAGAAATCAATAAGCCACCCAGCAAGAAAGGTTTCATCTTGGATGGGTATCCAAGGACGATCGAACAGGCAAAGGCCGTAGACAAAATTGAAGAGATCGACGCTATAATACGGTTAGTAGTTCCAGAATGGGTTATCATAGAGCGGCTGTCGAGCAGAAGGATATGTAAGAACTGTGGCGCAGTATATAATATCAGATATTTGAAGCCGAAAAAGGAAGGCGTGTGCGATGTGTGTGGTGGGGAGCTTTATCAGCGTGAGGATGACAAGCCTGAAGTTATCAAAGAGCGGTTAAAGGTTTATCAGGTGCAAACTCAACCACTGATAAGCTACTATAGCGGTAAGGTGCCGTTTGTAAACATCGAATGCGAATCAGTGGATATCCCACCAGAGACCATAGTCAAAGATATACTGCAACAACTGCACAAAATGGATTTAACTAAATAGTTATATGCGCGTGATATCTTTCGAAGGAAATCCGACTATCGATGAGCAAAGTAGACGGTTAATTTCTCATCTAACCTGTCAACTCGAACAAAGCCGAAGCGCTCAAACTGAATTGCCTCATCAGGACGCAATTCCTTGCAAGCATCCTCAGCCACACCTCTGGCCACAGAGGCGTCGGGCATCACAACCTTGCATGGGATACCGGTACCCATAGGAATCCAATGAACCAGGAGAGCACCAAATCTCCTTGCCTCCTCGTAGGACTTGCTTTCGAAGACAGTTTCAATCAGTTCTTTTCCAACCCTCTCAACCTGAAAGTTAAACAGCTCCATTAGACGTATCTTCTCGCCTTTTTCAAAAAGCTTCAAATCTTCGCTCGAAACCCACAAAAGGGCTTTTCCCTCTTTCGGCTCTATCTCAAAATGACGAAAGCCCCTCTCAGGCTGATCTGGATGCAGGGGAATTTCAACAGAAAATACGTGAGGAATCCTCCTTACACTAAGCCTTATCGGATTGCGGATGAAGAAGTAGCGATTTGCCACAGGATCAATTATCTTGCGATTGTGGGCGTAGAGGTTTTTCCAGCTCAGCACCACATCAGCAGTCTTAGGGCCAACATCAATTATCAAAAGTCGAATAGCCTCAGGCGTTATCCCCCTCCGTCTCAATGCTGCAAAAGTGGCGAGCCTCGGATCATCCCAGTCCTTGAAGACCCCCTTCCTAATCCCTTCGACAATTATTGACTTGCTGAGGGAGGCGCCCTTTATCTTGAGTCTTCCATAGTGAATTGCCTCTGGATATGTCCATCCTAAATGTTTGTACATATATTCCTGTCTTCTCTGGTTCGTCAGGTGCTCCTTCCCTCGGATGATGTGGCTTACACCCATAAGATGGTCATCGATACCGCAGGCAAAATTGTAGAGGGGCCAGACCCGATACTTACTGCCGACTCTCGGATGTGGATGTCGCTCTGGGTTGATAATTCTCAACGCCGGCCAGTCTCTCACAGCAGGATTTGGATGCTTTAGGTCAGTTTTAATCCTTACAACGGCTTCTCCTTCTTTGTAGGTTCCATCGAGCATTTTTTCCCAGCGGACAAAATTCTCATCTGGTGTCAGATCTCGACAGGTACATGGTTCTTTGGCAAACACTTTTTCCCGGAATTTGTCGGATCTGCACGTGCAGACGTAGGCGTTTCCATCTTTTAGGATTCTTTCTGCGTGTTGATAATAAATGGGAAGCCTGTCGCTCTGGATGAATTCATCGTCCCATTCGCAATCAAGCCACCTCAGGTCTTCCCGTATGAGGCTGTAGAACGGTAATGCTGATCTCTTCAGCCGTGGATCCGTGTCTTCAAAGCGCAGATAGAATAGTCCATTGTATCTCTTCGCGTATTCGTAACAAAGAATTATAGCCCTAGCTGAACCCAGATGTAGGACGCAGTCCGGGTTGGGCGCAAAACGAGTCACGACTTGCTCATATCTCTCAACATTGGGCAGAGGCGGAAGTCCTCGTTCTTCCTCAACCTTCTCCTCAATTAGTGCTTCAGGCCACCTCTTCTTGACGATTTTTCTTTGTTGCGCCAGAGGAAGCTTGTTGACCTCTTCAACAACCTCAGTGGCAACTGAGGCGACCTGTTTCACTTTCTTTTTTAGATGCGGGCGTTCGGCAAGGATTTTGCCGAGAACTGGCTGAACCGCGGCTTTTCCTTCATAACTGATCGCATTTAGAAGAGCGATTCTTTGGATAAGCTCTCTGACTTCAGTTTCATCTAGAGTCAAGACTTGCCACTTAATTTTGCAGCCGATCAGATCTGTCTCTCAATCAAGTAATCTGCAAAAGCCTTTAACTTTTCCTTAGCCTTCGATGACGGTAGAACTTCATCGACATCTTTCCAGCTTTCCCTCACTATGCTTCGCGCAAAAGTCTTCGCATATTCGATTGAGCCGTAATTTCTGATTATTTTAATTGCTTCGTCTCGTATTTTCTGCTCGGCTGTATGCATGTTTAGGATTCCCAGAAGCCTCTTTCTATCGTGGGGACCTGCCTCTTCCAACGTATGGATCACCATCAGGGTTCTTTTTCCTTCGGTTATATCTTGACCAAGTCCTCCCTTCATTTCGGCGAACTCTTCACTCACTAAATCGAGAATGTCGTCTTGGATTTGAAAGGCTACACCAATCGACTCTGCAAACGTACCGATCTTTTCGATCACATCGTCGCTGGCGTCAGCAAGAACGGCTGCTATTTTCGCCGACATCCTTGCGATTGTTCCAGTCTTGTATGCGCACATCTGCATGTACTGCTTCTGGTTGATTTCGTCGGCGTTTGCTAGCCCTCTGTGCCACGCGATGTCCATGGCTTGTCCAAAGCCTACGTTTATCATCTCCTGCACGTAGATTTCATAAATTTTGTTCATTTTGCATGGAGAAAGTTCTTCTTTGTTTTTGATTAGCGTTAATAGTGGCAGGTAAAACATCTCGTTTCCAGCATTAATCGCGATGTCGAGACCAAACAATTTATGGGTGCAAGGCTTTCCCCTTCGGGATTCGGAACTATCCTCTATGTCGTCGATCATGATAAGCCCGTTATGGATGACCTCTGGAATTATGGCGAAATCCAGAAACTCTTTAGGGTCTTTGCCGAGGGCTTCGCAGACTAGGATGAATAGGGTTGGTCTCCACCTCTTGCCACCTCTGTCTAGAAATTCCCATACGGGCTCGGCTACTGCTTTGTTCAAAGCTTGTAAGTCGTATTCGAATCTCGGCGGGCCAAGCGTAAAAACAAGAGAATCCTTGTCGTACCTTCTCGGGATGTATTTTTCTATTGCCTTGTTAATGAGGGGTGCTTTCTCTTCAAGAATGCTCTCGATGTTTATCTTCTTCACGGAATCACCTTTTCCTTTTTGCGTAGGTCTCGGGATGAAAGCCTCTCGCCCGCAGCCATTCAGCTGTTTTCCCTGCTATAACTGCTGGAGCCACCTTTATTTCCTTAATAGACCCTGCTCCAACAAGAAACATGGTGTTCCTCAACTCTTCCACGATCAATTGAAGTTCCTTCTTCACTCCCTCTTCACCCTCCGTAGCTGAAGGCAAGATCGGCAAAGACATGCTTGCCAAACTCGCACCTAAGACTAGAGCTTTTGCAACCTCAATTCCAGAGCGTACCCCACCCGAAGCTATGACTGGCAAGTTAACAGATTGAACAGTCTCTACGAGACTTGCTACAGTTGGTATTCCCCAATCCCAAAACGCCTTGCCCAGCCTCTGCCTGAGCTCGTCTTGATCTCTCTTTGCTCGATGGTATTCTACCGCAGCCCAGCTCGTTCCACCAGCCCCAGCCACATCTACACCTGCGACGCCAGCGGTCTCGAGCAACTTCGCCTCTTCGGCTGATATGCCAGCTCCCGTTTCCTTAACGATCACCGGTACATCGATTGCTTCAGCGATTTCGCCTATCTTATTGAGGATACCCGTGTAGTTTGTTTCTCCTTCGAGTTGAATAGTCTCTTGCAATGGGTTCAGATGGATGGCTAAGGCGTTGGCATCCATCATTTTGATAGCCTTCAGGGCTTCCTTGGCGCCATAGCCTCTGACAAGCTGGGGCCCTCCGATGTTGGCTATTAGGAAGGCTGTGGGAGCTTTCTTTCTTGTAACAGCAAAGGTATTCTCTAGACTGGGATCTTCGATAGCTGCTCGTTGGCTCCCAACTCCCATCCCAAGTCCTAACTGTTCAACAGCTTCAGCTATGGCTTTGTTAATTTTCTTCGCTTCTGGAGCACCACCAGTCATTGCTCCAACTATAAGCGGAGCTGAGAATTCGTGATCAAAAGCAACAGTTGAGAGGTCGATTTTTTCCCGTTCGATTTCTGGCAGAGCCTTGTGCACAAGGTAGACATTCTCGAATCCGGTGGTCGTCTGCTTGGCTTGGACGTTTTCTTTTAGGCTAATTTTTAGGTGATCTAATTTTCTCTTTTCAGTTGGGCTGGGCAGGCTCTTCACGCTCTTTCAATTATGGTTCCAACAACTTCTTCTCCTTTAAGGGCTTTGTAGATGTTGTTGGGTTTTGCAGCATTGACAATTATCACGGGTATCCCTTTATCGACAGCGGGTATCAGTTCTCTCATCTTTCTTGGCATGCCTCCGGTGACGTCGGTGACCTTTGCTTCTCCAAGTTTGTGTTGCAGTCGCTTCAATTCGGTTAGCGTAAGATGTGGAATGTGCCTTGCTGACGAGTCGGTTTTGGGATCTGCTGTGTAGAGACCATCGACATCGGCGCCTATAATTATACGTTCTGCGTCAAGGCTTATTGCGAGAGAGGAGACCAGTTGATCGCCGGACAAGATTGTGAAGTTGATGTCTGAGTCAAGGACGGCGTCGCCGTAAAGAACTGGTAAAAATCCCATCTCCAGCATTTTAATCAATGGTCCTTCCTCAAAGCTCTTTATTCGCCCTGATCTTGTGATTATGCAAGAGGATGGTGGCACCGCTATAGCCGGAATGTCTTGGTTTATCAGCGTATCAACAACTAGGTTGTTTAGAACGGTCATCGCTTGATGCGTCTTTGAGAATCCAATGATCTGTGAAGAATCTTTGTAGCCCTCATTTATTCTGTATTGTTTGGCGACGGGATGCCCAAATGAACCGCCCCCGTGAACCAGGATAAGGGGGCTAACGTCCGCGTGCTTTATATCTTCGGCTAATCTCTGGATCGCCTTTAAATCGGGGGTGAACGGTTTCTCCTTTCTTGTAATTGCAGATCCCCCAAGTTTTAACAGCGTAGGTCTTCGGAGTCGAATTATTTATAGCTCCCTCGTTCACAATTTAGGTGCTCTCTAAATAAATCTACCCACGCCCTTATCGGCTTCTTAAAGTATCATATTTTTATTACCTTGAACTGAATGCGACTTCTACTTGTTTCTGATTAAACTACAACAGCGGCATCGACAATTGTACACCATTAAGAGTATCTTTCTGTTTGTTTGATAGATTTTGTGTATCTTGAAGTATATGTAGATATTAATAAAACCCTTATAATTTTGGATGGTTCTCAGTTTGAAAGTAGAACATAGTCGAACGATCCAGTGTGTGTGATCGACAGGAAATATAGCATGTCAGAATATTTCAGAAAGAAAATGTTCCCCGAACAAAAAGAGTTCAGAGGAAAATGCGTGGATTGTCACGGGGCTTTGGAGTTGTATGAAATAGACTTTAAGAACAAATCGAAGATCCTCATATGTAGACAGTGTAGCCTCTTACATCTCTATACTAAATCCTTCCTTGGTGGTTGGAAACTCGTAAAAGCGAGAAAGATGTCTGAGCCACTATAGACTTTCTAGTTAAGAAGGTTTACAGCCCATTCTCAATTGCCTCAGCAACCTGTTTCAGTCTATCTCGTGAATACAAAGCGATCATGCATTATCCTCATCCCAAGCGCATGTGCGCGCAAACACAAAAGTAGCTAGAACAGGCTGTCGAGCCATCCTTCACTTCTCTATTCTAACCGTATCATTTTCTAATCGAACAACGTCTCCTGTCTCTATTTTCGAAATATCGATTCTATCGATGCAGGGTATTTCCGAGATTATTGTTCCCACAGCAACCACGGTTTCACAATCCTTGTTTATAATCCCAGCAGGAGCCGTGTCATTCTTCTTCATCCTGTAAAGAGTGTAGGATCCAACGGTTGATCCTTTGCCATTTGGGAAAACCAGTATTTTGTCCTTCACTTTCTTTCCCTCGAGTTCGTGTCCCTTTTCTATAATTTTGCCAGTATCGGGGTCCACTCCGCCGTAGAACGAGATTGGTTGCGAGGTGGTTAAGGCTTCTCCTTCCACAACTCCCTTTGAGATTGTTCTTCCTTTCAGCTCCATTTTCCTCTCACCGCAGCCTCTATACACTCTTCTAGGCTTCCCAGTTTTGTCTTCATGTTATTATGTCTCGAGTAGTAGCATCCTTTTGCGGAGGTTGTTGCCACAGATCTAAATCTTCCTTTCAGCGGAGCCACTGCCATACAAGTATCACAAGCGAATTTGCCTCCGGCTTTTTCAATTATTTTTGTGTAACTTCTTTTGTCAGCAAGTTGTTTCATTGACCTTGAAGTTGCAACCCAGAATTCAGTGTTTGAAGATATGCTCCGGTCTTTCAACAGGTTTGCCACTTCAGCGATTTCTTTAATGGAAGAGTGGGGGCAACCTATACAGACGAAATCGATGACTTCAACATCATCATTAATGCTTCTGTATGCTTCTTTTATGTCATCATCTTGGATTGTAATCTTCTCTTTTGGAGGTTGATGTTTTTCGCATCCAGGAGTTATTGCCTTCATATAGAATAGTGGTTTTGAACCGTAAGTCACCACTGAGGCACAAAAAGTCTTCAACTCATCCAAACTCGCATCTTTTATGCCTGTTACGTAGGGGATTTTGTTTTGTGCTTTTTTACCAATGCAACAGCCAAGGGCGCCCCAATCTGAGAGCTTTTTCAATTTGGCTTTGACGTCTACGAAAGTTTCTGGCACCCTGTTCTCTTCCACATGAAACCCGTAATATGGTGTTTTGCCAACGAAGCCTGCTGCAAGAGCTGATGGGCCGCCTTCCCGGTTTGTCTTCGCTCCAATGACTGAGTTGGCGAAAGTAACTGCGGAGGACTCAGCCCAGGCGATGTGTTCTCTGTATCTCGGTAGGTTGCCTATCAGATAGGGTGTGCATGTGCAGGAGATGATTATGCCCATTTTCCTGAAAGCATTTATGACTAGGTTTTGCTTTTTTGCGAACTCTTCGGAGATTCCGAGTTTCTTCCAATCTTCCAAATCCATTCCCGCGGGGTTCAAAGTTGTGAGTACCTTGACTTTTCCGTCTTCTGCTAACTTATCTAGGAACTCTAGACCTGCGTCTCCGAGGTTATGGTAGGATACGCCCGCAACTTGAACAGAACCCACTCCTATGAGTTTTTCAGCTCCGTAGATGTTTCCTAAAGCAACAAGTATCTCCATGGATTTTTTTACTGCGTATCCCTCTTCTCCATCCAACATCCTTTCTTCTTCTTTTGTGAGGTACATAGAATCACAAGAATCTGCTTAGATCAACTCTTCTATATTCCTCTCTTTTGAATCCTTTTCCTGTTGCTTTAGATGGAATCGTTGCGTCTAGACCCATCTTGGCGGTTCTTGCTTTTTTTCCTTCAGTTAGATCTCCAGATGGGTCGAGGGAAGACCCTCTCTGGTTTGATAGGATAACAGTGTCTTTATCTGCTTGGAATCTTGTTGCAATGGCCCATTCAACATCGTTTTGGTCATAGATGTCTACGTCTTCATCTACGATGACGCAGTGCTTCAATGACTTGTGTCCTTCAAAGGCTGCTTCAATCGCTTTCTTTCCATCATCAGGCTTCTGCCTCTTTATTTGCAC
>CAYGBA010000019.1:0-25912 GCA_964347995.1 uncultured Candidatus Bathyarchaeia archaeon | reverse complement strand
ATATCTGAGGCAATTTTTCCCAAAACAGCTTCTTGAACAAACTGATCAAACTCGAGTTCACCAGCTTTTTCCTCAATGATTCTCTTCATGATAGTACGAATCGTCTTCTCTTGAGACGTCTTGATTCTGCCTAGTGTGAGGGCGCAGACAGCCGATCTCAAACGGTAACCATCCTTTGTGGTGACGTTGAAGATTCCATCCACCCTTGTGGTTCTTCTTCGAACAAGACTCCTCAGATAATCTCGGGAATACTCATGCCCCTTAAATATAGTATGAGCCGTTTTGCCCTCTACTTCTGTCACCTCAAAATGCATCTTCAGATACTGATGAGAAAAATCGTCTGTAACATCATAGAGCGTGGCGTCAATGACTCTTCCCACAAGCTTCGAAGGTTCATCGGAAGGCAAGGTTCCCAGCTCAACCCCGCCGAAGTATGAAGGAGACTTTACAGTGTACCAGCTCTTCTGACGCCACTTATCTCTGACACGTCTCTTCCTTCCTGAAGACACCGCAAACATCCCTTACGACTGGGAAGATTCCGCACGGATATATTAAAAGCTTTAGCGTATGTCTACAAGCGGGAATCTGAGATGACCCGGTCATCCTATCTTTTCGATTCCACCCATAAACGGTCTTAAGACGTTAGGGATTGTAACAGATCCATCTCTTTGTTGAAACTGTTCCAGAATTGCAATCATCGTCCTTGATGTTGCCAAGGCAGTGTTATTCAAGGTATGCACAAAACCAACTGGAGCCTGACCCACCTTCTCTCTGAATCGAATATTCAGCCTTCTCGCCTGATAATCTGTACAATTGGAGTTAGTGCCGCTCTCTCTGAATTCGCCGTCGGCCATCCATACCTCCATGTCAAACGCTTTTGCGGCCTTCGCCGTCATATCACCACTGCAAAGGCTCACCACGCGGTAATGTAATCCCAGTTTCTGATAGAGCTCCTCTGAATTCCTCTGCAACTCTTCAAGAAAATCCCAAGATTGTTCTGGCAGACAGACGATGAATTGCTCAACCTTGTTAAATTGATGTGTTCTGAACAGACCCTTTGTGTATTTTCCATGGGTCCCGACCTCTCTTCTGAAGCAGGCGCTGACACCGACAAGTTTTATGGGCAGATCTTTCTTGTCGAAGATTTCATCTATGAACATGCTGCCCAGAGGGTATTCAGCCGTCGGTATCAAATAGAGTTCGGCCTCCTCAACTTTGTAGCTAGCTTCGGCAAAATCGAAAGGGTCTCCTATCATCCCCTCATATGCTTTCTTGTTTATCATGAAAGGCGGTTCAATCAGAGTGAACCCTTTTTTCATGAGGTGCTCTATGGCAAATCTCTGTACGGCCAGATCCAGCAGAGCCAACTCATCTTTCAAATAATAAAACCCTGCTCCAACGGCCCTTGCAGCTCTTTCGCCATCTATCAATCCCAGATTTGACGCTATATCTAAATGACTCTTCGGTTCGAAATCGAACTTAGGAGGTTTTCCCCAGACCCTTATTTCAACATTGTCGTTTTCATCTTTGCCGATCGGAACCGACTCGTGGAGAATGTTTGGGAGTCTAAGTAGAATGTAGTCTATGTTCTCTCTAGAATTGTCTACTTCCTTCTCCAATTTATCGATTTTCTGCGTAATCTCGTTTACTTGCTGAATTTTCTCCTTAGCATCCTTTCCCTTTTTCTTTATTTGCGCGATTTCAGCCGTTATCACGTTTTTTCTGTGTCTTAGCCTATTGAGTTTGGTCAGTGATTCTCTCCATTTCTTGTCATATTCGATCAACTCGTCAAGCATCCTTAGCTTTTCAGCGTCTCCTCTTTTCTTTAGGTTGTCTCTCACAACATCAGAGTGCTCTCGAATCAAGTTTATATCTAGCATAGTAGGCTCCCTCTTCGGATCTTCACTGTTTCAGTGCAGCTTCAACCCTCTGTTTCCTAGTTTAACGCCGCCTAAGATATATTAACGTATAGCGCTATTTTTTAGGCTAATAAGGTACTATGTTTGATCGATCGAACAAAGCAACACTAGCCTTTCTTAGCGGCTGAGAAGGTTCTCTCTGCGACTGAGACGCAGCTCAAGAAGTCATCTATGGTAGCTATGAAAGTCTGTAGCCTCATCTCGCATGTCACGGAAGTCAACACTTTCGTTCCTCTTCTGACCGTTTTGATAGACAAGCCAGACGGAGCCCTTACATTATCAGGAGATACCGCCTTGGCTACAGCTTCCGCCTCTCTCTCGTTTTCGTAGGAAAGTGTGATCTCAGCCTCCAAGCTGAACTTTCTCCAACTGTTTCTTCACAAGCTTGTCCACGGCTTTGATAAACAGCTCTACATTTTCAGTCGGCACCTGTGCCCCGGCAGCAATATCATGACCACCGCCTCTACCGGAACACTCCTCAGCCGCAACACGCAAAATCTCTCCTAGGTTAAGCCCCTTATCTGTCAACAGAGCCAAAGTCCTCGCTGATATCTTTGCCACATCTTCACCTGACACTTTGGAGTAGGCGATAAGCGGCTTCTCAGAATTAGGAAGACTCGTCGAGAGAATAGTGGACACCGCACTGATCATCTTTTCATCGATGAATCCCCCTCCCCTAACTACATAGATGTTATCCCGCTCCTCTATCCGATCAGGTTTCTCATTCAGCCAACTCAGATACTTGGCTATGTTTCGCCGATACTCGTCCAACATCTCATCAGCCTCATCAAGAGTCTTTCCCCTATCTCCCATACAGATAGCCACGCCGACTCCAGCCCTATCCATCCTCCCAGTGGCGTTGAGCAGAACAGTAAATTCCCTGGCATCCCTAAGCGGGGTCCACGGCTCTTCGTGAGCTAGGGTGTAAACGGTTCCAACAAGACTTAGCGCTGCATCGCTTGGAAAACCCCTCGAGATAAGATAGTCGCTGAGAGCAGAAGATAGCTTTTTCTTCTCATCCTGAGAGAGATCCCTCAACGCACGCCACTTGTCCTCACGCTTCGGCGTAATCCCCACACTCGCTAGGAAAGCCAGACTCTTATCTTCCTGCCCACTTATGCCTGGAATATAGGGGGTGGTGGTGTAAGCCAACGCTTTATGAATCGGACGCGTCTCCCTACCGAAAAAAAGAAGGTCCCTCTCAACCCTGAGATAACCCGAATCTATAGAATCCTCCACTATCTTTTTGTTCACACCCCCCAAATTTCGTTGTTCATACTTGTCTTGAATGTCTCCAAGGGCTCCGACCACCGCGAGATGGGCGAGATCAACATTGCTTCCATCCAGCGCCTTGGCAACAAAGTATGCTATTCCTGCTCCGCTGAGATCACGAGAACCGTCAATTCCATGAATATGAGGATTTACGTGCACAAGACCAGATGAAACCTCACCAACGGGCTCGTGATGATCAAGAATGATTGTACGCTGATCGCTGAGCTTCTTGCTCAACAGATCGAGATAGCCACCTCCCAAATCCGCGAATATTGTTAACGTAGGCTCTTCCGCAGCAATCTCATCAACAACCTCATCATCCATCCACCTTTCAACCCTAAGACGGAATGTAGCTCCTGACCTAGCTAGGGCTTTTCCAATTATCCCTGCGGCTGCTAGCCCGTCAGCATCTAGATGAGAAGTAACGTGGATAAAACCGTCTTCTTCAATACACTCCAAAATGAGTTTGGCCGCTTGTGAGACACTTTTCAGAAATGCATCAATTTGGTCCTTTTTGATCGGCATTGGGACCCCAAAGTTAGACGAAGGAAACTGCCTTAGCTTCATACTTCCAGTCTGTAGGCAGCACTCCTTCGCGCTTGTAATATTTCATCAGCTTGTAAATCTTGGCTTCGACGAGTTGGAGAGCCCTCTTGTTGTGTACGTCTTCCGGGTTCTTCTGGAGGTGTGCACGTAGGCGCGCGGCCTTCTTGAGTAGATTTTCAAAGTCTTCGGGAAGTGCGGGCTCCACCCCTGTATCTCTCAAAATCTGAGTGATCGATTTTCCAGTGATAGGCTTAGCCAGAGGAATACCGTGCTGGTCGCGCAGGAGGATTCCAATTTCACTCGGAGGATGACCCTCCTTGGCAAGCCTTATAACCAAAGCCTCAACCTCCTCAGGCCTATACTTACACCAGACAGGGGGTCTCTTGCTAACCGGACGAATGGAATGGGACTTGCCCCTTGCTTTCTTAGTCAATTCCCATCCTCCAGAGTCTTTAAGAGCGAGCACCCGGGCTATATTTAAAGTCTTCGCCAAGAAAGCCTTTCTCCGTCTTCTTATAAAACATATGCTCAAAACTCTTCAAGTTTGAAAAGCCGCCCTATACCACTCGGCAAACCTTCGTAGTGCCTGAGCGCGATGTGAATATCTATTCTTTTCTTGGGTGGTCATTTCCGCAAAGGTTCTGTCTGGACTCAAAGGGCTAAATATGGGATCGAATCCGAAGCCGGAGCTCCCTCTTTCCGCTCTGGAGATCTTCCCATTTACCTTGCCTTGAAAAGCTTTTGGCGACTCGTCTGGACTGGAGAAGACTACGACTGAGCGGAAGTATGCTTGTCGCTTCTCAACATTCTTCATCAATTCTAAAATTCCCTTTGTTCCTATAGTTCGGTAAGCATAGGAGGAGTAGGGTCCCGGGAATCCCTTCAACGCCTCTATGAAAAGCCCAGCATCCTCAACAATTATAGGTAGACCACATTTCTCTACAGCGTCTGAAGCGCTGGCCTGGGCAACCTTTTCTATGCTATCATCTTGAATCTCAACAGCTTCCACCCTAAGCATAGCAGTTGCAAACTTGTATCCCGCAAGCACTTTCCGTGCCTCATCAAACTTGTGAATATTGCTTGTGACGAAGAATACTATCCTGCCTAAAGGAAAAGAGCCCATTTTTTCACCTCTCTTCTCTGGAGATATAACGCCCCCTTTCCTCTATCTCCCGAATCTTCTCTGAAACGTCTTCAGTCAGTTTCTTCCCCATAACCTTAACGTAGCCCTCTAAAACCGCCTCGAAGCATTCCTTAGCATGTTTAAAATGAGTGCTTTGAAAGGCTCTCTTCATAAGGTGTAAGTCGACTCCTCTGGCCTCTAGTTCGGTGGAAAATTCGCCTAATCCAAAATCTACAAACACGATTTTCCCATGTGATGTTAAAATCATGTTAGACGTTGTAAGGTCTCCGTGGATGATGCCGTGGTTATGAAGATTCCCAATCAACTCGCCGATGTGGTTGCACAGCTTTCGTCTTTCTTCAGTCGTGAAGGCATGTAGGATCTGTTTTACCTGCTCGCCTTCAATGAACTCCATGACGATATTGGCTTCCTTGACATCAATCATCAAGATAGCTGGGGTGGGAACCCCTGTTTTTTTAGATTGGTGCAAAAGCTGAGGTTCATGCACTGTTCGATAAGACCGTATTCTCTCATCTAACTGTGGAAGGCGATATTTTTTCGGCAGTCTTCGCTTCATCATCACTTTGCGACCGTGCCACTTTTCTAAAAATAAACTAGCTTCAGCACCTTTCTTCACCAGCATCGCCCGATCCTCACCTCTCCATCCATGGCACATTTACGTCGTCCAACCGCCACTTCAACCTGACAAAGCTCTTCTCGATGGGCAGCTTCAGGCCGTTTTGGTAGGCCAGAATTCCCGTCCAGGCGATCATAGCTCCGTTATCCATAGCAAACCGCTTTGAAACTACGCAGAACCGAGCTCTATGCTCGGCGGCAATTGTTCTAAGCATGGACTGCAACCGCTTGTTAGCAGCAACACCACCAGTCAACAAAACCTCTTTCTTTTCCGTGTGTGCTAAAGCCCTTTCTGTTACCTCAGTCAGCATGGAAAAAACGCCTTCCTGAAGGCTATAGCACAAGTCTTCGAGGCTGCATTTTCCTTTGTGAAGCAGATCTTTTGCTGCAGTGAGCAGACCGCTAAAGGAAAGGTCCATACCCTTCACTGTGTAAGGAAGTGAGATCAAAACGCGTCCATGGGACGCTAACTCTTCAACTATCGCGGCGACCGGCATTCCTTCTTTTGGACGTAGCCCCGCTTCCCTGCCGAAAACGTCAATACAGTTTCCAATGGCAATGTCCAATGTTTCTCCGAAAATACGGTAGCGTCCAGCGTCAAAAGCCGAAACAATCGTGTTCCCACCAGAAACAAACAGTGTGACAGGGTCCTTTGCGCCCGTTGTAAGTTTTCCTATTTCGATGTGAGCAGCGAGGTGGTTAACACCAACGAGAGGAACATCCAAATAGGAGGCAAGCGCTCTAGCTGCGGTTGCGCCAGTTCGAAGACAAGGTCCCATGCCTGGTCCTTGCGAAAACGCCACGATGTTGATGTCTTTAGGCTTTGTGTTAGCTTTCTGAAAGGCTTCTGTCAAAACTGTTCCAACAATTTTTGCGTGGTGCTGGGCTGCTTCTCGTGGATGGATTCCACCGCTCTCTGATATGTAAGTACTCGTAACGTTTGCTAAAATTTCGCCGTCGAAGGAGAGAATTCCAACACTGAAATCATCAGCTGTAGACTCTATACCTAGACAGTAAGACATGGCTGAACGATGCATCTACATATTCTTTCTCTTAATAAAGCGTTACTATCTCTACTTAGATATCATTCTGCAGGTTAAGACCTCCCACACAATGCTTGCAGTCTATAGAATAATCCTTGGCATCCATGGTTAACATACAAGTTTTTATGTTTTGAAGTGCCTATTTATTATTGAGGTTTTCAAGGGAAAAGGGTAGAATGCCGAAACGTAACGACCTAGAGCATGGGGCTCTACAGCTGATTGTAAGCCAAGGAGCGCACGGCGTGCTCCAGTGCCAGATGTGGCGGAAACTCGGCGCCACCAGCAGAGAGGGCTCTCGAATAGCAATAAAACTCAAAAAGAAAGGCTTCATTCGGCGGGAGCGTGAACTCCACAATGAACGATGGACGTATCGACTATACCCAACCAGACAACCCGTATCTATCAACTCCATAATTGATTGCCCCTGCCTCATGTGCCCTGACGCCTCTCGATGTGGAGCTTGGAGCACAATATCCCCCAACAATTGTGAAAAATTGAATGAATGGATCCTGGATCTCGCAGATAGGGAGATGAACCCTTCGGGTGAAGGCTAGTTTTGCCCAAGGAATGGATCCGAAAACGAAAGAGAGAACATTATTATAAAGAGGCGAAGAGAGAGAAATATCGATCACGGGCGGCCTACAAGCTTCTTCAGGCCGTAAAGAGATACCGGTTCATGAAGTCGGGTGATGTGGTTGTTGACTTAGGTGCCGCTCCTGGTGGTTGGATACAGGCATCTCAGAAAATTGTGGGCAGTAAGGGCTTTGTGCTCGGGGTCGACCTTAAACAAATTCTGCCATTTAACTCATCCAATGTCCGTACACTTATCGGTGATATAAGGGAGTCACAGATTGTTCAACAGATCAAGGCCTTCATGCCGTATCATGCAGATGTTGTGATATCCGATGTAGCACCAAATGTTTCCGGAGTCTGGGAACTTGATCATGCCCGCCAAATTGATCTCGCTAAGCATTCGCTACGAATCGCAACTCTCGTTCTCAGGCCCAAAGGGAACTTCTTCGTCAAGACTTTTCAGGGCAGCATGCTCGACGACTTTGTGAGAGAAGTCAGGCGGCACTTTGTTCGTGTTAAACGGGTCAAACCAAAGGCTAGCAGAGCGAAGAGCGCGGAATTATATGTTCTGGGAATAGATCTAAACAAATGCAAAGATTAGACCTAGTGACCGTGCCTTTTTCCACTCTTGTAACAGGGAATCTTAGGCAAGTCTCCAGAAAGTCGTTCAAATATCGATCGATCATGGTAGAAATGATGAAAACTCTGTGTTGAATGGCTCAACTGTCTTTTTCTATCTAGAAATTTTCATCTCTTTCAGGCCATCTATGAAGGGAGCTTGTTAAGGTTAAATGTTACAATGCCTATGTAACTCTATGAAATTGTCGGTCATCGCAAAGCAAACGATAAATCTATTTGAGGCGACGCAGAGTTGGGTGAAGACGCGTTGAGAGTGGTCGCGGCGGATTCTGGTGCCGCCGTCTTGGACGACTACTTTAAACCTTTGCTTGTTGTCGCTGCAACAGCCGTTCTGGTTGATCCCCCATATCGAAGAGCGAACTTTTGCATTGCTGAGCCTATTTTCAGTAAGGTGGAGGAAGGTCCTCTTTTGGTAATTCATGAGCTCGAGTTGTGTCGGAACTTGTTGAAAGAAATGGAGGCGGATGTTGTTCATCTAGACATGTCTCTAGGAGGTTTGAGCTTGGAGGAGCTTTCTGCGGTTCAGCTCTCTAGGATGAGAATCTCAGGTAGGGCTCGGAGACAAGTCCTGAAAATTCTGCCTAAAATAAGAAAGATAGCCTCAGATATCCGTCGTGTCCATGACATCGAAGTTCTCGCCTTGGGAAAGAATAGTATTCCTGTGCGGATCGCTGAGTTGACATCTGGGGCCCATGCAGTTCTCTACTCTGCGGAAAGAGCTGTTAAGGAAGCTAAGAAATTGAAATTGGGTCTGCCAGTTAAATGTCAACTGAATACATTTAGCGGGGGTGTTGAGCTGCACTCGCTAGAACCTGCGGAACACGAAGTTGCAGGGTGTGCTAGGGACGAGAATGACGTTATGGAGAAAGTTGTGTTTTCTGAGATGTTGAATCCACGTGCTCGTGGTTTTAGAGTTTTGGAGATTGATCCGAAGGTTTGACTTCGGCTGAGTTCTTCATGTTTGATGGCTTTTTCTGGATAGAAGAATGTTGAGATTAGGAGTACCCGTCCTATTTGCGTCCACCGTTATGTTCGTGCAGAGGGAGACCGCGAGACACAGTGGGCGGGGCTCCTCCTCCCCGGTCTTAACATTACCTTGTTATCTGGATCCAAATATGTCGAGCATACGTTCCATTCAGAACACCTACTCCTTGATATAGACCTCCTTTACATGGAAGAATATGGAATGGTGCAGCAAAAAATAGAAAATGTGCGTGCATCTACTTTTCTGTCACTTTTACCACATCAAGACTCATGTCTAGCGCTTTTACGCTGTCAGTTATCTCTCCAAGACTTAGGATGTCTGCTCCAGTGGCGGCGTATTCCACAACGTTCTCTTCGTTTATTCCACCGCTTGCTTCGATCAAAACTCGGTCTCGAAGTCCATTCTTCGCGAGTAAGGATATAGCCTCTTTTATTTTTTGAGGAGAGAAGTTGTCGAGCATAACTATGTCAGCGCCGGCTTCCACAGCCTCCGAGGCATCCTTCTCAGAAGAAACCTCCACCTCAATCTTCTTGGAAAATGAAACAGTGTTGCGAGCCCTTTTCACGGCTTCACCAACCCCTCCAATGATTGCTAGGTGGTTGTCCTTTACGAGAACGAGATCGTCTAGGTGGAGACGATGAGTGTCGCCTCCTCCCAACATCACAGCCTTCTTGTCAAAGTATAACAGTCCTGGAGCCACCTTTCTGGTGCAGGCTATTCTAGTTTCATAGCTAGTATCCCGAACTTTTTCAATAACGCTGCGAGTTTTTGTGGCTATTCCACTCATTCTTGAGAGGAGATTGAGGATTGTTCTCTCGGTTGAGAGTAGAGTTCTGGCGTCTCCAGAAATTCTCATTATTGTTGTGCCTTTTTCAATTTCAGACCCATCTGACACCAAGGCATTGGTTTCAAAGCCGAGTTCTTCTAAAAACGCTGAAACCTCTTCTACTCCAGCCGCTACCCCCTTTTCTTTGGCAACAACTTGTGCCTCAACAATGATTCCTCTAGGGATCGTGAGAAGTGTAGTTACATCGCCTTGCCCAACGTCCTCTTCTAAAAACCTTCGGATTCGCTCCTCCAATGTCTTTTCCAAAACAAACATTATGAACTCCCGTCTTCTGCGACTTTCATTATTGCCTGGAAGGCGACTTCAACTCCGTTCATTCCTAGGATTTCTCTCTGGATTTGTTTTACTCTTTCTTGGAATTGTGTTGTTTCTAGTAGTTCTAATATGGTTTTGAGGAGTGTTTCCTTGTTCAGGTCTTTCTGCTCTATCATTTTGCCAATTCCTAATTGAACAGCCCTTTTAGCGTTGTTGACTTGTTCGGTGTGGCTTGGTGTTGGCACAAGGATCAGGGGCTTACCGTAACAGATGGACTGCGTCAAGGTTCCGTGTCCCGCCCTGGCAATCACGAGATCACATGCTTTCAGATATTTGAATCGATTGGGGATCCACTTGAAGACGGTCAAGTTTCCGTTTCGAATTGGTTCGGTGGATGTGTTCGGGTAGCCGAGTGACATGACTATTTGATAGTCGTTTGGAATTTCTCTGAAGATTTGTCGAAGGATGCCTGTGAAGTATGCCCGTTCTTTTGTGGGTCCGCTAATGGGTGCAAAGATTAGAGGTTTATCTTCATTTAGGTCGAGTTCTCCTCGGATCTCTCTTTGGCTTGGTAGTTCATCTGGATGAACGGGTAGTATTGGACCTATGTGCGTCACTTTTTTTTGATAGGAGTCTGGAATTCGGAGATTGCTAAAAGAAACAGTGTAGGGCGGGGGAAAATCAGGAATCAAGAGACGTTTTGTTGCTGCCCATAACTTCCCTATCATCGCTAGGGCACCCGCATCTGCGAGTTTGGCGAGTCTCAGAAGCCGTCTTTTTCTTGGGATGATTATCTGGAATTGATTGAGGATGCAAATGTCTGGTATCCCGAGTAATCGCGCGGCTATTAGGGGAGAGACCCGTGAATCTGATACAACAATGTCAGGCTTGAAAGCTTTCATGGTTTCAATTTCTGCCTCAACCTGTTTTAGGAGTGTGAAAGCCGCAAAGAACGGTCCTACACTGATTATCGACCGTTTGAAATCAACTGTTCCGTCGGGCTTGACTAAAAACTCGATCTCAGGAGCTTCCACAACAGGAAGGTTCTCCTGCAAAAGGTATTGAGTTCCCTCTTTGTATGTGGAGAATAGGACCTCTGCACCATTTTCTTCCAATCTATGGGCTATTGGGATGCAACGGCCGACGTGGCCCAAGCCTATTCCGCACGGCGAGAATTGAACCCGCATGTCACTATTTCCTACTCAAGTTCTTTCCGTTCTACTTCGCCCCCTGTGGAAGTCTCTTCAAAGATTATAGCCTGAAACTTGGAAATTTTTGTGCCTTTGGTCAACCAACAGTCTGGTGAGAGGCCCGCTTTTACGCAACATTGGGAGAGGAACTCCTCTTCGTCCCAGCCCCACTCAATCGGCACTTGAGGTAGCAGAAGGCCCTTGTAGTAACTTTTTTCTACAATAAGACCGTCTTGACCAATCCTTATTCCTGACGGGTAGTCTTGGGGTTTCTCTACGTTTATGATCTGCGGCGGGGTTAGAACGCTGACCTCAAACACAATTTGATCAAGCTCTTCGAAAGAGACAGGAGGAAAACGAGGATCTTGTGTAGCGGAGTTGATTGCGGACTCGATCACGGCACGAGCCAAAGGTGTAGTAGCATATGGAAAACCGATACATCCTCTCAATTCTCTCTTTCCATGTCGAAAGCTGTTCAAAGTCACAAAGACCCCACAAGGCTCCATAAGCTTTTTTGGAGCATCCCTAGGAATCCCTATCACTTCACCCTTTCTGAGACGTTCCTCCACAGCTTTTCGGGCGAGTTTTACGAGGAGTTTTCCCTCTTCTGCGGTCAGTTTAAACGACACGAAGGTCCCTCTGATCTCTAGAGACGTGCGACTAGTTCCTATTTAGCCATCTGGATATGTTTATTATTTTTCCTCAAGAAGTACCGCCGTTGATTGAGAATACTATCAGTTATGTTAGAACGGTAACAAGCGCCACCCGAAGTTTGGAGAAATCTGATCTGTTTGCTCTAGAATTCCAGAGATTCTTCTTGCATCCCCTTTTCGGTTATCGTCAAGAAATCGGCACCGTCTCCGCTCATGATGTCTCGTCTCACTGCGGATTTTATTGCTCTCACTACAAGCTCTTTTGCTTCTTCTGTGGTCATTCCGTCTTTGTATCTTTCCTCTAGCACTCCGATGGCTATCTCTGCTCCTGAGCCCACGACAGCGTATTTGTCGGGTATAACTGATCCCAGTACATCTAGTACATAGAGGGATGCTCCATCCTCATCAATTCCGCCCACGATTGTCTGCGTGATTAGGGGGGTCAACCTGCGGCTGAAGAGCATGTTTGACATCACTTTAGCCGCCGACTTCACGGGCATCGGCCTTCCAGCGTCGAGATTGAATAATTTTGCATAGGCTTCGACTTCTCTAACTAAGACCTGCATGTCAGAGACCAGCCCTGCACATGCGGCGCCCATTTTGTCAGTTATCTTGAAAACTTTCTTTCCAACTTTGCTCATTATCATATAGCCGTAGGAGACTCTCTTCTCTGAGGCTAGAATCACACCGTCCAAGCAAACTGCACCTATAGTGGTTGCGCCGGGTATGAAAAGGGGTTGACGCTGTGAGTCTTCGTACATGTTCAATTCCTCTCGTCTTGATGCAGTATTTTATTGAGTGACTATTAAACTTAATGATAAAACTCCTGGAGAAGTCTTGGACCATCTATTCGAAGAATAATCTTTAAGCATCTTCGCAAGATTTCATCGGAATCGTTTTCTGGAGAAACATCGTGAGTTCAAAACCATTTCAGCTTGGAGTTGATGAGTACCCACGCCACTATCCCGCCAACAATATCGAAAATCATGTCCCCGAAGATGTTGAACGGCGATTCCAATCCAATTCTCAACAGATTTGCAGGTGACACGAAGTAGGCGACTCTTTCGACAAGCTCCCATATTAGCGCCGCAAATACGACGCCGAAGAGTGCAAATTCTAATGAGCCCGTTTTCCGTTCAACCCTAAAAATCCGGAGTCTGTCTAGACGGAAATACGATGCTAGGTTGTTGTATCCATAGTGGTTCACAGCTGTCTTGTAGGCCTTGATGGCCGCGGCTCCTATGCCAAATCCAGCTAGTGCGTGCATCACCCAGTCGGCTCCAAAAACTTGGTAAACCATTGAACCGGCGGCCAGTACCTGTAACACAAGCGGTATCTTAGCCAGGAGGGCTATTCTGTAGTCTGAAAAAACGCTGTTTGAACACATCTTAAAAAGATACGAAAAAGTCATTTTTCCAGGATATTTCTCAACGCGTGCAGAGATAGGTCTTCTAAATGTGTTCAAATAGACTGACATGCCTACTGTGAGGAACGCCCAAAGCCCAAATATGCTCCACAAAATGTCGTTCCTTGTGACATTTGTGTAGATAGAGAATAAGGAGACCGACCTGAGCAGAGAGGCTAGAGAGACCCATCTCAAGGGCATGCTCCCGTAGAAGAGGTGAATTAAGAGAGTACCAAATGGGATGAATGCTATAAAACCCAAATTGTGTCCCCTTCTATCCTTGCACACTTCTTCAGCGCTCATATCTTGTCTAGCCTTCGTTTGGACTCAAGCTATTTCACATTCATCGATAATAAGCGTAACGGAAACTGCTAAAACGGATTTGGCAAAGCTGCGCGCGATGCACCAACTGCACAAATACACACAGAAGCTGCAAACAATTAAATCCACCTATCCGATAACATAGAGCCTCGGTGTACGCGTTATGGCGAAGCGCGGACTTTTCGTAGGAAGGTTCCAGCCCTTTCACAAGGGACACTTGAAGGCTGTGAAGGATATCTTGGGGAAGGTTGACGAGCTCGTCATAGTTGTTGGCAGCAGCCAATACAGCCACACACTCGACAATCCATTCACCACAGGTGAGCGTATCACAATGATCAGACGAGCCATGAACGAGGGGAGGATTTCACCGTCAAAATACTGGATGGTTCCAGTGCCAGACATGCATATACATATGCTCTGGGTTGCCAGAGTCAGGGGGTACGCCCCGAAGTTTGACAAGGTTTGTAGTAACGAGCCCCTTACCCGCCGACTTTTCATCGAGGCTGGGTACAACGTTGAGCCTATACCCTTTCACAAGCGGGAAACATACTCGTCCACCGAGATACGGGACCGAATGCTGAGTGGAAAGCGATGGGAAGAACTCGTGCCAGAGACGGTGGCTGAATTCATTAAGGAAATCGGCGGCGTGGAAAGGCTACGGGACCTGGTCAAAACGGACAAGATCTGAAAAGGAATGTAACAGTCTAGCTCATTTTAGAGACGCGCAAGGGCGAAAAGGTCGTTATGATGTCTCTAGGAGACGTGGGAGTTTCTAGAGTGGGGCAGAATTGTTGCTATTAATAGCTATAATGTTGTAGTGGAAAGCTGATTTTGTTTACTTGAGAAATTTATTCTTGGATGAATTAATTTAAATACTCGCGTTACTCTCCTATATTCCCGTAGGTCTAGGATGATAAGAAGACTCGTCTTGGACGTTCTGAAACCGCACAATCCCAGCATAATAGAGCTTTCTAAAGAACTCAGTGAACTTGACGGTGTAGAAGGAGTAAACATACTCACTTACGAGATAGATCAGAAGGTTGAGAACGTAAAGATAATTCTAGGTGGAACCAACATAAGCTTCGAAAGAGTGAAGGAGAAACTGGAGAGCTTGGGCGCTGCTATTCATTCTGTTGATGAGGTTGCGGCGGGCACAAGAATTGTAGAGGAAGTAAGAACGCCACAAGATAGATCCGCCAGACTCTAACACAGAGTTAAGGGCTTATGAACTTCCTGGAGAAGATAAGGAATTATCTAAGAATTAGCAGGATTGCTCCTATAAGTAGAAGATACTTCATAATGAACGCCTTCGACGGGGCAATGACTACTCTCGGCATAGTAGTTGGAGCATACGTAGCGGGTGATCCAGAGCCTCTTTTCATAATATCTGCGGGTTTGGGCGCGTCTCTCGCAATGGGTTTGTCGGGTTTTGCAGGCGCGCACGTAACTGAAGAGGCTGAGCGCACGAAAGAGCTTGACAGCTTAGAGAGGTCTATGCTCAAGAACTTGGAAGAGAGCGTGATAGGTAGGGCAAGCCGCTTCGCCTCCATTTGGGCTGGAATGGTAGACGGGTTGTCTCCGGCTCTCGTAGCTATCGTTTGTTTGGCGCCTTTCTTCCTCTTTTCAGTTGCGTTTGCCATTCAGCCATCCATTGTGATTACGTTGCTTGTTCTGTTTTTGTTGGGGCTTTCCTCGGAAAAGTATCGAGTAGGAATATGTTTCTTCACGGAATAAAGCTGCTGTGTGTAGGTTTGATTTTAGCCTTAATCCTTCTTGTTTTCAAATCCGTCTACTGATGCGTTAGAATGCTTCTGCATTCCGAGCCGCTGTCGTTTCATTTTTGAAGTGAAATTTCAACGGAGTCCCCTGTTTTCACCCCAAATACCTGAGAAGCATCTGCTTGGTTCGTTGATATCTCGAGGAAATCGCTGCTGTCGATTATGGCCAGCGCCCTCTCAGCCGGAACCTGACCGTAAGCTGAACAGAGCCTCAAATCTAAAATCTCGTCTTTGAACTTGGCATGTAGAAGGGAGTTCTCAGAAGCGCTTATCCTTTCAAGGTCTTTTACTGAGATGTTGGTGATTATGTTGCCAAAACCGTCTATATATAAAATCTCTCCGAGAAGTCTGCCCTTTCTTAGCTGGGGTTTTGCGAATTTTGGAAGAACGTAGTCGTGGATTTCTGTCCCGAACTTGGAAGGAGGGTGCCGCTTTGCTAAGTGTGCGGCTGCTGGGGCAAAGATGTCTCTTCCGTGGAAGGTTCTGGAGATTTGAGGGCGCATATACTGCGGATTACTGATATTGTAAACGTGATATACGCCTTCTCTTCGAGCGGAGAGCATGAGAAGCCCGTTGTCGGGTCCAACATAGAAGCCACGCTTGGTTTCAACGATTATTGGACGCCTCTTTGTTCCAACTCCAGGGTCCACGACGGCAATATGAATTGTGCCCTGAGGAAAGTATGGTGCTGCAGAGGCGAGTATGAAGGCTCCCATACGTATGTCAAACTTTTCAATCGCATGGCTTATGTCCACTATGCTGGCTTCGGGGCAGATGGCGAGTATGACTGCTTTCATCTCCGCCACATAAGGATCTTTCAACCCGAAGTCCGATAGCAGTGTTATGATCGCCACTGAAGAACTGCCTCGTTCCTGTTTGGGAAAAGATTTGATAACTATGTTAACTTAATGCTTTCTACTCGTCTTGTAAAGTAAAGACTGCTTAAGACAGATCGCTTAGGGCCTCTCCAAGCGCTCTTAGCATCAACTCTATGTCTTCAAGCTCAATATAGCCCATATTCCCGATTCTAAACGTGATGTCCTTTACACTTCCATAACCCTTTGCGAGTTCAAATCCCTTTTCACGCATTCGTTCATATATCGCAATTCCACTAATGTTGCTTGGCGCGTTTATGCAGGTCACTGTTGGGCTTTCATAACCTACTTTCGGGAATAGTGATAACCCAAGTTTCTGTATCCCATTCCTGATTCTTCTGTTCCTTTCTTTATATAGTGCAAAGTACTTTTCTTTCCCGCCCCAACCATCTACGAGCTTTAAGATTCGATTTAGCCCAGCTATCTGCGGTATCACCGAAGTGATAGGTGTACCTCCTCTATCCTTTTGATATCTCTCCCACAGCTTGAAATCAAAGTACCAGCCCTTGTTCTTAGCAACTTCCGATCGTTTCAAAGCTTCTTCGCTTACACTCCCTACACCGAGCCCTGGGGGAACCCCGAAACATTTCTGTGAACTTCCGAAACAAACGTCCAGATTCCATTCGTCTACTTTTATCTCGGTTCCTCCCATGGAGCTCACTGCGTCAACAAACAGGAGTTTGCCATGTTTCTTTACGATCTTAGCAAGTTTTTCCAAGGGGTTTATCATACCTGTGCTGGTTTCGTTGTGAGTCATGGCAACAGCTTCGACGTCTGGGCATTCGGATAATTTGTCGTCTAGCAACTCTGGTGTGATAGGCTCCCCCAGAGGGGGCTCGATTTTCTCAACGATTTTTCCGTTTGCAGTAGCTACGTCCGCGAATCTTTTACCGAAGCTACCGTTAACGCAACACAGCATCTTCTTCTCTATGCAATTACGCACTGAGCCTTCCATGAAGCCTGTGCCCGTGCTTGAGAATAGGAAAACCTGATTTTTTGTCTCCAAAAATCTTTGTAGTAACTTTACAGTTTCTCCGTGTAATCTCTTGTACTCTTCGCTCCGATGACTGAACATTTGCCGTTTCATCTCTTCCAGAACTTCAGGGTAGCAGGCGACTGGACCTACCGTAAACAGCTTCATACGGTACACCTCTCTTGCAACGTGTGTCTTTTCAATGGAGATAAAGGGATAAAATAAGCTTTTAGTAGGCTAGCCTTCTTCAAGATAAGGGGCTGAGGAATTTTGCTGTCTAACAGTGAAGTCGTTCCTCTGGAGAAACTTCATGAAGAGAAGTATGGCAGGATTTTGTGCTATCCGAAGTATGATGTGAAGGAGCTGAGAAGGCGTGTAAAAGAGCTGGAAGAACTTAAAGTGAAGGCGTTAAAGTTCATGGGAGATAAGACAGTATCAAATTTGCCAGTTCTGGGTAAGGGGCATGTTGGCATCGTTATCGCGGCTAGTATGGATGGGCGGAAGGTTGCGCTGAAGATTCGTAGGGTGGATGCCGATAGAACTGGGATGAGGCGTGAAGCTGATATGTTGAGAAAGGCGAATACGGTTGATGTTGGGCCGAATCTAATTGATGCCACAGAGAACTTCCTTTTGATGGATTTCATTGAGGGAACACTGCTGCCCAGATGGGTTGAAGCGCTGAAAGAGAGGGTGAAGCCTAGGATGCGACGAGTTTTGCGCGATGTTTTGGAGCAGTGCTGGAGGCTTGATAAAGCGGGCTTGGATCATGGAGAACTGAGTAGAGCTCCCAAACATATCATCGTGGATGCTAAGGACAAGCCCTGCATAGTTGATTTCGAAACCGCCAGCACCAGCAGAAGAGTCTCAAACGCAACCTCCATCTGCCATTACCTATTCATGGGAAGCCAAACAGCAAAGGCTATAGCAAAGAGATTAGGCAAAATCGGCAAAGAAGAACTGATTACCGCTTTGAGGAAGTACAAGCAGGAACCCACACGAGAGGAGTTTGAGAAAGTCCTTGGCGCGTGTAATCTAGATAGGGTTTAGACGGCTGGAGGATCAGCGGACAAAACACCTACACTGTAGAATTGCAGCTAAGATTCGTCCAACAAAAGAGATATAAGCACTTGCTTGGTTGAACATCTTTGAGGTTGGGTTCATGAACTTATGGAAGCTTCGATTATCCGTATTCGGGACGCTAGCCGCAATCATCGGACTATCCACACTCTTCTTCGCAGCCATCCTCACGTTAACAGGCGCCTTTGACTGGATAACCCTAGGAATATTCATTGTGCTATTCAACATTGCCCAATGGCTTTTTGCCCCATATCTTATAGACGCCATTTATCATGTAAAAGAGGTCTCAAGGTCCAACGACCCAGAACTATACGGAATGGTTGAGACGCTGAGTCAAAAGAGCGGAATAAAAATGCCGCGAGTTATGCTGGCCAAGATGCCGGTGCCGAATGCCTTCGCCTACGGCTCACCGATCGCCGGAACAAGAGTGGCTGTAACGACAGAGTTGCGGAAGACACTGGAGACCGAGGAAGTTGAAGCAGTAATCGGCCATGAGTTGGGACACCTTAAGCACAGAGACGTTCAGGTGATGATGTTTGTCTCCCTCCTACCCGCGCTGTTCTACTGGATAGGCTTCTCAATGATCCTATCCGCCGGATACGGCAGAAGAAATGAACGCGGCGGAGGAGCTGCACTGATAGGCATGGTAAGCATTCTCCTCTACTGGATACTCACCCTGTTCACTCTCCACCTAAGCCGATTGCGTGAGTACTACGCAGACCGCCACAGCACCTCAATAGTCGAAGAAGGACCACGCAAGCTCTCCGAAGGCTTGGCAAAAATAGTGCACTCAACTAATAGAGCCAAGAAGAAGCGCCAAAAGGCGAGTAGCCTCAACTCGTTTAAGGCACTCTTCATAGCTGATCCAGACCGTGCGGAATCGGATTCGGTCTCCTTGATGCATGCCGGAGCATACATGCCCGATCAGAGACTAGTACAAGAGGTTCTCAGCAGAAAAGTTACCACGCTTGACCGGGTGGCAGAGCTCTTCTCTTCTCATCCTAACATAGTCAAACGCTTAAAAGCTCTGCAGGAACTCGCTTAGCAACCAAACATCTTCCTTAATCCATTCTGCTGGAGACTGCTTCTTCCACAGCCTCCACGAGATCTCCACTCCTGATCAATTTTGTAACCACTTCTATGTCTTTAGATATCACTCGGTCTTCCTTTAGAATAGGCACTCTTCCTCTTATCAGTGAGTAGGCTACTCCAGTTCCTTGACCAAGTTTTTCTGGACCTCGAAACTCTACTCCCTGAGCCGCACACAACAGCTCAATAGCCACGATACCCTCTACATTCCTAAGAATCTCTGTAGCCTTCCTCGCTGCGATCGATCCCATGCTCACAAAGTCTTCAAAATTCGCGGATGTGGGAATCGAGTCCACACTCGCCGGATGCGATAGGACTTTGTTTTCTGAAGCCAGAGCAGCCGCTGTGATTTGAGCTGACATGAAACCGCTGTGTATCCCCTTCTCAACTCCTCTGTGGATGAGGAAGGGTGGTAGTCCGTGGCTTAGCTTTTGGTCGATAAGTCTGGCGATTCTCCTCTCTGATATGTTGCCCATTGTGGTCAATGATATTCCCAGCAGATCCATCGCAACTGAAATCGGTTGCCCATGAAAGTTCCCGCCAGACAGAAACTCTCCATCATCAGCGAAGATCAGAGGATTATCTGTCGCCGAATTGATCTCCGTCTCCATAATTTTCCTTGCATACACAATTGCTTCCCTTGATGCTCCCAACACTTGTGGAACACATCTTAGGCTGTACGGATCTTGAGGAGGCCTCATCTCAGACTTCTCTACCTCTCTAATCGACTCACTGCTTGATTTTATTATCTTGCTTCCTGCTGTAAGCAGCCGTAGGTTTTTGGCGGTCTCAATCTGACCTGGATGCGGCCTTACAAGATGTATCCTCTCATCAAACGCATCGGATATACCGCCTAGAGCTTCTAGACTTAGTGAGGCAGCGATTTCAGCGTTCTTGATCAGCCTTTCCGCGTCGTGAACCGCAAGGGCTCCAATCGCAGTCATCATTTGTGTGCCATTATTCAGGGCCAGTCCTTCTTTACAGTCAAGTCTAACGGGACTGATGCCAGCCTTCTCAAGGGCGTCCTCTCCACTCATCGTCTTTCCTTCAAATTCTGCTTCACCTTCCCCCATAATAACCAGCGTCATGTGCGAAAGCGGAGCGAGGTCACCACTGGCACTCACAGAGCCCTTTTCCGGGATTATAGGATGTACGCCCTTGTTGATCATCGCAACCAATGTCTCCAAGGTTTCTAGTCTTATTCCAGAGTTTCCCTTGGCCAACGTGTTGGCCCTCAGCAACAGCAGGGCTCGTGTAGCGTCTCCATCTAGCGGCTTTCCGACCCCTGCAGAATGACTCCTAATCAGGTTAGACTGCAGTTCTTTGATGTGCTCTGGAGGAACAATGACGTTGCCTAAGGCTCCGAACCCGGTCGTGACACCATAAACAACTTTTTTCTTTCTCACAAATTCTTCAAGAACTTGTCGGGACCTGTTCACCTTCTCCCTTGCTTTCTGCGGAATCTCTACCTGAGCTCCACCGCGTGACACCGCAACTACATCTTCTACAGTGAGACTTTCTCCGTCAATAACCACTCTTCTCAAGTTCTATTCCCTCTATCTTTGATAACTCTAGTCGCATGAATTAATAAGAATCGTGAAGAAAACCTTTGACCTCGCACCTAAAGAATGGAGTCCCGGGTCTCCGTTTCTTATGGTATGCGGGTGTCGGCGTATGCGACTCCGCTTGCATTCCGAAACAGATTCTTAGTCACAGACAAACCCCCTGAAGAGAACATCATTTTAGCATCGGGATTTGGATGTCTTTTTCCTTCGCTATCTTCTCGGCTTTCTCGTAGCCTGCGTCTGCGTGTCTGACTATGGCTGTTCCTGGGTCGGTGTTTAAGACCCTGATCAGTCTTTTCTCTGCTTCTTTTGTGCCGTCTGCTACGAGGCACATTCCAGCGTGGATGCTGTAGCCTATTCCCACGCCGCCACCATGATGCACTGAAACCCATGTTGCTCCTGCTACAGCGTTTAGGAGCGCGTTTAGGATGGGCCAGTCTGCTATGGCATCGCTTCCGTCTCGCATGCCTTCGGTTTCGCGATTTGGCGATGCCACGCTTCCGCCGTCCAAGTGGTCTCTTCCTATCCATATGGGGCCTGAGAGCTCTTTTTCACGTACCATGTCGTTCATGATCTTTCCGAATCTTGCTCGCTCTCCGAACCCTAGCCAGCAGACTCTAGCAGGTAAGCCCTGAAACTGGACCTGTTCCTTCGCTTTTTCTATCCAGCGGCACAATTCCTCATTATATGAGAATTCTTCGAGGATGACGTCATCTAGGGTGTAAATGTCTGCAGGATCACCAACAAGAGAAGTCCACCTGAACGGTCCTCTTCCCTCACAGAACATTGGTCTTATGCATTTTTTCACAAATCCTGGGAAGGCGAACGCCTCTGTGAAACCGTCGTTGTAGGCCTCCTGTCGTATGTTGTTGCCATACTCGAAGGTAACTGCGCCTTTCTTCATCATCTGAACCATGGCTCTTACTTGGGTGTGAATGCTTTCCCTAGCCCTTTTCATGTACTTCCTAGGATCGTTTTCCCGAAGATCATTTGCTTCTTCCAAAGAAAGCCCAGTTGGATAGTATCCGTTGAGTGGGTCATGGGCAGCTGTCTGGTCGGTTAAAATGTCTGGAACAATCTCTCTTTCCACAAGCTCTGGGTGTACTTCGGCTGAGTTGCCGAGTAGTCCGATGCTTCTTGGAGTCTTCTCTTCTTGAGCTTGCTTCGCCATGTCTATCGCCTCATCTAGGTCGTCGGTCCATGTTTCAAGATATTTGTGTTTTAGCCGTCTCTTAATCGCCTTCTCATCGATCTCTACAACCAAAGCCACGCCTTCGTTCATTGTCACAGCTAGTGGTTGTGCCCCACCCATCTCGCCTAGGCCTGCCGTGAGCACCAGTCTTCCTCGCAGGGTTCCGCCGAAGTCCTCCTTCGCAACGGCCGCCAGTGTTTCGTATGTTCCCTGCAGAATGCCCTGTGTTCCGATGTATGCCCACGAGCCTGCCGTCATCTGGCCGAACATGATAAGCCCCTTTTGTTCTAGCTCGTAGAAGTAGTCCCATGTCGCCCACTTCGGCACAAGCATGCTGTTGACTATTAAAGCCCTAGGAGCCCATTCATGGGTCCTGAAGATTCCGACAGGTTTCCCGCTCTGTATGAGAAGTGTCTCGTCGCTTTCCAACTCTCTGAGCGTTTCATCGATCTTGTCGAAGCACCCCCAGTTCCTAGCAGCCTTTCCGGTGCCACCGTAAACGATGAGATTCTCGGCATCCTTCGCAACCTCGGGATCAACAACATTGTATAGCATGCGGAGAATGCCCTCGATCTGCCAGTTCTTACAATGCAGCTCAGGGCCTGTTATACACTTTCTCGACTTCTTCAGCTTTAGCATGCCTCCAGCATAAGCCCTAGAGCGGAAAGGCCATTTATAAACAATCTTTACTTCTCAGGTGCATTTTTATAAAAAAGGAGGGTGTGGGCGGTTATTTCTTCTTCATTGTGGCTATGAATTCATCTATTGGGATTGCAGGTAGGCTTTTGATTTGAACTGTGCCTCTCGAACCGAGCTCTACTGAGACTTTTGCGATAGTTTTGTTGTCTGGCGCTTCTACTACGTTGACGAAATCGTAGAGTCCCAGAACCGCGTATTGGTTAATTACTTTGGCTCCAAAGGCTTCGATCTCCTTGCTGACTTCCTTGATTCTCTGTGGCTTTGCTTTCACCGTCTTCCACCCTTCGTCTGTGAGGGTAGAGAGTAGAATGTATAGGGGCATTTTATTTTCCTCCCTCAAATGGTTTGTCGTGATTTGGATTTGTGTTTTTCTGCTTTTATGTTTTATGAGTCCGCCTTTAATCGCCTTACTCCATCCACAACAAGTCTCCCGTCTTTGATCACCTTGTCCACAAGATTCGCCCCGAAGCGATAGCCCAAGAACCTGTGATTCGGGACGTTCAAAACTATAATATCTGCCCTCTTTCCAAGCTCCAGACTCCCGACATCATGAGACCGATTCACGGCATGTGCAGCGTTTATCGTCGCCGCAACAATCGCCTCCGCTGGCGTCATCCTCATCTGGAGGCAGGCCAAGGAAATCACTATCTGTTGACTCTCCACCAAACAACTAGGGTTGTAATCGGTTCCCAAGGCAACTGGCACACCCAGCTCCACCATCCTTCTGGCATCTGCATACCGTTCCATCATAAGCGTAAAGGCTGCACTAGGAAGTAGAACAGCGACAACCCTTTGCCTAGCCATCGCCCTTAGGCCGTCATCAGAAGAAAAGAGCAGATGCTCAGCTGAAACGGCTTGCATCTCTGCGGCCAACTCAGCCCCTCCGAGCCTAGTCATTTCATCAGCGTGCAGTTTCGGCTTCAAGCCGTGTTCTTTTCCTTTCAAGAGGATTCTTCTTGTTTGTTCGACATCAAATACGCCTTTTTCGCAGAATACGTCGCAGAACTCTGCCAGTTTGCGGGCTGCAACCTTGGGGATTATCTCGTCGGTTATGAGGTTTACATATTCGTCTGGGTTGTCTTTATATTCCGCAGGGACAGCATGCGCCCCCAGAAAGGTTGGCACGATCTCTATTGGGTGCTCTTCGTTTGCAGGTTTCATTACTTCTAGACACTTTATTTCATCTTTTGTGGTCAGTCCGTAGCCGCTTTTCGCCTCCACCGTTGTTGTGCCATGCTCCACCATAACATCCAGTGTTTTCCTGCAACTTCCAAGTAGCTCCTCCTTGCTCGCTCTTCTAGTCTCCCGCACTGTCTTCAAGATACCTCCTCCTTTTCGGAGGATTTCCATGTAGGAGGCACCCTCTATCCTCATTTCAAACTCGTCTTCTCTCGAGCCTGCAAAAACCAGGTGTGTGTGGGGGTCTACAAAGCCTGGCATGACGACCTTTTCGCTTGCGTCTATGACTTTGCTACTTTCGATTTCTTCCTTGATCTTCTCGGTCTTTCCTACAGCTATTACTCTTCCGTTCCTAATGGCTACACTGCCTTCCCTGATGATGCCTAAGTCTCTCATGCTTTTGCCTAGAAGTGGTTTTTCTGTTCCTCCTCGGATGGTGAGGAGTTCGCTCGCGTTTTCTATAAGCAGGTCTGCTTCTTCTTTGGCCACTTTTTCTCATCCTTTCTCCGTTGCCTTTTGTATCGCTATCTCGAGTATTCTATCTTCGGTTAGGTTGTCTATCTTGAGGTAGTATTGTGCTGCGTCTGCGATCGCCTTTAACGGGGCTAGCCCGCAGAACTCGGAGCCTACTATCGGAACATTATATCTTTCGGCTTCAATTCTGATTAGTTCATAAACGCGATGTAGGGGCGTCTTCTCGAAGTTTGTTATGCTCATACCGATCTGAGTCATTTCCATCTCGGGTATCTCAGCAGCCATAGCCTTCACAAAGGCTAGTCCCCCCTTCTTTGCGTGTAGTGCTTTGGCTATCTTCTTGGCTATTCCTATGTCTGTGGTTCCGAGATTCACATTGAAGCCTACCATGATCTTGCGGGCGCCTGTTATGGTTGCGCCAGCCGTTGGGTGGGGCGAGGATGGACCGAAATCAGGTTTCCGTTTAGTCTTCCTCATCATCTGCTTAAGCTTCTCGTATTCGCCTTTTCTAATCCAATCTAGATCGCTTCTTTCAGGGTGGGCGGCGGCTTCCCCATAGAGATAAACTGGAACATCAAACTCTTCTGCCAGCGTCTTCCCAAACTTCTTCGCGAGTCTAATGCAGTCTTCAATATCTACATGCTTAATGGGGATGAAGGGTACAACATCTACTGCTCCTATGCGTGGATGTTGACCTTTGTGCTTGTTCATATCTATGAGCTCAATGGCTTTTCCTGCCGCGTTCAAAGTTGCCAAAAGAACTGAGTCTCTGTTGCCAACATAAGAGACAACAAGCCTGTTGTAGTAGTCGTCATATGTGGAGTCTAACACACAAACTTCCTTGGTCCTTTTTACCTCGTCTAAGATGGCTTCCACGATTTGTGGATCCGATGTGCTAAAATTTGTAACGCATTCAACGATTTCATACAATGCGCAACCTCTCCGTGACCATGAGTCAAAGATCTGTACGTTCTCACGTATCAAAGGAAAGAAGGTTATAAGTCTTCAGACTCCGTGGATGTGTCGGTGGGTGGGGGCTTTGAAGGACAAGATATGTGCCTTTAGGGTATTTGTTATGTGGTTTCTTGTAGATTATTGGGTGTCTCTTCTTTCAGTTTTTCCTTCTTCTCCTCTTCCCTCCGCTTTTTCCTAGAGCGGAAGTCAAGAATGGCCATCAATGCGTATGGGACCAACAAGTAACCAACGGCGAGAACGGGATTATGGAACAACACTGCCAAATTGAACAACTGGTCAACTGGACCACCACTGTAAGTTGTTAGGATGTCTTGAACCACGAAAGCCAGAAATGTCACTGCCAAGCAAACGAGGAATTGGGCAAGGACGCCTTTTTCTTTTCCAAGGATGAATGATGGGATGGCGGATGATAAGAGGAAAACCCATGAAAAGGCGTAAATGAAAACTATCATCTCCATTCTCGATGTGAGCCACCCGCCCGCCAAAGGCCATAGCTCACCAACATGGGTAATGACAGTTGTGACTGCTACTTGGGTGAATAACTGATAGCTAATCATCAGAATCCAAGCAAAAGAAATGTACAGAGGCGTTACTACAGCTGCTTTTCCCAATTTCGTCACTCCCTTAGT
>CAYGBA010000018.1:0-26447 GCA_964347995.1 uncultured Candidatus Bathyarchaeia archaeon | reverse complement strand
TACATGCAACTTCTACTAAAGATTTAAGAAAGAAACTTCTATGTGAGATAGAACTTTGTTTCTTAAGTCTTAAATGTCTAAATTGTATATATGTTATAAAGAGGAAGTAAAAATGGATAGGAAGGCAGTTTCTGGAATGGTATTGCTAATTCTGCTTGCAAGCATCTTGAGTAGCTTTAGCCATTCTGTGGATAGCTCTCATTATGCATGGATACAAATATGGTAGCAGAATTCCCTTGTGAGTAACCGTGAGAAGTCACTGTGGTTACCCTCACGATGTTCTCTCACTCAGTCCAGACGTTTCAGACATCTTCGCTCTCTGCCTTGCGGAAGTAGAGGATACGTAACTTAGGCGTTTTATATCCCAGTTTCTCAAACAAGCTAATAGACTTTAGATTCGACTCCTCAACCAAGGCAGAGATGATTCTAGCACCCTTCTTCTTGAGAGACTTCTCTATACGAGCTATCAGAAGTTGTCCGATACCTTGCCATCTATGATCCGGATCAACAGCCAAACGGTTGATCCATCCCTTCCTGCCGTCATAGCTACCGACCACAGTCCCAACCAACGTTCTTCCTTCAAAGGCTCCCAAAAATAGCTCAGGGGTCCTCTTCATCTGGTGGGCTATTTCTTGCCTGCGGTCTCGACCCTTTGGCTTGAAGGGTAGAGACGATCGCTGCCAGAGTTTTGTCATTTCATTGTAGTCGCCTATTGTCAGTCTTCGGATTCTGGTCATTCAGGATCTCATCCGAGTAAGTGTGCTGGGGTAAGTTTTATTACAACTGGAAAACTTAACGGTTTTCAAGATACAAGATGGTGAATGTCGTAGGTGATTGGGATGGAGATCTCCTTTAAGGAGTTTCAAAGGCTCGACATGCGCGTTGGCAAAGTTGCTAAGGCGGAACAAATAGCTGGCTCAAGGAACCTCATCAGGATGATAGTCGACTTTGGCGATGAGAAGAGGCAGTCTGTGGCGGGATTGCTGCAGCATTACAAACCAGAAGAGCTGGTGGATAAGAAGTTTGCCTTCCTTCTGAACTTGGAGAGAAGAAAGTTCATGGGCGTGGAATCTCAGTCCATGATACTCGCCGCCGAAGATGACGTGGGCAACGTCATTTTGATAAAGCCCGAAAGCGACATCGAAGTGGGAAGCAGAATCAGATAATATTTCGCTGAATATCCGCCTGAATCTGATTTATTGCTCTATCCGCATTCACAATTATCCACTCATCTTCCAGAGCAAGGGAAAGTGCCTTTTGCCTAATTTTTTGCAGCTCCTCAAGGCTTTCGAACATCTCTAGTTCCATTTCTCTCAAGCTGACTCTTCTGTATGCTTCCGCTGGACTCACATCAAGAAAGAACATGAAACTTGAGGATGGAACGATAGTGGCAAAGAAATGATAGGCGATTCTGTCCAGAGGTCTAGGTAGGTAAGCGGTTCCCATGAGATAACGCACAAATATGATATAGTCGAATCTGCGCCACGAGTAGACAATAATCGATCGAATAACATCGCACATGTAGAAAAGTGCCGCGTTGAGATGAGCGCTTTTGCCCTTGTGCCCTAGGAAATGTTTAGTTTTTATTCCGAAGATGTTGTCGTCGGTGGGATGTTTGCGCAGAAAAACTGTCTGTCCTCGACTCTTTAGGAAAGAAGACAGCAACTCTGCTTGTGTGCTTTTTCCAGAAGCGTCTAGTCCGTCAATGACGATGAACGTCAATTTTACCTTCCTCTAATTAGAGAGAAAGATAAGGCGCAGATGAGAGGAACTGTTAAGTTGTCGAAGCCAAGAGGCGATATGGCCTCTACGAGTGTGGCTATTAAGGCGGTCCAGAGGGACAAACTAATCATTTCCACAGCGGAGAACTGAAAGAAAAGCGAATAGAACACGAGACCAAGCAACAGACTCACGAAACTGCCAGTAAAAACAGCGAGTGATCCCTCAAGGCTTTTTTGACTTAGAATTTTGTATTTTCGCCTTCCGTAATGTTCTCCTATTATGGACGCAGCGCCATCCCCGTACGCCATGGGCAGAATGCCCGCGGCTACAACATAAGAGGTGTTGAAAAAGAGGGCGGCTAAGACCGTGTACGAGATTGAATAGAAGACGAGCCCAAATGGATGCCCCTTTTTGGTGGTGTCTTGAAGCCCAAACAGTAGGCTCTTCAAGCTCTTAATCGGGGAATATGGAGAAACTAGAAAGGTTACTAGCACGAAGGGAGCGGCAACCATAACTGGGAAAATGCTTTTGGTGAAAAAAGGGAGGATGAAGGACAGATTTCCTATGAGAATATGCAGAATCTTGCGAGACGTTTCCTGTGACCACATCAAAATTCTTGGTATCCGATTTGAGACAACGATCATAGAAATTATGTATATATAGCTGAGGAGCATCACAAGCAAATTTGCCAAGAGCGTTTGATCAGCGAATGAGAGCATTTTGCCTCACCGATTTGGATGTGACTTTTTGGTGTCTCTTAGTACTATGTTACAGCTTATTTTTATCCAAGAGTCCCAGCGATGAAGGCTGAAAGCCCAGTGATAAACCAGATCAGAATTGAATTCTTAACCCTCCGGGCATTTTTTCGGGAATAGTCTCGAACCAGCAGGAAAGAGGAGAGAATCAATCCTACGTTCGTTAGAATGACAAAGGGGAGGAACCAGTTGGAAACAAGCCCCCACAATAAGGGTAAGGGACTTAAAGTGACCGCTGAAAAGAAGAAAACAGCCGCGACGAAGGCCGCAGTTCTATCTCCAAAAGCCACCGCAATTGTCTTGATATTCTGAGATCTATCTCCTTCAATGTCCACTATTCCTTTTGTGACTTCTCTGCCTGTGTTTGAAAGAAATGCCATGGCGGCAAAAATTGTCACTGCTAATTCGAGTCTTTCTTGGACGACGAAACTCGCGTAGATGAATGGTACTGCAACACAGGCGCTGACTAGGAAGTTTCCTGGAAGCCCTGTCCGTTTCCCTTTTGTTGTGTAGGTTACAAAGATTGCCCATGCAATTGCTGCGACTATTAGGCAGGACGTGTTGGTAACTAGAGCCGTTGCAAATCCCACTAGGCTCAAGACAAGGGCGAAGGACAACGCTTCTTTCGGGCTCACTGTGCCGCTTGGAATTGGTCGGTTCGGTTCGTTTATGGCGTCAATGTCCTTGTCGTAGTAATCATTTATCGCCATGGAGGCGCCTGTCAATGTGAAGGAGGTTACAAATCCCAAGAAGAGGTTGATTGAGAGGTTAGGAGTGGAAACGAGCGAAGCCCCTACGATCACAGCAAAACCCATAAGAATACAATTTGGTGGTCTGATTAATCGTAGAAATCCGCTAAGCTTTCCCATTTCTTTCATCCTAAGATGAGCTATCGATAACACTTTTCGGTGTTGTTGCCTATTTTTAATTTCCCCTTTTAGAAATATAAACTGAATTCAGCTCTACAATAATTTACAAAATCGCGCGCATTGCGTCAGACAACTGTTGTGTGTGCGATTCGGTCGCTGTACTTTTGATGAGGATCCCTCGCGATGAAAAAGCCACCGACTACGTCCAGAATTAGGAGAACCCAATAGATTTTGCTGATATTCCTTATGAAGGAGCTTTCCAAACTCGGTCTTCTCCCACCCACCGCCGTGACTTTGAGGCCGACCATCACCTTTCCGATGGTGCCTCCATACATTGACTCAGCTATGGTAAAATAGAGAACGTAGATCAACCCCATTGCGAAAGGAAAGCTCAGCCAGTTGAAAAACCAAAAGGGATTCGCCAAGAATAGTGGAAAGAAAAAAGCGATGGACAGAGCTGCAGCGGCGATGCCGACTATGATAGAATCAATCACTATGGCAATAATCCTCTTTATCCAATGCTGCTGCAGAAAACGATCATGCCCAATTCTTTCAGCAGCCGTCTCATGTATGCCAGACTCAGGTCCAAAAGATGCTCCACAGCTTGGGCAGAAACTTGCGCCCTCAGGCAGTTCTTTCCCGCACTTCGTGCAATACGCCATAAGGACACCGCTGATATGATTGTCTGTAGGTGCATCTCATATGTTTGTCATTCTTTTATATTCTTTCTTTCGTTTATCTCAGAAACCCTTTTTCGAACCTGTTTTCTACCGAAAAGTGCGGTCGCGCATATAGTACTTGTGCCCGCTCCTATGTAGCAATCATTCGTCAATTAAAGAAAAACGCCGAAACCTGCTAGTGCTTCATCATCTTTTCTTCGTACTTTCTGAGGTGTTCGGCGGCTTCTCCTATGTCCATGAAGAGTTTGGTAACTCTATCTACGTCTTTGGCGGATACCTTCTTATGCTTCATAGTTCTTGCGTTTTGTGCGGATAGGCTAAGTAGTTGAACCGAATATCTCAGTGAGCTTTTCGCTCCGACCTCTGTCAATTTTTCGAGGGCCTTCTTTTGTAGTTCAACCTTCTCCTCTCCAGATCTTATTGAAAGTATTTCTCTGATGCTTTCTGGATCGTATTCGTGAGTTGCTATGATTACGGAGCGGTCGATCAAATCTAGGGGGAATCCCATTGGGCTTTTCACGTCGGTGCCTCGGATGGTGGTGACGCCTCGGTTGGTGGCTAGGATGATGATAGGCACCAACTCGCTTTCTATGGCTCTTCCTAAGAAACTGAAGGCTTCCAGATCTAGGAGATGTGAATCATCGATGAACAAGACCCCAGGATGGATAAACGCCTTACCCTCATCCACCATTTTCTTCACGGACTCGTCGACTGCGGTGCGAACCTCGGTGTCTATCTCCTTCGTTTCTGAGCCGCCCATAAACATTGAAAAGATTCCGCCTCCGAATCTTCTGCGGGCGTTGATTTCATCCATATCTGACAAAGCTAGGGTGTAGACGAACTCTTTTTCTTTCATCACTTCACCTGTGGGTCGGGGAATCTTCTTACGGGTGTCCACATCATACGTCTTACCCTTGGCGCTTTCCATACTTAACCCTAGGTTTACAACTCTCCCAGTTTCGGCGTCGATTTGGATCACGTTTCCCTCGGAGATGTTTTCCTGCATGATTTGTTGGGCGATGCTGGCTCCAGCCTCGATGGTCTTCTCCTCTTTCTCAGTCTTCAGGGTTAGGCGGATGCTCTCAGGAACCTTCTGGTATGGATTGTATGGATGAGGAGCGGTCTTTATGTCGATGGTTATGAGTTCGCCCTCGTAGACTTTCCGCATCTCATGAATCTCTACCCCGATACACTTCCTTATGGCCTCCAGAAGAACTTCCGTCTTCTTTCGTTCGCTGCTGTAGACTTCGCTGCCGCTCATCTGAATAAACGGGACGTTTGCACCCAATTCCCGAGAAACCGCCACCGCAATAGCCGTCTTGCCCGTTCCTGGAGGTCCCGCTAGAATGACGGTTTTGCCGCTCAGCTTTCCTTCTTTGATCATCTGAATGACTAAGCCAGCTGCTTCCCGGGCTTTCTCTTGGCCCACCATTCCATCTTTTACCTTAATTGCGTTCAGATTTTCGTCCAGACCCAGTCCCTTTATGTGGGTGTGGGCGCCTATCCTCTCAAAACGCCTGACCTTGCTTGGCACTTCCCTAATCGTAGCCATAATAACACCTTGTTGAAAGGCAAATTTCCAACTCAAGAGAGCAAGAAGCACAATATAAAAATCTTTTCTAACGAAGCCTTTCCTCTGTTGAGTTATTTGTCATGGAAGCTCATCCACCTCCGCAAGCCTTTACCCGAGTAAATAGTATGATTCAAATAGGCGCCAAATAGACACGTTAACATATTTAGATTAGAATGTATGCATTCTGTTGGTGATCGCTTGACATACCGACTCGCAGCCAAATTCTACGACCTATTTGGCTCAAAGGGTGATTTAGAATTCTACAAGGAGCTTGCTGTCCAAAGTGGGGAGAGCGTCCTAGAACTTGGGGTTGGAACTGCCCGGATAGCCATTCCACTTGCGCGGGCGGGAGTCAGGGTTGTGGGTCTTGACAATTCGGAATACATGCTTGAGGTGGCGAGAGAGAAGTTGGCAGAAGAACCCGAGTTTGTCCGGGATCGTGTAACACTGGCGAGAGGCGACATGACGAATCTCAAGCTTGAGCAGACTTTTGGCTTTATCTACATTCCAGCCTCCACGTTCGACCATTGTGTCACACCTCAAGACCGAGAGCGATGTCTAAGCGGCATTTACAATCACTTGGAGGAAAAAGGAAAGTTTGCCTTCGACATTGAACAAGTGACCCCAGACAAGCCTGCAGCTTCTTGGTGGATCGACAGAAAGGAAACGAACAAGGATGAAACGGTCGTGAGAAGTATTTTCACGAGAAGAGATCTGGCTAGACGAAATTGCAGCCTAGACCTCTTCTTTGATGTTTATCGGAATGGGAAGCTTGTGGAGAGGTATCATGAGTATGGAGAGGTGGCGATACTGTTCAAAGCGGAGGTGAAAGACTTGCTGGAACAGGCAGGGTTTCTGGTGGAAGTCATCTATGGAGATTTTGACAAGTCAGAGTTTCGACGAGACAGCTCGAGAGCGGTGTTCGTGACAAGCAAGAAATAGACTAGCGTTCATAGGGCTCTCTGAGCGGTAGCAGAGCGTTACGCCTAGTCGGAAAACTCTTAATAAATGCATGAATATTCTAGATTTTGTCAGGGCCGGTAGCTCAGCATGGTTGGAGCGTTCGGCTGATAACCGAAAGGTCGAGAGTTCAAATCTCTCCCGGCCCACTTGAGAAATCTATGGCCAAAGATTGGTAAGAAACCTAACTCTTCCCAGTAAATCTAGCTCGCGCATCCTAAGAAATTACAGGAAAACTTCCGCTATCTATCTTGTGCTAGCTCACACCGAAGATGTTCTGCGGAAGCGCCACGAACTTGTTATTACAATCTTCATTTTCACATACATATACTTTGCTTTTGCTCTCAGGGCTCTTAAGGACTTTCATCTTCTTCCCGCAGCTTGGACAGTCCAACCTATCACCTCCTTTCGTCCTAGTGTCTCATCTATAAGACATCATTCGAACTCGTATTAAAGATTAATGCCCATCCAAACAGGATGCCTACAAAGGGCTTGCCATGAGCCAGCATGCGAAAGCATTTCATACTGGAAATGCCATTGAATAACAGGGTATGATGTCTTCGGATCTTGATAAAGAGACACTTTTCAAGCAAGCCAAAAAACAAGAACAAGAAGGCAACTGGTTTGAAGCAGCAAAATCTTATGAAAAAGCGTTACAATCGGAATCGCGAACTCCACTCTTTGCTGGGCGGATTTGGGAAAGAATAGGTTTCTGTTATAATCGAGCTTCAGGGCAAGTCAAAGATCCGAAAGAATTTAAGAAACTGAGACAGCAGGCAGTGAAGGCCTACGAAAGCGCTGCCCAATTTTTCGAAAAAGAAGATGAGGTGAGAAATAAAGGAAAAAGTGCACAGTGCAGTATGACGGCTGAATATCTACGTTCATGGCTAGCGTCAGATCCTTCAGAAAAAAGGAAAATGCTCGACAAATGTCGGACACTCGGAAAGGAGAGTTTAGAAGCCTTCAAAAAAACTGGAGATAAACTGAACTTTGGAAAGATGTCTAACGACTTATTGCGGTGTCTCTATGAACGTTTGCGTCTCGCTTCCGACTGGAGAGAAATGAAGAAGATCTCTCAAGAGGGAATTGATTGCGCCGCCAAAGCTCTTGTAGTTCTGTCTGAGCTCGATGACAAGAGGGAGCTCCTTCAAGCGTTTTCTTATGCGAGCCTTCACAGTTACTATGCCGCGAACATTAGCGAACAGGAAGAGGAGAGAAAAGAACTAATACAACAGAGCCTGAGCCACTCAGAGAAGGCTTTGGAGCTTTCGAAAGAGGTTGGCGAGCCCGTCCTCAATGCAACGGCAAATTGGTGTGCAGCCCTGTGCACCCTTTTCTTTACAGAAAGAATCAGTTCCTCACTCGAATATGCTAAAGAAATGCTAAGACAAGGGACGGTTGCGAGGGACAATTACCTGCAAGGAGTTGCATCTAATCTCCTGGCGCTTGTTACTAATTGGATTCGTCAAAGAGAAGAAGACCCGGATAAAAAGAAGGAAGAATACGAAAAGATTATCGGACATGCTGAAGACGCCGTACGCTACCTCCAATTGGTTTCTCAGGACTTCGATATTGCAGAAGCCTATCAGTTACACGCAGAAGGTTATTATTATCTCGCCCGTGACTTTGCAACCAATTTAGAAGACAAACGAGTAATGTCAAAAAAGGCAGTGGAGATTGGAAGAAAAGGACTGCAACATGCAATCCGTTCGGGTTCCCCGGACGCGACAGGTTCTACCCTTCACGCTCTAAGCAAAGTACTCCATTTCTATTCAAAGATTGAAACTGGAAAAAATAAGAAGAAAATGTTTCTGGAAGAAGCTTTGGCTCATAGAGAAGAATACAACAAGATTTTGGAGGAAGCGTTTCCCTTCTATTACTGGTCAATCGGCGTTGGCAAGAACTATGAGGGACTCATAAAGGCGGACTTAGCCAGAATAGAGACAGATAAAGATAAAGAAATAGCCCTTCTTGAAAGCGCTGCCTCGAATATGAAGGAAGGCGTGGCACGCTGCAAAAAATGGACTTCATCTCATCCTGTTCCGCACTTTATGGCTAGCGCCGCAGCATTCGGATACGAGTTTGGCGGCATACTAGAAGAGCTTTATTTACTAACCGAAGACCGAAAAAAACTGACTAGAACAATAGAGACTTACAAAAATGCCGCCAAGAACTTCAAGAAAGCTGACCTGCCTAGTCGTGCTGCAGAGTGTTATTGGAAAACAGCCAGGAACCAAGATCGCCTTGGCATGCACCAGAAGGCTGCAAAGAATTTTGAGAGTGCGTCTACGGAGTATATGGCTGCTGCGCCAAAAATCCCTGATTTCGGTGAGTTCTATCTTGATTATGCCACCTACATGAAAGCGTGGAGCGAAATTGAGAGAGCAAAATTTGCCCACAAAAATGAAGAATATGCCCTTGCAATGAAACATTACGAAAAGACCGCAAGTCTTCTGAAGCAGTCAGAATTGTGGAACTATCTGTCTCTCAACTTCCTCGCTTGGTCGCTGTTAGAGCAAGCGGAAGATTCGAGTAGAAAGCGAAAAGTCGACGAGGCATTAGACATCTTCAGAAAAGCCGCAGAACTCTTTAGGGAGGCAAATGAAGCCTTTCTCAAAGAAATTGACAAGATCGAAACTCGAGACGAAAAAGAAAAGGCAGATGAACTTGGCAAAGCCTCTGTGCGAATGAAGGACTACTGTCTCGCACGAGTAAACGTAGAAGAAGCAAGAAACTTTGATCGAAAAGGAGACTACGCTGCGAGCGCCGAAAGGTATGATCTAGCTGCTACTACATTCGAACGGCTCTTGAAGAGGACGGAGACAACAACTGAACGAAATGAGATGCAGATGATTGCTTACATGAGTCGTGCATGGCAAATTATGAAGATGGCAGATGAAAAGGACTCGCCAGAACTCTTTCAGAAAGCTTCTGAGTTGTTTCTGAAGGCAAAGGACTATAGCACAAGGCGAACAACAACCTTGCTCGCTTCGGGTAACAGCGCTTTCTGCAAAGCACTGGAATTTGGCACAAGATTCGAAGCAACAAGATATAGAGAAGGCTACTCCAGTGTAAAAAAATTTCTTGCCAGTGCCGCGAATTACTACTTAAAAGCAGGCTTTGAAAACGCCTCCCTCTGGACAAACGCCACGGAGATGTTGTTTGACGCCTACAATTACGTGAGCAGTGCCGAGATGGAGGTCACACCAGAGAAAAAGATCAAAATATTTCTCCTCGCAGAAAAATGTCTTGAACGATCAACTGACCTCTATGAAACAGCGGGTTACATGGGCAAAAGGGATGAAGTTCTCAATCTTTTGAAAACCGTGAAGGAAAAACGTGAGTTTGCGCTGTCCTTGCGAGAACTGTTGACTGCTCCAAGTGATGCATCAAGTACGAGTATGCTTTCAGCACCCAGTTCAACTGTGGAAGAGCCTGTTGGCTTGTCAAAGTTTGAAGGCGCATTTGTCCAGGCGAATTTGATTGTCGGCAAGAGGGAGGTTGTATTTGGCGAAAGTCTTCGCTTGGAGATTCACGTCGCCAATCTTGGAAAAAGCGCCGCCTTTTTGACTAAGTTGGACGACATTATTCCAGAAGGGTTTGATCTGGTCGAAAAGCCGCGAAAAGGCGTGGTCGAAGATGGATACCTCAATCTAAGAGGATGCAAATTGGCGGCGCTTGAGACAGAGGAGATGCGATTAGCGTTTAAACCAAGGAAGAAGGGAGAATTCGTTTTCAAGCCAAGAATCCACTATAGGGATGAGGCAGGAGAAGACAAGTCTTGCGAGCTGGAACAGGTGGCTATTACTGTCAAAGAGATAGGGATTCGTAGATGGCTGAAGGGGCCTCGTTAGACAATGAAAGGCAATTTTCAAGATGAAGCCCACATCTCGGTAAATGCGTGCTACATTATGGGCTTGCTCATTTGACAACTTTGTTTCTGCTCATCGCATTGTTAAGACACAAACAGTTTATACGCGCACCATCGAAGAACTCGGCGAATTTTGATTCGTTAAAAAACCCGTCGCTGTTCCTTTATCATCGTCACGCTAAAGAAATCTGAAACATTGTGCGCATTAAATGGTCAATGGTTGACAGTTGGGGCAGATGAAGCTACTCGTTGATCCTGTCTTGATCTTCTGTATGGGTGCTTGGCATATTGGGCAAGGTTTGCCAGGCTTGTAGGCGATTTTGAATTGTTTGGGACCATAACCGCCCTTGTTGCCATAGAAGTCTTTCTCGTAGGCTAGCCCACCCATTTCTATGCTATCGCTCAGCACTGATCTGATAGACTCGTAAAGGGCATCGATTTCCCTTTCAGTGAGGGATGGTATCTTCCTTTTTGGGTGTAACTTTGCGTTGAAGAGTACGTCTTGTACGTATACGTTGCCTATACCTGCTATATTCTTCTGGTCAAGCAGAAAGCTTTTGATGTTACCGCGTTTCTTGCCAAGTAGTTGCTTGAAATAAGCCAGCCTGAATCTTTTGTCAAGTGGTGTCAAGCCTAGATTTGCGGTCAATTTGTGTTCGCCAAGCTCTTCCCCTGGCTTGAGATGCAAGTAGCAGAACCACCACACGCGAATAGTGAAACCTGTTCCATCGTGTAGACTGAATTTTATTTGATATTTTTCGGGCAGTTCATGATCTGGTTTGAAGTGAATGACATCAGCGCCCATACCTGGATTGAACAGAAGTATCTGTGAATCAATTTTGATGAATAGCCACTTGCCTCTGCTCTCAACCGCCTTAATGGTTTTTCCAACAACAGCTTTCTGGAACTGTCCAAAGGGCACGTTCAAACACTTAGGGTTTGCCACCTCAACCTGTGAAACCCGCTTTCCCAAAATCTCCTTCCTCATTTGCTGGCCAAGAATAGTCAACTCAGGAAGTTCCACGTAGATTTCCCCTCTGCCCAGCAGGCTATTGACAATGTCACTATTTAAACAACTGGTGTGAAGACCTGCAAACCAGAGAATGAGGTCTACGAAACTCAATTGTCTGCAGTCGTCAAGTTTTTTCATGAATTACACAATGTTCTTTAGGAGAAGATTCTCTACTAGAAATTTGATTTCTTTGTTGTGAGTGTTGGGGTGAAAGACTTGTATGACATTCTGATTCGACATGGCAAGATCTTGGATGGCGCCGGAAACCCCTCGTTTAGCTCAGATGTTGCTATCCAGAAGGGAAGAGTAGCTACTTTAGGTGACCTAGTATCGGAGTCCGCCGACACAAAAATCGATGCCAAAGATATGGTAGTCTGCCCCGGCTTTATCGATATGCATTCTCACTCTGACTTTGTTCTGTTGATAAATCCTCTAGCAGAGAGCAAGGTCCGACAGGGCGTGACCACTGAGGTCATTGGAAACTGCGGTCTATCCGCGGCGCCTCTGAATGACCTTTTGAAGGAGGACATCCTGAAGACTACGCCGATGCTAGAGGAAGCCGACCTAGAGCTGACCTGGTCCACCATGGGCGAATACATGAGACTTTTGCAGAGCAAAGGGGTGGCCCTGAACGTAGCTCCTCTAGTAGGAAACTCCAACATACGAGTCTTCACATTAGGCTTCGAAAACCGCGGTCCAAACAAAAACGAACTGGAAGAAATGAAGAAAATCCTAACGGAAGCCACTAGAGATGGAGCCTTCGGCATGTCCACAGGTCTCATCTACCCACCAAGCTGCTATGCAGATACCAAGGAAATCGTGGAACTCGCCAAGGTCGTGGCCCACCATGGAGCAATCTACACTTCCCACATTCGTGGAGAAGGATTCACTCTAATAGACGCAGTGAAAGAAGCCATCCAAATCGGTGAGAGCGCCAACATTCCCGTGGAAATATCTCACCACAAAGCTTCCGGAAAGGCAAACTGGGGAAAGATAAGGCAAACCTTACAAATGATGGAAGAAGCGAGGGAACAAGGCGTCGATGTCACCTGTGATGTATATCCGTACACCGCTGGAAGCACAGGACTCGACTCCATCCTACCCCCGAACGCCTACGAGGGAGGAGTAGAAAAGCTGATTGAACGACTCAGGAATCCAACAACCCGTAAGGAGATCAGGGAAGAGATGACCCGCACAAGCGAGGAGGGCGCACCTGACACGCTGGGTAGACCTGGATGGAACTCTATTAGAATTTCCTACTGCAAAGGCCATCCTGATTTGGAGGGAAAAACTATCGAAGATATAGCGAAGAAGAAGGATTTGGATCCCTTCGAATTTGTCTTCGACCTCCTTATTGAAGAGAAGGCTTCCGTAAGCATAGTACTGTTCACAATGCGCGAGGAAGACATGCGATACGTGCTTAGCCACAGGCTATCCATGATCGGAAGCGACAGCTCAGCTCGGGCGCCCTACGGCGTCTTAGGAAAGGGGAAACCTCACCCAAGAACCTACGGAACATTCCCTCGAATCCTGGGACGCTACGTGAGAGATGAAGGAATACTAAATATGGAAAGCGCCATTCGAAAGATGACATCACTCCCCGCCCAAAAGCTTAAGCTGAGGAACCGTGGACTCATCCGAGAGGGCATGTGGGCGGACATCGTGATCATGGATCCCAGACGCGTCATCGACCAAGCCACCTACCAGAATCCGCACCGCTACCCTGAAGGAATCAAATACGTATTGGTGAATGGCAGACTCGTCATCGAAAACGGCGAACACACCAAAGCTTTGCCAGGTCGCGTCCTACGCCTAAGCCGCTGACACTCACGTTGTCCCAATCTGTTTTTCTGACTTCTGTGTAGCGAGTCAGCTTTTCATGTGTGTTGTATTAGAGTTCTGCAAGTTTCTGCTGGATCTTGGAACGAGTTTCCTCTGATAGTGGACCTATCCTGGAGATTCTAGAGCTGCTCGTTTCGAATGTGTTAATTACTTTGTTGTATTCTGGGAGCGTTGTGGTAAATGAGATGACGCGGAGGGCTTCGACACCGTATTCCCTCAATTCCTTCTTGAACTGAATGACCTGCTCTCTCAGCGCCTCTTCTCCGAATACGCCGCCATGGTCACCAACGAATATGATCCCGTCAGCTCCAGCGGCAAATGCGTGGAGGAGATGCTTCAGACCGATGCGTCCAGTGCTTGGCACGCGAATGATCTCAACATTGGAAGGGCAAGATTCCCTCATCTGACCAGCCAGATCCGCCGAGCCGTAGGCTATTTCGCTCTCAAGGAAAGCCAAGATCTTTGGAGATTCTCCACTTTCGGCTAATCCCCTTATTTGGGCGATTAGTTGCTCGTCTGTGTTGTGGTTCAGTTCGATTGCCTCTTGCGGACATCTCGGCACACATATTCCACATCCAACGCATGAGATTGAATTGATTTCTATTCGTTCGTCAGATTTCTCCACTGCATTTACGGGACAGATCTCAACGCACACTCCGCAAAGGTTGCACTTCTCTGGAATGATGTATGCTACCTCCGGAGACACGGAGATTTCTCCTCTGCCAACGAAAGTTGCCACCCTTGAAGCAGTGGACATAGCCTCGAGGGTTGTTTCCCTCACGTCTTTTGGACTGACTACGCCGCCGGCGAGAAAGACGCCCTCTTTTTGGCTGTCAACTGGTCTGAGCTTGTAGTGCCTCTCCAGAAGGAAGCCGTCTGAGCCAACTTGAATTCCTAACTTCTCAGCCAGTTCTTTGGTTCCACGGCTGGCAATCATCCCCAACGTAAGCACGACTAGGTCAAATTTGCCTTCAACCTTGGAACTGATGAGTGTGTCCTCCGCCTTCACCACAACTTCATTCTCATTTTTCAGAGGGACAACCTCAGCTACGCGGCCCCTCACAAATCGCACATTGTGATCTTGAGCGGTGGCGTAGAATTCTTCGTATCCCTTGCCGTCGGCTCTTATGTCTGTGTAGAAGATCCATGGCTCGGCGTCAGGCACGATCTTCTGAAACAGCATCGCCTGCTTGATCGCAGCCATACAGCCTATATTGCAGCAATGGTCAACTCCCCTAGGCTGATCCATCATTCTGCTACCGACGCAGAGTATGAAGGCAACTCTCTTCGCCACCTTTCCATCAGAAGGTCTCCGCATCTCGCGGCCCAGAAGTCTCTCTAGCTGCAGGTTGGTCACTATGTCCGGATGCAAGCCAAAGCCGTACTCTTCAAATTCCTTTGGATCGAGTTGATCGAACCCGGTGCAAGCAACGATGGCGCCCACATCCAGTTCAACAGTTTCTTCCTTTTGGTCGAAATCTATGGACTTCCCCTTACAGAATTTCTCGCAAAGTCTGCAGACGCCCTTTGTCAGGTATAAGCAATGCTCCTCATCGATTGCGTATGTTCTCGGAACAGCCTGTTGAAATGGTGTGTATATGGCCTTTCGCGGAAACAATCCGGCTTCGAATTCGCTTGGAACCTTGACCGGGCAGACCTTGTCACACTCTCCACACGCCGTGCACTTGGTGGCGTCCACGTACCTAGGGCGCTTCTTGATCAAAACGCGGTAGTTGCCTGGAGAGCCTTCGACGGCTGTCGGTTCTGCCATACTGATGATTTCTATCTTGGGGTGCTGTTGGACATCCACCATTTTCGGTGTTAGAATGCACTGTGAGCAGTCGAGGGTGGGGAAGGTCTTGCTAAGCTGAGCCATATGTCCGCCTATGCTTGGGCTTCTCTCTACGAGATATACTTTGTAGCCTTTGTCCGCCAACTCTAAAGAGGTGATTATGCCTGCGATTCCGCCTCCGATGACAAGAACGTCTCTATTCACGGGTACGGTGCTTTTCTCCAGTGGCCTGAGATAGCGGGCTCGCTCCACAGCTCCACGTATAATATTGATCGCTTTGGATGTTGCAGCTTCTACATCATCATGAACCCAACTACATTGCTCTCGGATATTTGCCATCTCAAGCAGGTAGGGATTTAGTCCGGCGGATTCTACTGTTCGCCTGAACGTACCTAGATGCATCCGTGGCGAACACGAAGCCACTATGATTCTGTTAAGCCTATGCTCCTTTATGCCATCCTGTATCATCTCTTGTCCGGGGTCACTGCAGACATATTCGTACGTCTCAGCGACCTCGACGTCCTTTAATTTAGAAGCGGCTTCTCTGACTTTCTCCACATCCACCGTGTCGCTTATGTTTCCTCCGCAGTGGCAGATGTAAACTCCAACTCTGGCTTCTTCCGTCATTTTCATCTCTCCGCCTAGTGCAGATTTTGAAGTTAGGTCAACTCTCCTGTATTTGCCTTTTAGGAATATGAATTTTGTAGAAGCTTCAGCATGTCACACCTTTCAATAAGAATCTTTCGTTGACAATGTATTTGGATGTCGAAGATAGTTTCATCGAGATTCGAAGATAATCTCCTTTCCTCTTTCTTGGGGGATTATTCTCATTTTTGATTTCTCAAATTTGTTCTTGAGTCCCTTTCCTTTATGGAGTCTGTCTAAGAATATTGCTAAGGCTGCCACTTCTGAGTGAGGCTGGTTGCCTATCGCGATGTTGTAGTCAGCCAGTTGATAGACATCCTTGTGAACCTTTTGAGAGCCAACTATGACTAGGACCGATTTATCTCGTGGAATCTGATATAGGCATTTGTTGATGTTGATTCCGTACATGGTCAGGTGGCACACAACACCTCTCTCCTTCCAGTTCTCTACCACTTTCTTCCAATTCCTTTCATACATAACCTCAAAAGGTCCGCCCCACCTGTTCACAACATCTTGGATTCTTTTCTCTAAATAGGCATCTTTTTGTCCAGAATAGACAACTCCCAAGCCGGAGAGAGCCCTAGCCGTCAAGAACACGTGCATGGTCGCTCTCTCGTCACGCTCTATCCTGTGGCCCAGCCGGAGCACCAAAACTTCTCGTTCAGTCATTTTCTGTTATTCATTGTTGCAGAGTATGGGAGATTATGAATGTTTCCCTTGTACAAGCTGCTGTTTGACTGATGCCGTCTAGTTTGCGTTATATGCGATGTCTTGGACGACAGTCTCTTTGATGCCAGTTTTCGCTTTGTAAGAATCGCTTTCTGAAAACCCCAACTCGCCTTTGGCGTATGCTCTATTCATCCTTTTATGAGATCAGATATTTTTTCCAAGTCTCTCTTGGCGCCCATCTCTCTGAATATTTGTTCGGCCTCGTTAAGTGCCTTTTTCGCCTCGTTTTCTCTGTTCAGGCGCCGTAGTGTTTGGGCCAGGGTCAGTAGCACTCTTGCCAGTTCGTATCTTCGTCCTACTTTGCGAAAGACTTGTGCGGCTTCTTTTAGGTCATCAAACGACTCAGTCGTCTTCTGGCGGCTTACTGCCATGATGCCGCTTGCCCAATGATAGAAGGCGGTGGACCAGGGCTCATCGATTGCTGTGGCTAAATCTCTGATCTGATGATATGTTTCTTCAGCTTCACCCAACTGTTCAGCTTCTAGATGAACTTGCAGTTTGACGAACATTGTTTGTAGAAAAAGCCCTTGAAAAATTCCTTGAAACTGGAGTTCTCTGGCTTTCATCAGAGGTTCAAGAGCGTTAGGGAAATCCTTCTTTTCGAGGTGTAGTCTTCCAGCGGCTTCGTAGCAACCGAGAAGTAACTCTGTCCACTGCGATCTCTCTGCAATCGGTAGAATCTCCTCTAGAAGAGATTCGACTTTGTCTAAGTTTCCCCGATATAAGTTGGAGAACACAAGCGGTAGTTTGGCTCTCAACACGTAGAGCTCGCCTAACTCTTGCGCCACTGTTAAGCTCGCCAGTGCTGTTTGCTCGCACTTGTCCAACTCACCCAAAGGGATATAGACATAGTGCGCGAGCTCACCCGCCATCCACTCCGAATAGCCTAGGAATCCTATCCTTCGCGCGTAGTCAATTCCGTTCAGGTAGACATCTTCTGCTTTCCTATAGTCGCTTTTCAAGAAAGAATAAGCAGAACCTAGATTGACATGTACTCGGCATACGGGATCTTCCAACCTACTTTCAACGGAGATTCTTCGGGACTCTTCGAGAAATGTCAGAATCTCATTCTTTCTCTCTATAGGGAGGCTCAAGCCTAAGCTCTGGTAAGCCTGCGCCAAGACTTCGTTTGCCCCGGATTTCTTAGCTATATCAATTGCTCTTTGACACCATTGAATGGCAGCTTGTTGTTCGCCAATATTCATGTAAATTCTGCCTATCATTTGGCAGATATTAGCCTCTTCAACAGTGCTCTCGAATCTCTCGATGACCTTCAATCCTTCTTGAAGGATTTCCAAGGCGCCCTGTATATCGTTCTTTAGTGACCAAATTGAATACCCCAAGAGTGCATGTAGTTCAGCGTTTCTTTGGATGTCACCAAGATTTTCTGCGAGTTCTACGGCCTTCTTACAGAAACTTTCACATTTACTAGAGTCGCCAAGATAATAGCTGGCATATGCGCTTTTGGCAAGTATGTCGAGTCTTTTTTCTGGTTGAGTCTCTTCCAGCAGCTCTAGAGCATTAGCATAATGCTCAATGGCTTCTTGCTGAGCGTAAATCTTCGCAGCATAGTCGCCTGCCTTCACTGAATAATCAGCGGCTTTAACGATGTCTCCACCGTGTAGGTAGTGGTAAGCCAGTTCATCCACATGACTCTTTACATACTCTTGACCAAGTTCCTCAATAGCCTGTCCGACCTTGAGGTGAAATTTTCTTCTTCTGATTAGACTGATCTCCTCGTAAAAGAAATCTCTGATTTGCTCATCAGCAAAAACATAAACCACCTGATTTCCAGTCTGTTTTTCTTCGACCAACCGGGCCTTAAGCCCCGATTCCATGAGTTCGATCAATCTATCCTCGTCGTATCTTATAGTCTTCATCAACAAGTTGAAGGAAGACTGCATACCAATCACGGAAGCAACGGACAGAGTTTGAGCACATTCATTGTCGAGGCGAGCGATCCTCTGTTTGATAGCAGCCCTAACACTCCTAGGAATTTGCACGCTCACCACATCCTTAATGATCCACCCAGTATCACCCCGAGACACGGCACCCTGCTCAACAAGAGAGCCCAAGACCTCCTCGGCGAAGAACGGGTTTCCCCCAGTCTTTTCATAGATTAGTTCTGCAACTTCCTTGGAAACCTCGCCTCCACCGAGATTGTTCGATATCAGTTTTGCCACAAAATCGATGGTAAAGCGGCTCAGGGTGATCTGGGAAAGCAGCCTCTCACGGTGTAGATCCAGAATAATCCGGTTCAATGGGTGATTCTCTTCAAGTTCAGCGTCACGGTACGTAGCAATTAGCATGATTCTCCGCGTAGAGATTCTTCGAGCTACATAGTGGAAGAGTTGAAGCGAAGCAGTGTCAGCCCAAAGCAAATCATCCAAGAAAATTATTAACGGTCGTTGTTGAGATGAAGTCTTCAGGAAATCTGTTACTGCCTGGAATAGTCTCACACGCTCTTGATCTGTGGTGGGCGTGATGAAGCTTGTGGTTTCCCGCCCAAGAATCCATCCTTTTATGCCAAGCTCCTTCGCTTGGGTTGCAAGTTCTGGAACTAGTCGGCTGATTTCAGCTGCCCATATTCCTGGAATCTTTGCCAGAACTCCGCGTGGTACATCTTCTATTACACTTCGCAAGACGTCAACCCACGGGGCATATGGGGGAATTGCCTCTTGCTCATAAGAAGTGCCGGAGGCAAACACGGAACCTGAGGTGCGGGCATATTCTCCAAACTCTGTAACCAGTCTAGTCTTGCCGATGCCTGCTTCGCCTGTAATGAACAAGATCTGACCTTTGCCTTCCAGAGCCTTGCTATACAGGTTTCTCAGCATCGAGAGCTCTTTCTCTCTATCAACAAAACCAACTTCTCTACCAAGAAATGCTGATGCAAATTCGGCAGCCATACCCTCTCATCTGCCTCATAACACCATGATATTATGGTTAAATGAAACCGCCGTGTATAAACATTTCAATGCCTTTCAATCAGTCTTGACGTGGCAGACCGAAGAAGTAATCGCTTACGGCATTCTTTATGTGATGACATATTTATCAGCGAATAGATTTAAGTTTCCAGACTTACATTTAATATATGTAGATGCAATGCGTAGCCAGAGGTTGTTTCAATGATCTCCTTTGTAGACGATGACACAATTACGAAGGTTGCTGAGGTATTAGGTGAAGATGAGGCTATCCAGATCGTCGACATCCTCAGAAAAGCCAGCGAAATCACAGATGATGAGATCGCGAATAAAACGGGAATAAGACTGAACTCAGTTCGCAAGATTCTCTATAGACTGTATGATCACTCTCTCGTAGGATTAAGAAGATCAAGAGATCAGGACACGGGCTGGTTCATCTTCCACTGGCGGCTACAACCAGATCAGTTTGAAGGCTTTATCACCAACCAGAAACGTCACGTCCTCGAGAAGCTGCAAGCGAGAATGGAGTACGAGAAGGATCATGACTTCTACTACTGTTACACGCAAGGGTGCAGAAGAGTGCCTTTTGAGGATGCTATGGAACTTGTCTTCAGATGTCCAACTTGCGACAAATCAATGAGGCACTATGAAAACGGAAAGATACTCCAGATTCTTGCAGAAAAGGTTGAGCAGTTGAGAGAGGAATTGGGTGAGTGAGCGGCTACCATCTGCAGAAGAGGCGTTGAGACTTCTCTCCGAAAGCGGATGCACGCCTCAGGTTATAAAACACTGCAAGATGGTTGCCTCCATCGCAATGGAAATCGCCAGAGCATGCCAAAAGAGAGGACAAAACGTTGATGTTAAGCTTGTCAGAATTGGAGCCCTCCTCCACGACATCGGACGCTCAAGAACGCACAGCATCAATCATGTAGTCAGAGGCGCCGAAATCGCAAAGTCACTCGGGCTGCCAAAATCTGTTGTATCTATTATTGACCGCCATGTAGGCGGCGGCATATCCAAGGACGAGGCCGAAAGATTGGCATGGCCGATTAGGAGCTACATTCCACGGACACTTGAGGAGAAGATCGTGACCTACGCCGACAAGCTGGTGGAAGGGGGACGAAGAGTACCCATAGAAAAAACGATCAAAAAGCTTTCTAACAAGTTGGGCGAGACGCATCCGTCGATCAGAAGACTGAGGGAACTGCATAGAGAGTTTTCAAATCTCCTTGGGGATTATGGTGCCAGTAGCAACATTAGGTGAGAAGGTAAATGCAATCTTCTCTCGATTGTTTGATCCTTCTTGGAGCGACGTCTTCCGATTTTGAAAACGCAACAGAGAAGTCCGAACACGGTCGAGACATCACTAAAACTCAGTCTCTAGAGTTGCTTGAAACGCTGCTGAGTGCCAATTAGGAACCGATGCTGTAGGGCTGGTACCGAAGCTTGGGCTTTTGCTCTTAGCAGCCGCCCTTGTCCCTTTTTGTCCAAAAAAAGGTCGAATAATAAGCAGACTATCCAGATGTGCTTTGCTTTGTCAACGGATATTCGAGTTCAAGTGCATATGATCGTTTAGAATATTCCAGTCTACGTCGGTATTGACGCATCCGTCTCTAAGCAGAGCTATACCCTGTCCTGCAACTCCAAATTTTTCGCAGATGAAGCTTCCAAGCATTAGTTCCTTTAAGCATGCCACTCCTAAGCAAGCGTTCGGCTTCTCTTTGGTCAAGATGTTTTTTGCCATGCTCCCGCCTGGAAGTATAAATACATCCTGATAGCCTAATCTTTTCGCCTCCTGAATCACTTCCTCTATCCTGCATTTTCCGCAATGTTGACATTCGTACCCGTACTCCTGTAGCTCGGCTGGGCAGTCTCTGGAGCGCAGGCACTGAGGCAGCAGCAGTATTCTCCTCTTATAAGGGGTGCTTGCAAATCTAGACCTGGAAGCCTTGTTCTTTGTCTTCACATAGAGTTGGAATAGTTCCTTTTCGTCCACTCCCACCTTGGCTGCGAGTTGCTCCAGCTTTCCGATTGCTATCCCGCTGATTCTTAACCTGGCAAGCTTCCCAATCATCCGCATGACGCCTTTGTTCCTGCTTTCGTCCATTTCTGTCTCTTCCACGGAAGGCGATTCAAAAGCCGTATTTCGGGAATCAACATTTAAACATTCTGCTTGATTGAAATAGAAGTCCTCGTGAGCCATGTTATCAAGTCATATTTCAGAAAGATAAAGAGGGGAAATCCAATCGAAAAATGCTAGGAGCGCCATGTTGGTGGGCCGGGCAGGACTTGAACCTGCGACCTCAGCCTCGTAAAGGCTGTTTTAGGTCTCCTGCGATGTCCTAACCACACTAGACTACCGGCCCTACTCAGATAAGGTAAAAGCATTCCATAAATAAGGTTGATGCATCCTCTACCAGAGAGGAACTTTTTTAGGATGACGTACATTCAGGATAGTTGGAAGGCGGGGTTGCCCTAGCCTGGTAGGGGGCAGGCCTGCTAAGCCTGTGGCCTTTCAGGCCGCGCGGGTTCAAATCCCGCACCCCGCGCCATCCTAAAGTCCACAGAAGAATGAGTTTTTGAAGATTTTTCGTGGATTCGCCTTCTCAATGTTCTGATAGCAAGGCAACCTCTCGAGTTGCATCAAAGAATCTTGTTGCGCAATTTGGACATTTCTTACTATACCAATGCAACTTTCTTCCACATGATGAACAAGTCCATCGCTTCTCCTGCTTCTTTAGCCATTCTTTGATACTCATCTCCTTGAGCTGACTAAGATTCCGAAGACCCAAAGCTCTATGAGGTCTAGTCTTGCTGAAATCAACTAGCTTCTTGCAAGGAAAGTCTTCACATTGGAAGCAGTATGCAATCTTCCTCGCATTGACGCATTTTCTGAGATCGCAGTTGGCACACCATTCGTTGACAAGGTTTGAATCACAGCCTTTACAATAAATCTCTTCACGAGGCATCCCCATTTTTACTTCCCAATCAAACAACGCTTGATCGTTATCATTGTAGGCGCGGTAAGTAGTACAAGCTCCACAGTAGACTCCACAAATCCCTAGCAATGGTGCATTCTTTTTGTCCGGCATGTTCTTCAACCCTTGTGGTTTATTCACACTGGCAACTTCATGATCGTTTTACTAGCCTTTCTATCTCCTTCTGATGGATCTCTGACACTATCCCAGGGAACCACTCGGTTGCCTCATTGTATTTTTCCTGAAGATCCTTCTCATCCTTAATGAAATAGAGACGTTTCAGTTTCTTCACTACGTCTGATGGAAGTTCGTAATGTATGTAGTGCATCTTGAAGTCATAATGGACAGGGTTATGCATGATCCGCAAAGCTTCAGCTAACGAAGCAAGGGTAATAGCACGATAGAAACCCATGGCTTCCAGATAATTGCCTCTGTTGATCTCCTTCTGAACAAAATTGTTGAACATATCAAATCTTGACTGAAGTCTCTCCAACCTTTTCTGCAATTTCTTAAACAATGCATCCTTGTCCAGCGGAGGAGGCTTGACCTTATTAGACTTGTTGAAGAAAAATACAGCGTCACCATGTATCTCGGGTTCAAGAAACTTGTCTGGGCTACTGAGTTTCAGGACAGCGAGGTCGATAACTAGGTACTCATTTGCGCCTTCTAGTCTATAGAAGGCTTGGAAGATTCCTGATTCTGGCGGATGTGTGACATCATACTTCTGTTCGATATTGGATAAAGATTTCAAGGCCTTTTCCACCGAAAGGAAAGTCGCATCTACGTTATTGTCGTCTACGACCAAATAGAGGTCAACATCTGACCATTCATCGATACGTTCGAAGGCTGCGGCTCCGCCTTCCCAAAAGGCATGGACGTAATCAAGTGGTTCCAAGGCATTTGTAAGAGTTTGAACTATTACTTCACGCGTTAACCTATCACCGTCGGACATTGGAGGCACCTATTTCAAAGACAGGGGATTGGATTTGAACATTGCGTTCATATATTTCTTCGTATTCGAAGTCGTCATCAAATCCGAAGAATGTAGCTTAATCTTTTGAAAATCTTGTATGTTAATATGAAACAAGAAATGGAAAGATGGGCTATTTATAGTGGCACTGATAAGCCCTATTTCTTGATGCGTCGAATTTCGAACACCACTGGGTTTTCTGCGTCTGGGCACGCGTTGAATATTACGTCTTTGTTTTCGCTCCAAGGGAACTCTGCGCCGTAACGCATGGCGTAGACTTTGGGAAGTAGAACCACAAGTGCGCTATAACAGATGTTGCCTCTTACTGATTTTCCGTCAAAAATTATCTTATCTCCAACTTCATGACCAAATGCACATGTTCCTTTCTGACTTTTTACGATAACTTCAACGTTAAATGACATGCAGATCACCAACGAATACAAATAATGGACTTGCTAAGTTTATAACTTTCCAACGAAGGCAAAAATCGGAAGTTTATAAAATTCCAACTCTATTATAGATTAGAACCCGTTGATCAATTATGGTGATGGTATTGAGTTCCACTTCTCAACCAAAAGGACGATTTTACACCCGTGTCAATGAACAAGACTTTCTCGGAATCACAGTTTGGCCTGGAAAGAAAGATCCTACCGCGGAGGTCATCGTTGTCCAGCTTCGACGGAGAGATGGAGACAATTGGGAGACTGTTGGACGACTGGCAGTTTACAGGACATCTGATGGAATGTATTCGAAACTTCCAGAACGCAGATAGGCACAAAACAGCGCGCGCAATTAAGAAGTCTTACTCCATGTGTGAGAACATTTTGTGCATTTGAAGTGTTCTATGGTTCTCTCTCTCCTAATACCTGCATGTTCACCTGAAACCCGAGAGAACCATCGGAATGCTTCTCTATTTCCACATCTTGGACATGTCCGAGAGACTCTTACCTGCTCAACCCGGGATTTATCAATAATATGAATAGGTGTTGAGTCTCTTTTCCTAACAATTCTGGGTGCCACAGCTCGTTTTGACTCGATCAGCTTCTTACACTTTGGGCACCATAATCCATCCTTTGTCGCCCTCAAATAGGTGCCACAGGCGTCACAGAATCTCATGTTAATTCATATGCATCATATGCACGGTGCAAATTTAGGTTTCTAACTTTTAAATAGGTTTAGAAATTAGAGACTCAGAAGGCTCCCCGTGTTAATGTGATTTCGGTGATTGTCAAAGAGGTCTATGCGAAAACTATTCTATCCAAATCCAAAGTTTCTGATTATACGATTAATCCTTACATTGGTTGTGAGCATCGATGCACTTACTGTTACGCACGGTTTATGAAGAGATACACGAGTCACACGGAACAGTGGGGCAAATTTGTTGATGTCAAAATAAACGCGCCGACTCTGCTGCAACATGAAATAAGGAAGAAACGACCGGGCAAAGTTTGGATAAGTGGAGTGTGCGATCCTTATCAGCCAGTTGAAAGGAAATATGAACTAACGAGAAGATGTCTCCAAATCTTATGCAAACAAGGTTGGCCCATCACAATTCAAACAAAATCTCCTCTCGTAATGCGAGATGTGGAATTGCTGAAAGCATTCAGCAATATTGAAGTAGGACTTACAATCACTACAGCTGACGAGAGCATCCGAAAAATCTTTGAACCTTATTCTCCTTCGATCGACGAAAGGATTGAAGCATTGGATAGACTTCATTCTACAGGTCTTAGAACCTACGCGATGATAGCACCATTACTCCCAAAAGCTGAAGGCTTAGTGACACTACTTAGTGGAAAAGTAGATTATGTGCTTATTGATAGAATGAACTATCATTATGCTGATTGGGTATATAGAAAGCATAGATTAGAACACGCAATGACCGACAACTTCTTCACACACAAGAAAACGGAACTTGCCAGAGCACTTGAAAAGGAAGAGATACCCTATCAATTGCTGTTTTGATTCATGTGCCTTTGACGTACAAGGCTCCGACTCATGGCTCAACAATAGCTTCTATTCCAACTTTCTTATGCTTCTTCATCATCGATGATTCTTTTCGAGATATACTATTTCGTGCAGCAATATGGTCGTGTTCAAAGTTTGCCACTACGCAATGGATACTATAAATTTAAATGTGGCAACTCACAACTGACCTAAACACGCGAGAATTGGAATTCCAAGAGAATGCTAATTCTTCGTTGTAAATCACGGGAGGTGCAAATCGATTGTCCTATAGAGAACGCCGAGAGATGCACAAGGCAGTCTGCGCTGATTGCGGCCAAGAATGTGAAGTACCATTCAAACCTGATCCAGACAGACCTGTCTACTGCAGAGACTGCTGGTCAAAGAGAAGATCCAGAAGAAGAGAGAGATATTAAGCTCAAAACATAACATCTATCCTTTGTTCACAACTCTTTTTTATTTCCTTGTTTTATTTCTCCAAAAAATATCCCGAATCTCAGCTAATCTCTCTATTAATGGTGCCCAATGGTATATTGCGCGCTGATCTTGGAATTCATTTTTGAAGTTCATAATTCATTACTATGCGAAGTCATCAGTTTTCTACCGATGATTCCTCGAGGCTTGCCTATTGCTTGATGAAAGAAGAAGGTTGGTGTTACTGGGTTTAGCTTTTCTGATTCTTTTGATCCTTTCTTACTTTGAGAACGTCATCTTCTTCCAAACATTGAACACTCTGTTTCTAAATCAGCTTCTAGCTTTTTTCATGTTTTTCGTTCATAATATTACCGTAATATCTCTGATTTTGTTAGGCATGACATTCTATGTTAATCTAGTGGTTCAAGGCTTCTTCAAAGGACAGAAACACGAGCGTGTTATTCTTGAACATCCCGGAACCTTTGCTATAGTATTCACAATTCTAATCGTCTTTCTAAGCATTCTACGTGGAAGCACCCTAATTTTCGGTGAAATAATGGTTGATGAACTTCCGAAGATTCTGCTAGCAAGTGTACCGATCGGGATTATTGAAGGATACAGCATTTACTTGACAATCAAGAAGACATTGAGCAGAACGATCTCCCTGAAAGCCTTGGCGTATATTTACGGTATATTCTTCATCGCAGCCGTGGTCGAAGTTGGCTTCATAAACCTCTTAATGTAGA
>CAYGBA010000017.1:0-27340 GCA_964347995.1 uncultured Candidatus Bathyarchaeia archaeon | reverse complement strand
GAGAAACTGACGAAAGAACAACTTCTCGAAAAGGCTAAAAAACCGGCTAAACTCGCACTGGCGTATCACCCATTCTATGAAGGGAAGATCCAAGTCGCGCCCAAATGCGCCATACGAGACCCAAAGGACTTCGCCATCTGGTACACCCCCGGCGTGGCAGCCTCCTGCAGAAAAATAAAAGAAAAACCCGAAGAGGTCTTCAGACACACAAACAAGTGGAACAACGTGGCCGTCGTCTCAGACGGGACGCGCGTCCTAGGCCTCGGCGACATCGGCCCAGAAGCCGGCATGCCCGTAATGGAGGGAAAAGCTCTCCTCTTCAAATATCTTGGCGGAGTAGATGCCTTCCCGATCTGCCTAGACACAAAAGACCCAGATGACATCATCACAGCGTGCAGATGGCTTCAGCCCACTTTCGGAGGGATCAATCTTGAAGACCTGAGCAAGCCGAAGTGCTTCTACATACTTGAAAAATCAAGAGAGAAGCTTGACATCCCAGTCTGGCATGACGATCAGCAAGGCACGGCGACGGTCATTCTCGCAGGGCTGATAAATGCTCTGAAGATTGTTGGTAAAAAAATGGGTCAAGCTTTGGTGACCTTGGTAGGCGTCGGCTCGGCGAATACGAGGACGGCGTTGGTTCTGATGAGGGCGGGTGTGAAGCCTGGAAATATTATAATGGTGGATCGCAAGGGAATTCTCCACGCAAACCGGAAAGATTTGCAGGCAAAGATGGAGGAAAATCCGTGGAAGTGGAATTTCTGTCTGAAGACGAACGCTGAAGGTAGGACTGGAGGTATGTCTGAGGCTTTTGAAGGCGCTGACGCGTGTGTGGCCGCGTCTAAGCCTGGCCCCGGAACCATAAAGAAGGAAGATGTGGCTAGGATGGCGACAGACTCCATTGTTTTCGCCTGTGCGAATCCGATTCCAGAGATCTGGCCTTGGGAGGCTAGGGAGGCTGGCGCTAAAATTGTGGCCACCGGGCGTTCTGACTTTGAGAATCAGATAAACAATTCCTTAGGTTTTCCCGCGATTTTCAGAGGGGTCTTGGATGTACGGGCTAAAACTGTCACAGATGATATGTGTATAGCTGCCGCTGAGGAGCTGGCGAAGTTTGCTGAGGAGCGAGGTATCGATGAGACTGATATCGTGCCCAAGATGGATGAGTGGGAGGTTTATCCGCGAGAGGCTGTCGCATGTGCCTTGAAGTCAATTGAGGATGGCGTTGCGAGACTTAAACCTAGCAGGCAGGAGTTGTGGGATAGGGCTGTGGCTCTGATTCGGAATGCCCGAGACACCACGAGTTTGTTGATGAAGGAGGGGCTGATCAAAGCTCCTCCCCGCGAGGATGAGGTATTGAGATAGCGCTTGCCTGTGTATACGCAGTCATGGACTCTGGTCCATTGTATGAGACAATTAGGCTTCAAACATACTGATGTGCAGAAAGAAGGGCAAGAAGGTTTATCTGTTTTAGCTTGGTTATGATCTGGATGGTGAAAGGGCTTGGAGAGGCGCGTCGTTAGTGAGGGCGATAGGGCTGTGGCGTTGTTTGGTGCTGGGTTCAATTGTGCTGAGGCTGTGTTAACGGTGTTGAGTGATAGGATGAGGAAGCTGGGTAAAGATTGTAAGGAGGTTGTTCCCTCTGTGGCTACGGGTTTTGGAGGTGGGATAGGTCGTAGCGGTGGGAAGTGCGGGGCTCTGAGCGGGGTTGTCTTGGCCTTGGGCTTGATGGGTAGGCATGAGAGGGCTGAGGATTTTGAGGGGAAGTATAGGGTCTATGATCTAGTCGGGCGGTTAATTCAGGATTTTGAGAGGGAGTTTGGTTCCAGTTGTTGCAGAGATCTGATCGGGATAGATTTGAAGAGCAGGGAGGAGCGGTTGAGGTTTCGTTCTGACAGGGTGCATGATAAGGTTTGCTCTAGGTTCGTTAAGTGGTGTGTGGGTCGCGGCGCAAGCTTGATAAATCAGCTCAGAGAGGGCTGACTAGAGAAGAATCACACACCTCTACCCCGATCTACCATATGAACCACATATGGATTCTTAAGGAAGAGAAACAGCTTTCAGACCGATTTTTCGAGTCAGTTATAGGAGCCGAGAAAACGGCGCTGAAAGAAAGATTTTGGTGAGATCGTTCTACCTTGAGCGCTTAGAGGTAAGCACATATGCAGGGAGTATATTTTTGGATGAACTCTTCTAGGCTGCAGATTGTCCTTCTGTCAATCACGATAGGGTGCAACATCTAATGCGCGCCGTGGTATTTGAGGGTTGTTTTTATTCGTTTCCAGATGACTTTGTTTCTTGTCCAGTTGTAGGTCAGATACGCGAAGCATGCGAGGAAGGTTGTGGCGGATATTATTGAGCCGTAGTAGAACCATTTTTGTGGCTCATATTCGATGCCGATTCTTAGATCTCCTGTTTCATTTATCAGATAGCCATTAGCAAAGCCAAATGCATTAAATGGTTTGTATTCTTCCCCATTCACGTCTGCAATCCACCCTTGATCGTATCCCTCGTTGAAAACCAGAATGAAGGGTTGTGTCGATTGGATATTCATTGTGTAGAATGTCGGATTGACCTTATCTAATTCTACACTTTTGCTGCTCACAATTTGATCCGTGGCCAGTGTATAACGAGAAATCAATTCTTCGCTTTCTTGATCCCAGATTCTAACGTCATCGATCCACATAGTTGCACCTACTTCTCCTTCTCTCCCAGCAATGGATCGGATTACCGTAAAATTTTCATGAGAAGAGACCGCTTGTCCACTTTCATAAAGACATATAGGCAATCCTGTAGGCGTAATCAGTTCGCTATCAATCCAAACCCAGTATCTCCCCTGATCTATATCATATTTAATCTTAATTTTGTACCATTTATTCGGATCATAGCATTTATCTATGGGGAAATTACCTGTTCTTCGCCCATCACAAAAACTGAAGTGCCCGTCTTTTTCGGCTATAACCGGATAAAACGTCTCTCCCCCTTCTACCCTCAACCAAAAAGGAAAGTGGGCTACAGTATTTTCACCAAATTTGAACCATGCTGCCGTTGTTAGTTTCTTAACACCGATTTTTCTATCTTCATATTTTGCCAAACTCAATAATGGCGCAACGTGGGATGAGTTGTCCTTGCCTTTTACAGAAAAGCTTCCACTTTTGCTCTCCGAAACAATCTGCCAATCGCCTTCTGTATATGTCCATTTCGATAAGGATCCATGCTCAAAATCATCTCTGAAATACATGAAACTTTCTTTCGTACCCAACTTCAAGGCTAAATTTCCCAGCAATTGGTGTGAGAGAGAAAATGCACTGGTGGATCTCCACCGAGTGTTCCGGTAAATGTCTATTTCCTCAAAAGATCTTTCTAAAATGAGTCCGTTTATAGAATTTAAGGAAGCTTGGATTTGCCTTGGAATATTCGAAGTCTCCCCATAGTATATCCAATTGGTATCGCGGTGAAACACTATGTACTTCACATTAAAGATGTTAAGTACTGAGGAATTCTTGATGGCACCAGAAATGATTAGACGTGAGAGAGTGCTCCCAGTTCGATCGCCAAAATCGTTAGTTATAAAATGTTTTGAAGAGAGGAGCAAAAAGGGGTATTTCGCGAGATAACCGTCTTTTCCCCTATCCCAAGAGAAAATGATCTTGTGTTGTGTCGGGAATGGAAGAGGAAGAATGTTAAAATCACCCTCTTGGATGTCCAACCACTTGTCAGCTTCATAATAGTAATTCGGTATTTCAACTCTTCTGGCTGGAATAACCCCACTCTGATCATACAAACTACCTGTCCACAAGGGATGTGGAAGAATTCCAATTAGACATACGAAAAGTAGTGCTATCGACAATCCCTTAAAATTGTTTAGCAATCTCTTTCTTGCGCGTGCGCGCAACTTTGATAATTCATCAATCGTGGACGCTATTAAGATCGTGGATCCTAAAACGACATATCCCATGAATCTTTGATAACTAGACCTAAATATGAAGCTTAGATTAAAATGAGAAAACAAAAAGGTATTCACGAAACCCAAAGGCGGGTTTGGTCCCTTCACGAAAAACAGAAAGACGCTCGTGAGGATTCCAAAATAGATTAACCTCTTGTCCCTTTTATTTAGAATAAATGAAGAAAAAGCTAGGATAGGCACGAGAAAGCTAACAGCAACAAATAATGGAGAGTAGTAGACACCATACCATGGAAAAAGGGGACTTCCCTCATGAATTCCCATTAACCCGTAGTACCCCATAAAGCGTAGACCATCCACAATGCTTACGGAATTGCACCTAAAGAGAGCCCATGAACTTACCCCCTGGATGGCATGACGCCAAAGTTCCTCATGAAAAGATGAGAATAAAGGGATAATCCACAACATATTCAAAGCAAACCAAATACCTGCCAAGCAAAAAGTAAGATAAAGGGCTCTCCTAGCTCTTACCCTATCACGGATAGTTATCACATAAAATATGAGGAATGACAGGATGACGAGCCAATTAGTCACCACAAAAGGTTTACCGTATCCAGGAGTTACTGTAACCGTCCAAACGAGGGCTGTAATAACTATATATGACAAGCCTTTTTCCCCTTCAATCCCTTTAATGTATAGAGCCAGTACTAACGGAAAAAATACGTATACGATCGAGAGATAAGAAACGCTAACCCAGAGCCACATGAAATAAAAATTGAACATATACAGTGAGGATGCGAACAATCTGGCGGAAAAACTACTTTTTGGCCGAAGAGTAGTAAATAAGAAATATGCTGAGATACCCGAAAAAGTAAACAGAATATAAATTAGTAATTTTTGGAACATTGACGGGGAAAATGGTAGATCCAAGAAACTATACAGCTTCAAAAGAGAGCCTAATGGGAGCAAAAAGGAGAACTTGGAGACATCTGCCCCACCATAGACGGAATTCAATGGACAAGCATAAAAGTATTCGTCTATAGTTTCAAGAGTCAAATGCAATATTGTATCATTCCCAGCTAAGAAAGGCCGTCCGCCAAACCACGTGAAAGATATAGCGCCGAATGAGGAGATTATTATTAATACGATAATACTTGTCTTTCGATAATAATTCATTATCTTCCCCTTAAAATCAACTAGACGATCTTTCGAAAACCAGAAGCATACGCGCGCCGGAAAATTTTTTGGCTTGTAAGCAAACCTAGATCCTAGCTAGTTGATTTAAGATTTCTGCGACAATTTCGAAGTTTTTCATACTATGATTACTTTTTGCATAACTACGACATCTGGTTCGCATAGTGTCGTCTACTCCTTTTCCGCGTTTTATTTCCAAGACAAGTCCCGAAATGCCTTTTATATCATCCTTGTTCACTGTCCAACCAACTCCTTTTGGCATTAAATCGTGATCAATTCTCACATTTTGCGCCGCCTTGTTAAGCACGGCTGATGCATCAGGAAGCATTATTGGAGTCCCGCATGCTAATGCCTCCACAGCGGGTCTAGCGATGTAAGTGCTATCTGCAAATGACCAAACAAGATCAGCTACCGCGTAAAACTTACGTAATCTTATCCTATCTCCAATATAGCCAACATATTTTACATTGTTATATTTCCTTTCAAGTTCCTTTATTTGATCAGCAAGTTCACCTATTCCAACAAAAATGAAGTGAAAATCATTGAAGTCTTCACAGAAACTCAATCTTTCGATAACTTTGATGAGAGTTGGAATAAATTTCTCCCTATCGATTCTCCCAACATAGGATAAGACAAATTTGTCCGACAGCCCCATACTCTTTCTGATAACGGATCGATCACCCTTTTTCAAAGAGAAAAAGAGGTCATGTGCCCAATGTTTGACCACAATTATTTTAAGCGGATTTTTTATTGTTGAAAGAACATCCACTTTGCCACCATCAGAGTTAACTATTACTTTATCTGCAAAATTACTAAGAGTCCGAACTATGTTCTTGACAGTATCGCTTAGGTAGTATTCAAGACAACCACGAAATGAACAGATAATTTTGCAGTCCATGAGTTTTGCCAGACCTGCAACAGGCAAGATCGTAGCAAAGCCATTTCCAATGATTATCTTTGGTCTGTAAAGTATCATAAGCAGAAGCGACAAGAGCAGGAGAGGAAATTCATATAACAGTATGAACAGGGGATTTGAAGAAATGATTAGGCCCACTTTTGCATAATCGAAATAAGGCATATTGAATAAGAGCAATTCTCCACGTTTATGTCTGACCGAACCTAAACCTGCAATAACAAACTGAAATTCGTCGACCAATTCGTTTATAGGTTCTTCTAGGGAAATCCAACTTCCACCACTCAGTGCTGGCGTCATGACCAGCACCCTTATTTTCTTACTAATATTCATAAGATGGTTCATTCCATATCAATTTCTCTTGGTTTTCCACCAGACTTTTCACAGAGCCTAGTCCACCAGCACCAAACTCGCATGCCTTCATGAAAAGCATTCCTAAGGCATGAAATGGATCTTTCGCCAGTTCTCTCCAGTTTTTCAGAAAAGCAGCTCTAATCAACGTTAATTGTTGCTTTGCCTCTTTAGAATGCTTCACTTGATAGCGCTTTATCGTTTTTCCATAATGATACTTCTTTGACATAGTCTCTCGTAGGCTTAGTCTCCCTTCATAGTGTCTAATAAACGCATCAATTCTTCCAATTCGATACTCGGCCTTTCTAATTCTCTGGTTCAAATCCCAATCTTCGCCTGCCTCCAACTGGGAGTCATAGCCCCCAACGCTCTTAAAGACCCCTTTCTTGAAGAATCTTGCAGCTTCAATCAAATTTTCTCCCACGTAACAAATCTTCTCCAGCGCCTTGCATCTAGTCCAAAAACCCTCACCAACAGAAATTTCTGGAACTATAGCAGCATCATATCCTTGTTTAATTTCTTCAAAGCATTCCGCAACGACGGCGGGCTCAAGTTCCATATCGGAATCAATAAAAAGGACAAAGTCGCCTTTGGCTTTATCAGCGCCAACGTTTCTGGCTTTCGATCTCTTGGCTTTAATCAAAATAGTTTTTGCTCCGTATTTTTCCGCAATCCTTCTAGTTTTATCTCTTGAAAAATCGTCAACAACAATTGCATCGATGTTTAAATAGGTCTGATCTTCAATAGACCTCAAACATTTTCCGATTGTGGCTTCAGAATTTTTGGTTGGAATAATCACCGAAATCTGCGGTTTGTCAACCATCGACTACACACCGTATGACCCTCAAAAAAGCTTCAGCGGATTCATCCCAACTGAACCCCATAGAATAAGCCAAGGCCCTCCTGGTCATCCTTTCCCTCAACGTATTATCCTGTAGAATCCGAACAATTTTATCAGCAAGATCCTCTACGCTTCCTGCTTCCGCGAGCAACCCAGTTTCATCATCCTTGACAGAATCTCTCAATCCCGCGACATCATAGGCAACACAAGGCGTTCCCAGAGCGTTTGCCTCAACAACGTTTAGTCCAAAACCCTCTCTCACACTAGGATTAACCAAAATCCAAGCTCGTTTCATTAATTCCCTTCTTTCTCTGTTGGAGATGCTACCAAAGAACCACACATCATCAATTGCGATCTTTTCCAAATCCTTCCTGAAGTAGCCATCTCCAACAACCCAAAGCTCAGCCTTAGGAATCTCTCCCTTAATGATCACAAAGGCCTTAACAGCATGGTCAGGTCTCTTTGCCCTCTTAAGCCTTCCAGCATACATTATAACTGGATAGTTCTCCTTCTCCGGAACATGATTCAGGGGCGTAAAGTTTAACCCTTCCGGAACAACGAAAACATCCTTAAACCCCAATTCCATCAAATCGTGTCTCGTGCTCTCAGAGACAGCAACTGCAGGAACGTCAACGTAATTCTTCAACCACCTCTTCTCAAGGTAATAATAGCCAATGTAGCTTAAAGGAAAAGGAGTTTCATAAAGCCAATATTCCCTAGCCAACTGGTGAATCAAAGCAATTTTTTCCTCTCCATTCTTCACAAACTTTGGCGTAAGAAAAGGTCTAGTATTGATCTCGTCAACAACAACATCATAGCTGTCTTTTGAAAAATGGTCCCTGTAATAATTCCTGGCTTTCCAATAGATAGAATATTTCCCACCAGCTCTAACAATCCTAACACCTTCCACAACCTCCTCCCTTCTGCAATGCGGAAACTGGGAAGTAAACAAGGTAACCTCATGCCCAGCCTTAACCCATCTTCTTACGTTTTCATAAGTGAAGATTTCAGCTCCACCCATCGCAGGATGAAGCCAACAACGCCAATTAAAAACTAAAATCCTAAGAGATTCCACGCTGATAACGCTTCTTGATCCTAAGCCTGTAAGTTATCCTAAGCAAATCAACGAACATACGCCAGGCCTCCCCAAAACTAAACAACTCTTTAACCTTCAATTTGACGGGGAACTCAACAACCCTCAGGCCGAAAAGCTGAGCCAAAACCAGCAACTCAACATCAAAGGCATATCGCCTAACACTCACCCGCCTAAAGACATCACTGATAGCCTTTCTCCTAACAGCCTTAATTCCCGTCTGGGTATCCTTAACTCTAACACCAGTCATTGACTTTACCAAAACGTTGAAACCATGACTTAGCAACCTCCTGATGAAAGACATCTCAACAACGGAATCAGAATGCCACTTAGAACCAACAACAATATCCCCATGCCTCAAAGCCTTAACATAGCCCTCAACTTGATTGAAATCAACATCTAGATCACTATCAACGAAAACAACAGCGTCCCCAACAGCCTTCCAGAAGCCAGTCTTGACAGCAAAGCCCTTCCCAACATTCGAGCCATAACCAACAACCCTAACATGACCATTTCTAGAGGCATAGTTCGAGGCCCTCGATCGAGTGTCATCAACACTCCCGTCATCAACTACAACAACCTCATACCTAAAGCCATGATCCTCAATAGTGGAGTCCAACCTCTCCAAAACACGCTCAATAAATGCACCCTCATTAAACGCTGGCAAAACGAAGGAAACAACAGAATCACTCACTACCTTCCACACCATACTAATTCCTCACAAGACAAACCAGCTGCAAACCGACCCCAACCAAAAGGAAGGAATACGCTACCACAGCAGCAGACTCGGCCAAAGAGGAAGACCCGAAAAACGACAAAACAGCGTAAACGACCAATAACACTTGGAAACTCAAAACGAAGAAAGCTCCAAGATTCTCCCTTAAGAAGTGTTTAACTCTGATTAAGAATGCCAATAGTGACCCTTTGACTCTTTAAACTGCAGCATTATACTTATAGATCGCAATTCTATTGCTACGAAAAGTCTCTGCAAAAGAAGATGGCAACATCGAAACGCCATGCCAGCCTTCACCGGAAACCCACCAAATCAGATATAAATGACTGTAACCGTTTCTAAACATTCCCCCTGCTGCTTCCTCAGGATGCTCATAGCCATAACACATGACCTGACCCTTATCCAAAAAGGTAAGTGCCCACCCGTGAAAAGCCTGATGAACCAGCAAAACCCCATCAGACCCCAGACTACTCTCAACCCACGACAAAGCATTGACAACATCGCTGCAGTCACCCAACGGCACACTATTCTGCAACATCGAAGAAGGAACATAATACGGAAAAGCCTCAAAATAAGGAAAAGCCACCCACGCAGGCAGCAAAACAAAAGTAACACTTAAAAAAACCGAAAACCCACCAAAAATCATCTTCCAAGAACCAGAACCAAATCGTCTAAAACCCTCAACAACGAAGAAAGCCACTGGGAAAACCAGTAACAAAGCCCACCTGTAACCCCCAGGAACAAAGGCGTAAGGGATCAAAACAGAAGACAACGCCGCACACAGGCAAAAATAAAACCACGCCCTGAGCTCAGAGTTCCGAAAGCGTCTAATTCCCATCAAAAGGAACGGGAAAAGCGGCAGATAGCAATAAAGAAGAAAACCCAATCTAGACACCACCATCTCGGAATAAGACGAAAAACCAAACAAGGAAAGCCAACCCCCAGAGGCTCTGCTAGGAAAGCCACTAATTACTGAGAAATCTGGAGAAACCGCAAAGTTGGCATATATCGTCAAGCCGAAAAGTAACACCGCGGGCAGAGAACACAAAGCGAATCTTTTTGCCGTCCCGAGTTCACGAGCAACCAGTCTTCTTAGAAACCACACAGAAATCACCGCGAACATAATCACGGTCGAAAGCTGATGTGAAAGAACCACTAAAACCATTGTGGCCAAAAGCAGAAGCCAGCGCTTCTTTCCGTCACTTATCCAGTCGGCATGCAACAAAATTAGAAAAAGGAAAAGAAAGATCAAGCCCAACTCGTTCCTGTGCATATCCCAGGAAATTCTTAGAGCAACAAAGTATAATGTAGCCAAACAAGAGACCGCCAAGCACCTCTCACGTGACCAAGCCAAAACCTTTCTCGCGTAACCAAAAACCGCTAGCCCAGTACACCCGAGCAAAATAGGAGGCAAAACCTTGAGCGAAATAACAATGGGAACACCGACCAAAGCCAACTGCAGAAGCGAAACGTAGTACAAAGGCGCGCAAGCTATGAACTCGAAACAACCAACACCATCATTAGCCCATTTCAGCACGATCGGGATGTAATGACTAACAGTATCAAACCCAACAATGTACTCTCCCATGAGAACTTCAGGCAAAGCGCGTACCAATAGCGGGACAAGAAAAGACAACACTGGAAAAGCCCTTGGATCGACGTTACTAAAGCAACCAAGTAAGAACGATCTAAGACGTATAAACTGGGTCTCCATTAGAAAGTCGCGGTGGTTGTACCCTTTTTTTCTGTTTTTAGCCACTTTCTTGGTCTGCGCAAGAGAACGAGTATTAGTGCATACAACGCGATGAACGCCTGTAAACTCCAATAGAAGTAGATAGATGGGAGCCACAACAGATGTCCCACCTTTCTCGGTTTCGACCCACAAATCAATGCCAAACCGCAGATGAATAGAGTAAGAGTAGTAGTTAGTGCCGTAAACTGCATCATACTCTGCCATAAAAGATCTAGAGGAAAAGGTATAAAGAACGAATAAAACGCTGCCAGATAGGTCAACAATGATGCAATTAATGTGAAAGGCCCAAAGAGTGTCGCCTCGGTGTCAATCGTTTTTCTACTCAGCTTTGTCATCAGTCTACCATATTTGAGAGCGACTTCCATGGTTCCCCTAAGCCATCTTGTTCGCTGCCTAAGAAGCTGCTGAAGATCAGAAGGGTTTTCCTGCCATGAACGAACATCAGAAGCATACCTAATCTTGTAGCCCTTCTCTGTAAGCTTCACCGACATCTCCATATCTTCTGACAGACTTCTTTCGTCGAAACAGTCCACCATTTCTAAAACATCACGCCTTATGAATTGACAACTTCCCTTCAGATGAACAAACAGCCCCAAAACGTCCTTGCCCTCTAGGTAAACCTCACACCAAACAGTTTCTTCATAAGAAATGATTTTGGTCAGCATGTTTTCTTCGGAATTAATCGACAAGGTTCTTCCTTGAACCGCAGCCACCTCTGGGTCCTCAAAATACTTAGAAACATTCAGTAATGTATCAGGAGCAGGAACGCTGTCTGCATCGAAGAATCCTACAATCTCACCAGTCGCATGTTCAATCCCATAATTCAAGGCTGAAGACTTGCCGTTAGAGAGCGGTTTTCGCAAAACTTTCATGTTAATGTTATGTCTCATTGCGTGCTCTATGCAAATATCTGCGGTTCTGTCAGCTGATCCATCCTCAACAATGATTATTTCCTTCTTGTCTCTCGGATAATTCAGCTTTGACAAAGCATCCAATAATCGCCCTACAACCTTCTCCTCATTTTTCACGGGAACAATTATTGAATAAACGGGTGAGTTCTTCTCTCTCTGGGATGTTCCTCTAAATTCGTGTTTTCGTCTCCGTAGATATTCAACGCCCGCAGCCAGTATAGGTAGATTATAAGCGGACCATGCGTAAACGAAGAACAATAGGGTGATTAGTGCAGTATATATTAGGCTCAGCACTGCTACTTGCCATTTGAAGTCAAGTTATATCGCGAAGACTTCGGGGTTATTCAAGTGCATTACCGCCAAAAACCTAACAAAGCTTATATTAGACGACCATTTTCTAGCGGAATTGTTACCCCACTTTTGGGCGATTAGGCCTATTTTCTTCGCGAGGGGAACGCCAACACGCCGTACCGAAAAATCAACCTTGCTTTCCAAAGCCTCCAGCAACATTCTCACTATCAGATGAAGTGCTTTGGCCAAGACTTTGCTGCGTACCTTATTCGTCACCTTTAGTGTTAGATTTATTAGTCCCCGCTCAAGCCGGTTCAAAACCCTAAACCAAACACGCCGTCGAATGGCAATCGATCTTATCTTAGCTAACTCATCCCTTCTAAGGGCAGTTGGTTTTCTAAATCCTTTAAGCAAAACTAGCTTCGATAACTTGCTCACTGCAGTGTTATTCCTCCGATGTTGGTCAAGTCAGAATCCAATTCGGGCTTATACTATAATGAATTTATGAATTTGAGATTTAGATGGAATGTACTTATCGTGAGACTGGAAGCAATCTTTCGCATGCGCAGCTTTCACTGATTCACTTTCTTTTTCATACGAAACAAAATCTAGAATGAGACATTTAGAACGAGCCGGGGTATTTCAGCTTTGGCAATATCCAGAAACCTGAAATCTCACTTATAGAGTGCTCCTAGGCTCTTTCACAAGTGGACCTAGCTTGGATGGACAGTCTAAAACCAATGCGAGCAGAAAGGTTAATAGACTGATACCTTTAGTCTTGTTCCTTTTGGCAGTGTTGATTTTCACCAAACTTGATTTTCTAGTTAACGAAACACTATACAATTATGGTTTGAGATTTTCTTATGAGTGGTATCACGAATACACTGTCCTGTACGCATTATGCTACCAGCTAGTGCTCCTGCTCCTGTACCGTTGGACTCATGACTGGAAATTGGTTTTTGTTCTAGAGGGTTTTGTGCTTTCGTCTGGGCAAGATCTGATCTATTTTACAGTGTGGAATGGAGGTTTTCCTCAAGGTGAATGGACTTGGATGTTCTTCCATCGAATTTTTGGTTTCTGGAACACAAATGCCCAAATCTTGTTGACTGCCGGCGTTACTCTAACATGTTTTATCCTAACTTTCATCTTATCCAAAGCCTTCATCATACCCAAAAAATCTCTGAGATAGAAACTCTATTGCCAGAATCTCTCTTTCAAAGCCTTCTTCTCAGCCTCAATCACCAACTCAAAAAACCGGTCAGAAAGCTCCCGCTCCTCCTTGAGAATCCCCTTCACATCATCAGCCCGCAACTTCCTCCCACATAAACCAACAGCGGCAACCTTCCCATACTCCCTCAACAACCGCCCGGTCTCAAAAGCCCACTTCCGCAACTTCCGCTCATCCTTCGTCAGCTTTTCTCCCCTCTTCTCAACCAAGGAATAGACCGCATCTTCGGCCTTTCTCAGCACGCCGAGAGCCCTAGATCCACATCTGGGACACTCTGGCCTACTCGGCAGATCCTTAATCCGTAAAGGCTCCAAGTAATCCCAACATCTAGTGCAGACAAAAGTGCGAAACTCGTTCAGCAACCTAGCCTTCGCAGACTCCACAAGAATAGCCTTCATCCTCTCGGGCGCGATCAGATCGGTCTTCATACTGGTCTTCTCGATGCCAACCCTAGCGACGGGGCTAGCCACCCTACTAGTTTCCAATTTCAAAACGCTGATCTGTCCACTGTTGATATCATCCAAGACTCTGATCATATGTTCAACATCCAGATCCTTCGTGAAGGTCTCCTTCAACGCCTCATCAAATATAGCCGTATCCTCAAAACTCCTCATCAACTTCTGAAGACTAACCTTACTGAAGTCAACCCACTTCTTTAGAGCTCCAAACCTCCTAGCGACATGAACTATCCTCCTCTTGAACAACCCAGTCTTTACAGCCGCCTTTGTCAACAAACCACGAACCGCAAACTCAGGCATCCCCTTGAGTTCACCGAACAGGCCCAATATTCCCTCAGCCTTCATCGTGCCCATCGTTCTCACAAAGATACGATACGGATCATGCTGAAGTACAACCGCTTGTCCAATCCGGTCAGAAACAAGATGTCCAAGCAACTGAGCCAAGGCACGGTTGGTCAAAGAACCGAAATGTGCATGAATGATGACGAAGTCCTCCCAATCCTCAACGACTATCCTGCTATCACTCGGAACCTGATAGCCCTCTCGTACGTGCTCGACGATTTCAGCGATCGCCCGTTTAACGGTGTCCCGATCAGCTGGATACCTCTCGCCTAGCTTTGCAGCAATCTCCTCAACTTCTGCTCCTTCGCCAATTTGCTCCTCGACGAATCCCCGAATCCATCCCACTTCCTGCGCCACATCGAAAGGAACCGGAATCTGCTCCCCAACCCAGCTCGGAATCGCCCCAGTCGGATCATCAACCTCCTTCACAAAGATCTGATCACCATACACATTCAGAATCTGCCACGGACTCCCACGGATAATAAACTTGACACCAGGCTTGCCATACTCCGCCACAAACGCCTCATCCAACACCCCCACCGCCCCCTCAGACTTGTCATCCACAACGAGATACTTCTTCTCGGCCGGAATCATAGAGAGATTCTCAAAATAATACTCATACATAGCCTTTGTACGGCGAGGCTTGATCGCCAACTTGTCCTCAAAAGAGACCCACGCAAACCGTGGAAACCTAGAATGCATATAGGTTAAGACCCTCTCGACATCCTCCACCGATAGATCGGCATAGGGAAAAGCCTTCCTGAACAGGTCATAGATCTCATAGAAATACCACCGCCTCTTCTTCATCAATATACCAATAATCTGGTGAGCCAAGGCGTCAAACGGCTTCTTCGGAACGTCCACGGGCTCCAAATTCTCCTCACCGGCCCTGCGAGCGATAGCGAAAGCCTCTAAGGTGTCATCGGAGTCCATGGTGATGATGAGCCCCTTAGCTATACGCCCAATTCGATGTCCGCTCCGGCCCACACGTTGGATGATGCGAGTAACCTGCCTAGGGCTCATGTACTGAATAACCATATCGATTCTTCCCACATCTATGCCTAACTCAAGAGATGAAGTTGCGACAAGCCCCTTCAAATCACCATCTTTCAATCCCCTTTCAGCGGCTATCCTAGAAGGCTTGGCCAAGGACCCGTGATGAATAGAGACCGGAAAGTCTATGTCCCAAACCTTGAATCGACTGGTCAGAACCTCTGATATCGCACGAGTGTTTGTGAACAAGAGAACAGATTTGTGCTGCTCGATGTACTTGCGAATTATACGGAGACGAGTAGCAACCTCGGGATGCGTGTAGATGGCCGAAGCGAGCTTGTAATCCTCCGGCTGAGGCTGTGGGAAAAGGACCTTCAAACTCATGAGCCGAGCCACAGGAACCCTCACTATTTCAACTTCTCGGTCGTTGCCCACGAGAAACTGGGCTACCTTCTTGGGACTACCGATTGTTGCGGAGAGGCCTATCATTTGGAATTCTTTTCCAGTTATCCACCTCAACCTCTCAAGGGCCAGAGACAACTGGCTTCCCCTCTTGCTGTCCGCCATCTCGTGGACCTCGTCAACGATTACCCATCTAGTTTGTTGCAGGTGTCGGCGCATTATCCTGCCTGGCATGATGGCCTGCAGTGTTTCGGGTGTAGTGATCAACACATCCGGTGGGCTTAGGGCCTGCATTCTGCGTTCTTGGGTTGTTGTGTCGCCATGTCTTACCATGAGTTTGATGTCTAGGTTGTTGCACCACCACTCCAACCGCTCCAAGAGATCACGGTTTAGGGCTCTTAATGGTGTAATGTACAGAATTTTGATTCCCAAGGGCATCTCAGGTGTCAGGAGGAGCATATTTAGCACGGGAAGGAATGCTGCCTCAGTCTTTCCTGTGGCTGTTGGTGATATGAGAAGAACATTCTTTCCCTCAAGGATTTTCGGTATGGTCTTCTCTTGTGGCCCAGTGGGCGACTCGAATCCTCTCTGCTCAATCAGTCTGCGAATCGGCTTAGCGAGCACACTGAAGGCGTTCTTCGGGATTTCTGTCAAAGTGCATCTGCCCTTTTGAATCAAGAGAATACAACAGAAGCGTGTGTAAAAGGATTTTGGGAACTTAGGGCGACGTGCGTGTGGTCTAGTTAATAGGGGCGAGGTGATAGACGATCTTCAGACAGTAAGGAAGTAAGCTGCGGCCAGAGCTATCGAGTCGTACACTCCATGCGTCAGAGCCGAAGCAGTGGTATTTCCACCTGTGCGTTGCCATACATAACCAAGAACCAAGCTAACGGCAAACACTGGAACAATCGCATACAGCGTGTTAAGACCATGAATAAGTGCAAACAAACCAGAAGTAATCAGTAGCCCATTCGTCTTTCCAAATGAGTTTTCAAAACCCCTTTGAACAAAACCTCGAAAAGCCAACTCTTCACACGGTCCAACCAGAACCAAAGAGAGGACGATCAGAGCCACCAGCTGAAAAGAGTCTCTAGGCGTCACGTACTTCTCAAGAAGTTCCGACGTAGGATCGGGACCAAAAGCCATCTCTTCACCAACAGAAACGCCTACGCCTATCAGGAAAAGAGGTACAGCAACAAGAGAAACAATCGTCAGCACTTTGAAGCTCGCCTTTTTGAGGCCTAGCTCCTTCAAGGTCGCACGTCTATACCTAGCAAACAGAAGCGTAACTCCTAGGATAATGGCCTCATTGACAGGCAAAGATATAAAGGCAATTGGAAACGGCGGATTTAGGGGATCTATGCTTGCGCCCAACAATGCCAGCGTCACTATGAAAGAACCCGCCAGAATTCCGCCGATCAAGGTAAGATAACAAGCGAACGCTAGCCTTGCCGTCCACCTAGACTGATTATCCATTCTATTAAATCCTCAACACTGAACTCTATTCAGATAATCCGCGCAAATTTAAGATTTACCACGACCGTAACTTCGGTACTTTTTTTTGAGTTTCCTACCGCCAGCGCCATATCTTTCTTCCATAGAAGACTTCCGGCAGAATTAGGAAGCCTGAAAGAGAGAAAGGCAGAACAATAGCCCAATCTAATAGCCCTAGAGGTTCTGTGCCGAACAAACCCGTATAAGGTATGACAACGGTTAAAGCCGCCGAGAGAACCACCGCGATAAGCAAGAATTTGTTTGATGTGAACCCAACCTTGAATGCGTTGTGTTTTTCCGATCTGGAGTTCCACACTATGACTAGCTCCTGCAAAGTGGCCTGGACAAAAGCCATCGCCTGCGCTTCACCCAGCGAACACCCCCAAATGTAACGGGCCACAAAGAACAGAACTCCGGTTCCAACGAACTGGGTCACAAAAGTGGCCAAGATTGAAGCTATTCTTCCGTACAGTATGCCCTCGTCTGGATTGCGGGGACGTCGTTTCATCAAATCTTCTTCTGGCGGGTCTTTAGTCAAAGCAAGGGCGGGCCCTCCATCTGTGACCAAGTTTATCCACAGAATCATACCAGGTGTAAGAGGCAGCTCCAGACCCAACAACGCGAAGGTACCTATGACGAGCAACTCGTCAAAATTGGAACGCAAGAGAAAGAACGAGAACTTTCGTATGTTATCGTAAATCGCTCGGCCTCCTTCCACAGCAGTCACTATAGTTGCGAAGTTGTCGTCTGCCAAAACCATATCCGCAGCCTCTTTTGTTACATCTGTCCCCGTTATACCCATCGCTACGCCAATATCCGCTTGCTTGAGGGCTGGAGCATCGTTCACTCCGTCTCCAGTCATAGCAACAATATGTCCTTTCTTTTTAAGCGCCGCAACTATTCGAATCTTATGTTCTGGAGAAACCCGAGCGTAAACTGCCACATCCTCCGCTACATCATCAAACTCTTCGTCACTCATCGCGTCTAGTTCGACGCCTGTTAAGACCATATCACTTTTCAGCATGCCAATCTCTTTGGCAATGGCAACTGCTGTAAGTTTATGGTCTCCTGTTATCATGACGGTTTTTATGCCTGCTTGTTTACACTTTAGGTTGGCCTCTTTCGCTTCTTCTCGCGCTGGATCTATCATTCCAATAAGGCCGACAAAAACTAGGTCGCTTTCAACGGTTTCTTCATCGATCTCTGCTGGGGGTTCTTGTGACAATTCTTTATAGGCTACACTCAACACCCGCAAGGCATCAATCGCCATATTCTCATTTGCTTTCGAAATGTTCTTTCTTTCCTTCGCAGTGAGTTTCTTGGCTTCGCCATTTTTCAGAAGACGGGTACTACGTTCCAAAATTGTCTCTGATGCCCCCTTAACATAGGCAATAAGCTGTCTTTCTGGTGTTTTGTGCACTGTTGTCATTCGTTTTCTCTCCGAAGTGAACGGTACCTCATCCACACGAGGATATCTTTTCTCCAAGTCTTCCTTTGTCATTCCTGCTTTGGCGGCAGCCACAATTAAAGCACCTTCAGTGGTGTCTCCTATGACGCTTTTTCTGTCATATTGGGCGTTAGTGCACAACGTGCCAGCCCTCAATAGCAAAGCCAGGTGCTCATCCTCAACGGGATCAATATAATCACCGTCTTGGAGAAAATCGCCTTCTGGTTCATAGCCTACCCCTGTTACTTCAATCATCTTGTCGTTTAGGTAGATCTTACGTACAGTCATCTCGCCCTTCGTCAGCGTACCGGTTTTGTCGGAGCAGATGATCGTTGTGGCCCCCAAGGTTTCCGCCGAAGCGAGTTTCCGGATGATTGCATTACGTTTCGCCAGTTCACGGGCGCCCAAGGCGAGTGACACAGTCACTACGGCTGGCAAGCCCTCTGGAACAGCTGAGACAGCTAGCGCCACCGCTATCTCAAAGGCTCCTGTGATGTCTTCTATAGCCCGACCTACCCCGCCTACTCCGACAATAAAAATCTCGTATAGTTCAAGAACGAATACTACAGCACATATAACTATGATTATTATTCCAAGTTTTTTGGCGAAGCGGGTCAGCTTCTGCTTAAGTGGAGTATCTGCCTCCTCCACAGCTTGAACCATCTCAGCCACTCTTCCAAACTCAGTTTTCATACCTGTGGAGGTTATCACAGTTTTTCCCCTACCATAGGTTACGTGAGTCGCCATGAACACCGAATTCTTTCTATCAGCCACGGGCGTTTTCTCATCAAGAACCCCCGTTTTCTTTTCCACAGGCGTGGATTCACCCGTCAAAACCGCCTCATCAGTCTTCAGATCCACCACCTCAAGTAGTCGACCGTCAGCTGGGATGCGGTCTCCAGATTCCAAAATGATGACGTCACCAGGGACAACCTCTCTGGCTGGTATGAACTTCTCCTTTCCTTCCCGCAAGACACGAGCCCTAGGGGCTGTTAGCTTCTTCATGGCTTCCATGGCCTTCTCTGATCGATATTCTTGAACAAAGCCTACTATGGCGTTAAGTACTACAATGGCACCTATAGTTGAGGCGTCTATGACCTCTCCGATTGCGATGGAGATGCCTATCGCAATTAGAAGCATGATTACGAAAATGTCCCTAAACTGTCCAAGAAATATCTGGAGCGGCGTTATTCTCTTCCTTTCCACCAGCTCGTTAGGTCCATACTCTTGCAGTCGGCGTTTAGCCCCCTGCTCACTTAAACCCTTCTCGCTGGCTTGAAGAGCACTCAGAAGTTTCTCCGTCTCTATAGCATGCCATTCAGTCCTCAAATTGAACCGCCCGTTGTCACTGATCTCTCTAACTGAACACCTTTGTTTTCACGTCTGAAGTAACCGTTTTCCTAAAGGAAATCTTCCAGTAATATAAACATTGACCGAAAGAATTTAGGTAAATATATACTTTGCAAGGTAACGCGCAAATCTGACGGCAGTTTGAATCTTATATGGAATAGATGTGCCGTAAAAGGTTATGCTCTAGATTCGCACGTTTTCAACAATCTGCTCTCTCCCATCGCCTTTCTAACCCTTTCTTGTGCGATTTCTAGTGCAGCCTCTCGGTGAGTTATTTTTTCCTCTTCAGCCTTCTTCAAAACCAATCTTACGTTTCTAACGATTTTTTCTTCAACCATTTCAAACATTCTTTGCGGGTTTTCGCCCATATATTCAGCATAGGATGATATTACGCCACCAGCATTTGCAATAATATCTGGAAGAATCAACACGCCTCTTTCGTGTAACCTTTTTTCGCTTTCATATGTAGCAGGAATGTTGGCTGCTTCAACAATAAGCTTCGCTTTAATCTTGTCTGCGTTTCTCTCATTAATCACGTCTGGGATAGACGCAGGAACAAGTATGTCAACTGGCAACTCAAAGATTTCTTCGTTGCTTAAGACTTGGCCTGGTTCATAGTTAATTATGGATCTTGTTTCCTCCTTCACCTTCTTCAGTTTTTCATAGTGTAATCCACCTGAATTGAATACACATCCTCTACTGTCGCTCACCGCTACAACTCTTGCCCCGATTTCACTGATGTACTTTGCCAAGAAGGAGCCTACGTTCCCGAAGCCGTCGATGGCTGCTGTTGCCTCTTTCAGGTTGATGCTGATATGTTCTGCTGCTACTCTCGTTGCGTGGAACACACCATACCCAGTTGATCCATACTCGTGAGGAATGCCGCACTTCTCGCCGGGTCTGACACACATGTGTGCAGGCTTTCCAGTACAAGACTTTAAAGAGCCATTTGCAAGGGCGTAAGCAGCCATTTCCTCCTCTCCGGTGTTGATATCTGGAGCTGCGACGTATAGGCTCGGAGACACAGGCTTCAAGGCTACCGCGAAGGCTCTAATCAGATCTAATTTCTCCTCTTTCGAGATTTTCTTTGAGTTCGCTATTATACCTGATTTTGCTCCTCCAAAAGGGAGTTCTGCCACCGCGCATTTCCAGGTCATAGTTCTGGCAAGCCTGAAGACTTCTTCGACACTCACCGTAGGCGTCATCCTTATTCCACCCTTGCCAGGACCTAGAGCAGTGTTGTCAATCACCAGTATTCCCTGCGTCTTGCTTTGAGGATCATAAACCTGTAGAACCTTCTCAGGTCCCCATTCATCAGCAAACTTCTCTATATCAACCATCTCTAAGCCAGTCTCTCCATGTCACATTGAAGAAGATGACCCTATAAAGAATTTTGATGCTGGCAAGGTACTAGCTCATTGGCTTATCTTGTGCGCGAACGGTGCCCACCCCGAATAATCTCCCGGTGACAAGTTCGGTCAATACAAGCCGACTAGTCGATGAACATTTTTGATACCACGACAAAGCAATCCTAGTTGTTAAACGTCTTTTCAAATCATGCACACACGCTAGTTTCTTGCGCCTCGCATTTTAGCTCTGCTGGCACTTCCCACGTAGTATCGTACCAAGCCTCCAAACAATCTTACATCTTCAAAGACTGCAAAGTTCTTGGAAAGCTCTTCCTTCAAATTGATTTCAAAGTCGATCTTTGCCATTGCACCAAGAATTTTGACGAGTATGCTCCCAGGAAGCCGAGCGAGTCCAAAGGGCCTGTCATTGGCCAAGACCCCCACTCTTCCACCTGGTTTTAGGACTCTTGCTGACTCTTCAATGGTCTTCTTGTATGTTGGAGTTATCTTCAGACAGAAGGAAACAAGGATAGAGTCAAACGTTTTATCGCGGAAGGGCAGATGGGCAGCATCTGACCTTGCCAAGCTAGCTCCTTTGCTTCGGATTTTCCTTTTCGCTTGCAGCAGCATCTTGGAAGATACGTCTACTCCCAACAACACGCCTTGATTTCCTGTTTTCTCAAGGATAAAAGGGAAGTCTAGACCAGTACCGCAGCAAAGATTCAACACGGAATCGCTAGGTTTCAGATTAAGCCTCTCAACAACCTTCGATCTAAATCGCTTATCGTTTCCAAGGAAGTATATTTGATTCATCAAATCATACAAATGAGCCGATCTGTCGTAGGCCACTATGACTTTCCCAGTGTTTTCTGCATTCGAAGCATGACTTTCATTTAGAGATCCATGAAGCGTGCGCGCTATTTTCTCGTCAGATTGTCTTCGGTAGGCCCAGACTACAAGAGGTAGTGAAATTGTTAGATATGCAAAGTGAACTATCACTCTTGCCCATTCAGCTTTTGCAGTGTAGCCGAACATCACTGCGAAGATGGAGCCTACTGCACCTTTATGATGGAACAGGCTGTCTTGAGGTATATCCAAGACATAGGCGTGTTCACCTAGCCATCCCAATTCAACCCCAACTTTTTCAGAATACTCAACTAACTCGTGAACTCCATAGCCCGCCAGACCTCCAGCCAAAAGCACAAGAACAATACTGGTGAAATAGAAAAACTTTCGAATGTCAATCTTCATACCGACAACAAATATCAAATAAGCAAGGGCCAACGAAGCTACAATACCAAGAAAAGATCCAAGCAATGTTCCTACAGCATCTTCCAGTAAGAAAGGAGTTAGGAAAAGCACAGTTTCAAGCCCTTCTCGAAACACAATGATGAACGAAAAGGATGCTAGAGCTAGTGACGCGCCTCGAGTCACAATAGCTTCTACTCGTCTTTCCAGTTCAATCTTGAGTCCCCTTCCTTTGGTGGCCATCCAGTAAATCATGGAAGATAGGACAACAACCGCAAAAATGGCGGCAGCTCCTTCAAATAGTGCCTTCGTGGATCCAATAAGACTGCCATACAAAAACCAGATAAGGACTCCGATGACGAGACTTGCCCCTACTGCAAGGTAAACTCCATACCATACATGGCGTGAGAAAGGATTCTTCTTGGTTCGTTTCAGATAAGACAAGATTATTGCCGCTATGAGCGCAGCTTCTAAGGATTCTCTGAAGGCTAGCAGAAACTGACCAATCAACTAGGTCACCTGTTTATTTCGCCATGCTCGAAACTGGTTCTGCAAGTTCCCTCCAAAGCCAAAACACGGTAGCGAGCGCCTGACCGAATCCTGATATCCAATAAGCCAAGAAAGAAAAGGATTGTCGATGGTATGAAAAGGGCGGATGCATTGAGGTGGGCAATATTGACTGGCACAAGCATCCGATTTCCGTAGGCATATACATCAGTCAAGGTCTTCTCTCTCTTTTCTGTACGAATTTGCGCAGTGTATGCAGCAGAAGGTTGTTTCTTTCCCGTCTATGTTTTCACGATGGCCTCCTTCGTAGACTTTACATCCACAGTGAGCGCAAACTTCAAGGGTAGGCTCAAGGGCTATCGCGATCAGGGTGGCGAATCTTTTGAATAGTCTTACACACAGTTCCTTTCCTTCATCTGTGAGTTCGTACATCTTTCTCTCTTTTTGGCCGACTGGTTTGTCTTTATGCGTTACTAGGCCTTTTTGCTCAAGTATTCTAAGGAACGGATAGACAAGGCTAGGGCTTACTTCTTTTCCTACGCGCTTTTTGAATTTACTGAGTATGCGGTATCCGTGAGCTGGACCCTCGTACAGGATAGTCAGTATGTAGAAACGCGAGAAATCTGAGACCAACTCGTCGAGTTCCGTAGCCATTTATTACACTCCTGTAGATATATCTGATGGAGATATATTTATACGTTGCGCGGTTGCGTATAGTTAGTGATGGTGTGTCGCTACGGATGTGTGCTCTCGCGATCTACATTGACGAGGTTGAACCGTCTACGGTGAAGAAGAATGACATAGATTTGAGCGTGCCTACGCAAATCACTTTGAGCGTGTCGAAATTGAATGCCCATGTTGCTGTTGTATCACAGTCACATAGATTAAAAAGCCCCCTAGGCAGTAAGACTGTGCAGAGAACTTTGATGCGAATTAATGTAGAATCAAGAATCTCACTATAAAGCATGATATGTGAGAAAAGTAATCTCGTGTAAAAGTAAGGCTGACTAGGGCGCGGTGACACTTGTTGTTTGATATTGAATTTCAGAATCTCTTACCAGACTGTTATTGTGGTCATGAGGCTGTTCAGAGCTATCGGGCGATCGATACATCGAAAGCAGATATATCTAAATACGATACATTTATTAGCCCCCGCTTTTCCAAATTTATCAGGCGAACTCAAGAATGACCAGAGAAAAGAAGACAATCCGAATTAGCGGAATGCACTGTGCATCGTGTGCCCTAAGCATAGAAAAGGCTCTAAGAAAAGAGCCTGGAGTAACCGGCGCCAACGTCAACTTTGCTACTGAAAAGGCTTTGGTGGAATACGAAACTGACAAAATCAATCTTAAGGAAATAGGTGAAGTGATCGAGAAAACAGGGTATGAGCCAGTCGGAATACAGCCGGAGAGCGAAAAAACCAAAGAAATAGGCCTTAAAATAACAGGAATGACCTGCGCGTCATGTGCGGTAACAATCGAAAAGGCTCTTAAAGATTTAGACGGTGTAAAGGCAGCCAATGTGAACTTTGCAACTGAAAAAGCTGCGGTAGAATATTACTCACAGCAGACTTCAATTTTAGACTTAAGGAAAGCTGTTGAAGATGCAGGATATGGCGTAGAGTCAGAAGAGGAGATTGATAGATCAGTTGAAGAGATGAGGAAAGCCCGCATCAGGATGCTTGTGGCGTGGGGTTTCACAATCCCAATAATTGCTTGGATGCTTCCGGAAATGCTGCTTGGCTTGGCATTACCGAACGCCACAATCTACAATCTCGGCCTCATATTGCTCGCCGTTCCCGTCCTGTTTTGGGCTGGTCTACCAACAATGCGATCTGCAGTAAAGAGAATAGCACACAGGAAAGCGAATATGGATGTTCTTATCATGATGGGAACAACCATAGCTTTCATAACAGGACCACCTGTCTTCTTCACAAGCATTCTCAATTACGCTGGCGTCTCAGCCATGATAATGGCATTTCACCTTACGGGAAGGTATTTTGAAGCGCAGGCCAAGGGCAGAGCCTCACAGGCTATTAGACGGCTGTTGAAGTTAGAGGCGAAGTCTGCCAGAGTCTTGGTAAATGGGGAAGAGAAGGAGGTTCCGATTCAGGAGGTCAAAGTGGGCGACATAATGATTGTCCGTCCAGGCGAGAAAATATCGACCGATGGCGTGGTTGTGGAAGGTGAGAGCTCGGTTGACGAATCTATGGCGACTGGAGAGTCTATGCCTGTACAGAAAAAACGTGGAAGTGAAGTCATCGGCGCAACCGTGAATCAGGAGGGATTGCTGAAGATTAGGGCTACAAAGATTGGAAAGGACACTTTTCTGTCTCAAGTTATAAAGATGGTTGAAGAAGCCCAAGGCACAAAAGTGCCGATTCAAGAGTTTGCTGACAAAGTTACAGGATACTTCGTGCCTACAGTTCTACTGATAGCCATATCGACATTTGTTCTATGGGTCGCATTTCCCACGGTGATGTCAACTGTTGCAGAGTGGGCTAGTCCCGTATTACCTTGGGTCAACATCAATCTACCAGTTGCAACACTCGGGATCTTCGCGTTGGTCGCGACTCTTGTAATTGCATGTCCATGCGCTCTCGGGTTGGCAACACCGACAGCCCTTATGGTGGGAACAGGCATGGGTGCCGAAAATGGCATTCTAATTCGCAAAGGGGAGGCTATACAAACTCTCAAAGAAATAAAGGTCATTGTCTTCGACAAAACTGGGACCATAACAAAAGGAAAGCCTGCACTGACGGATATAATAGTAGTTGAAAACCCAGAATTGTCGGAAAAAGAAGTGTTGGAAATCGCAGCAAGCGTTGAAGCAGGATCTGAACATCCGATCGCAAAAGCCATTGTTGAAGCAGCTGATGATAAGGGCTTTCGACTGTCCAACGTTAAGAATTTCAGGGCCACGCGTGGAAAGGGAGTCACCGCAACAATTGGCAGAAAAAAGGTTCAGGTTGGCAACCGTCTTTTCATGAAGGAAACAGGCATTGACCCCGCTTCAGTTGAAGGGAAGTTGAAATATCTTGAAGATGAAGGAAAGACTGCTGTTCTCGTAGCTGTTGATGGGAAACTCATCGGAGTATGTGCCGTCGCCGACACGTTAAAAGAAGATTCTATAGACGCAATTGAAGAGCTCAAAACGTTAGGCTACGAGACAGTAATGCTGACAGGTGACAATCCGAGAACTGCCAATGCCATCGCAGGAAGAGTAGGCATCACGCGAGTGCTTGCAGAGGTTCTGCCCGACCAAAAGGTTGAGGAAATCCGCCGGCTACAAGACGAGGTTGGAATGGTTGCGATGGTGGGAGATGGCATCAACGATGCTCCAGCACTTACGCAAGCAAATATCGGCATAGCAATAGGTACGGGCACGGACATTGCAATAGAAGCAGGTGACGTTATCCTGGTGAGAGGGGACCTGTCAAGCGTAGTCAGCGCCATAAAACTTTCTAAAGCAACTTTTCGGAAGATAAAGCAAAACCTGTTTTGGGCATTTATCTACAATACAGTAGCTATACCCGTTGCGATTTTCGGGTTGCTGCATCCTGTAATCGCCGAGGCGGCTATGGCCACCAGCTCAGTGTCAGTAGTTACCAACGCCAACTTGCTGAGAAGAGTGAAAATCAGCTCTTCCTGACAGCCATACCTTGAAGAAGTCGTGAGTGGAATGCTAGCAAATGGGAACAAGGCGAAATACAGGACTGGCAAAAAAAGGCCGAACTCATTGTTGTCCCGTGTTAAGAGGAATCTAGATCATGACGGAATAAGGAGGTGAGAAAGCATGGCAAAGGATCCCGTCTGTGGGATGGAAGTAGACGAGAAAAAAGCAAAGTACAAAACGGAGCATATGGGAAAAACCTACTACTTCTGCGCCGCTGGATGCAAAAGGGCATTCGAAAAAAATCCACACAAGTACATGAAAATGTAAATATAGAAAATCGTAGCAACGGAGAAAGCCTAAACATAAAACATGAACATTCATTGGAAAAGACAAAACGGTGACGATGGCGTCTCACGCACGCCTGCAAAGCAATAGTTGCTCCAGGTATCGAATGTTTGACATTATGTTGCTGTGGTGCCACAGTCACATAAACTTAAGAAGAAATACAAAGACGTATGTCAGACAAGTATGCGAGCGTGTTATGCTCATGCCACCTATTGAAGCTAATTCTTCAAGACTAAGTAAGTTAAAGGAGAAGGCAATCCGTCTTAGAAAAGAGATTCCAAAACTCAATGGTGAACTGAAGAAGACAGCAACAGAAACCTACTCTAAATTGGTTGATGAGATTATACGCCTCGAACAAATAGAGAAACCCCTCTATCTGTCAAGATACGAGTGATAAGACGCGCGCATATAGATGCACTCAAAGAAAACTCTAAGCCGAAAACCGCTGTAGGAAAACTCAAGCTCGAAAGGGTTGTAGACTGCGCGCGCTGGGATTAAGGACTCCTATGTTTTTCTTTGTAACACTTGTTTGTGCAAAATTATAAGAGGGAAGTGCTAAATACCATATGAAGGATAAA